>JAUNIR010000012.1 GCA_030523345.1 Lachnospiraceae bacterium
AAGTTCGATTACAAGCTTACAGATACATTCATGGGATTCCACTGTGGAAATACATGCTCAAAGAAGCTTGCTAACTTCGAAATGAAGTACCAGAAGATCATGGCTAGAAACCTTCCTGTAGAAGTTACACAGGGAACACTTGAAGGAGATATCGCTCCTGGTGACATCACATTCTTCAGACTTCAGTCAACAGCTGATAACATTCTTCGTGCATACCTTGCAGAAGGTGAAGTTCTTCCTGTTGCTACACAGTCATTTGGTGGTATCGGTGTATTCGCTATTAAGGAAATGGGACGTTTCTATCGTTACTTCTTAATCGAGAAGAATTTCCCACATCATGGTGCAGTTGCATTTGGTCACTATGGAAAGGCTCTTTACGAAGTATTCAAGTACATTGGTGTTGAAGTTGATGAAATTGGTTACAACAGACCAGCATCAGTTCCATATCCAGAAGAGAATCCTTTTAAGTAAGATTTGAATTCTAAATTGAGCGCCCTGGGCATTGTCCAGGGCGTTTTTTATGTAAGCAATTCTTGTAAAAAAAGCAAAATTTTTGTATTATAGTATGCGTAGCTTGTAAGGTGCTAAAGATAACAAATATGCTTTAGTTAAAAGGGAATCAGGTGCAAATCCTGAACGAGCCCGTCACTGTAAATGAGGAGTTTTATACCACAAGTCACTATGAAATGATATAAGGATATCATATATGGGAAGACGGTATAAAATGTTGATTCTAAGTCAGGAAACCTGCCTTACGTGGGCATGTATACATTCTAAAATGTATAGCCTAGTCGGGTCGTTGAGGCTCGGGCCACGAGATCTGGTCGTACATACAACTTGTCCTGATATACAGGGCATTTATTTGCGCGACCTCTTATTTTATTAATGTGGGTTAGAGTCCCACGATGTATGAAAATACATTACGAACAATAGGAGGAAAAAATGAAAAAAAATCTATTAGCAATGCTACTTGTAGCTTCATTATCAGTAGCATTAACAGCATGCGGCGCTAACACATCTGCCGTAGAAAGTCAGCCACAGACAACAGAAGAAAAAGTTGAAGATGAAACTGAAGAAGTAGTAGAGGAGACTACAGAAGAAATTTCAGATGAAGAAGCAGCGGCTCACGTTGCAGAACTTATTGATGCAATTTATGTTCAGACAAGAACAGATGAAACAGATGCACAGTGTGAGGAAGCGAAAAAAGCTTGGGATGCTTTGACAGACGCTCAGAAGGAACTTGTAGAAGGCGAAAATGCTGATCCTGACTATTTTGGAAGAGATACAGGCGATGCATCATTAGATGATCCATTAAATTCTGATGAGATAGGAGAGAATGAGATTCTTGTAGTTAGTTTCGGTACTTCATTTAACGATAGCCGTGCTAAGGATATTGGTGGAATCGAAAAGGCAATTGCAGAGGCATTCCCTAGCTTTTCAGTAAGAAGAGCATTCACTGCACAGATTATAATTAACCATGTCCAGGCAAGGGATGGAGAGAAGATTGATAATGTTGATCAGGCTCTTGAAAGAGCTGTGAATAATGGCGTAAAAAACCTTGTAGTTCAGCCAACACACTTAATGCATGGTGCTGAGTATGATGAACTTATGGAATCTGTTGAAAAGTATGCAGATAAATTTGAAACAGTTGTAGTATCAGAACCACTTCTTGGAGAGGTTGGGGCCGATGAGAAAGTAACAAATACAGATAAAGAAACTGTAGCAGATGAAGTGGTAGCCGCAGCAATTAAGGAAGCTGGTTTTGAAGATGTTGATGCGGCAGAAGAAGCTTCAACAGCGTTTGTATTCTTAGGTCATGGTACATCTCATAAAGCTAAAGTTACATATTCACAGATGAATACAGTAATGAATGATTTAAAGTATTCAAACGCATTTATTGGAACTGTTGAGGGCGAACCAGAAGAGACAGAAGTAGAGGCAGTAATCGAAAAAATTAGTGAAGCAGGATATAAGAATATCGTATTACGTCCGCTTATGGTTGTAGCAGGAGACCATGCAAATAACGATATGGCAGGCGATGATGATGACTCGTGGAAGTCACTTTTTGAAGCAAAGGGTGTATTTGAAAATATCGATTGTCAGATATCAGGACTTGGACGTATTGAAGGAGTTCAGAGCTTGTATGTTGATCACATCAATGATGCATTGGCAGCAGCAAACTTTGTTATTGAAGACGCTTCAGCGAGTGACATTTCAGAACTCGAAGATGGTGAATACATTGCTAAATTTGACACAGACTCAAGCATGTTTCATATTAATGAGACAATGAACGGTGAAGGAACACTTACCGTAAAAGATGGTCAGATGACAATGAAAATAGTATTATCTGGTGATGGTATTTTAAATCTTTATGCTGGACTTGCTAAGGATGCCGAGAATGATGAAAAGAACTGGATAGACCATGATACAGTTAAAGTAACATATGATGATGGAACAGAGGAGGAAGTTAATTCCTTTATAATTCCAGTCAAGGCAATTGATGAAGAATTTGACCTCGCATTAGTTGGCAAAAAGAATAAATGGTATGACCATAAAGTTATTGTATCAGATGTGAAAAAAGTACAGTAAGAATAGTAACTTAATATTTATGTTAAAAAAATATCTAGAAAAAAGAAAAATACTTATAAGCACCGTCATATTATTGACGGTGCTTATTATGCTTACTGGATGCAAAAATCAAGAGATAACTGCAAATTATACAAATGACAATACTGAAAAGGCTTCGGAAAATGTCGAAAATAATAGTGGCAAAGATATCATATCGGATGGGGAGTATGAAGTAGGTGCATCTCTTGTTGGAGGAACAGGAAAAGCAACCATTAAATCTCCAGCAAAGGCTGTAGTTACAGACGGGAAAATCATAGCCACAATCGAATGGAGTAGTTCAAATTATGATTATATGATTGTAGATGGAGAAAAAATATATCCAGTAAACGAATCAGGAAATTCAGTATTTGAAATTCCAGTTGAGAAATTTGATTGTGACATAAATGTAATTGCAGATACCGTCGCTATGAGTAAACCTCATGAAATCGAATATACAATAAAATTATCATCAGAGAGTGATTACAAAGCTGATGTATTAGATTTTGAAAATGATTTTTTGGACAAAGACAAGAAACCAGTTCAAGAGGACATCGTAGAATGGAAAGAAAAACATACAGTTACTGGAAAGCTGGAGCGAAAATACGCGGAACAATTTGCTGTAAGTTATTATGATAATAAATACACAATACTTACAGTAAGTGGTACAGATCATTATTGTCTTTCAAAAAATGATAATGATGTTCCAAGTGATTTACCTAATAGTATCACAGTCATAAAGATACCAATTGATAATGTTTGTGTTGTAGGTTCAGCTTCATATAATTATTTTTCGACCCTTGATAGTATGTCGTGTATTAAATTTACTTCCCTTAAGAAAAATGATACAGATGATGCTTTTCTTGAAAAAAAGATAGATGACGGAACAATAAAATATGCGGGAAAATATTCGGCACCAGACTATTAGATTATTTTATATTGATGATTTAATATTGAAATAGAAAATACAATGATACTTCATAGTATGGAAGTTCTTAATCAGTTCGAAAAGCTAAATATAAAAACAATAATAGATTATTCAAGTAAGGAAAGCACGCCTCTTGGTAGAATGGAATGGATTAAATTCTATGGTGTATTAACTAATAAGGAAGAAATTGCGGACAATATTTTTTCGGAAAAAGAGAGAGAGTTACTCAGTGTTACACAAAATAATGATATAAGTGAATATGCGAAAGAAAAATTAGCGTATTTCTATATTACAAATGCAGGAGCTGTAGTGATTAGAAAAAATGAAGACTACATTGCAAAGCTTATAGAGGCCTCAGGCGCAAATTATGCTTTTAGCGGATTGAGCGAATATAAGGGGACGGGAACAATGTCTATTCAAAAGGAATCCTTTTTTGATATAGCATCAGACTGTGATTACTTAATTTATAATACAACTATTAGCGGTCCATTATCTGGACTTGATGATCTTGTTTCAAAATATGAAGTTTTAAAAAATACAAAAGCATATAAAAATGGAAATATATATGCAACAAACCAAGATATATATGTAAAAAGCATGGAACTTCCAGAAATTGCAGGTGATTTCAGTAGAATAATTAAAGGAGAAGAACCTGTAAAATACTTATATAAGTTAAAATAGAAATATGAATAAAAAACGACGACTTACAATTGCATACATTTGCTTAATTATTGTGCTGTTTCTTGCGGGGATTGTATGTGTTCTTGCAGGTTCTGTATCGATATCGTTAACCGATATTTTTACAAAAGGAACAGTTAGTAATAGCATCGTATTTGATTTAAGAATTCCAAGAATGATAGCTGCAATATTTGCAGGAGGAGCGCTTGCTATCGCAGGGTACTGTCTTCAGACTTTTTTTCATAATCCTATTGCAGGACCGTATCTATTAGGAATATCTTCGGGGGCAAAGCTTTCTGTTGCTGTACTGCTCATTGTACTGGCAGGAAGAATAAATGTATTAAATAGTGTAACAATGGTAATTGTCGCATTTACAGGGGCAATGATTTCAATGGGATTTGTATTGATTGTCTCAAGGTATGTGAAGAGTATGTCTATGTTATTAGTATGTGGTGTGATGATTGGATATATTTGTACAGCAATATGTGACCTGCTAATAGCATTTGCAGATGATTCAGACATAGTAAACCTTCACAACTGGTCTCGAGGCAGCTTATCGGGGATTACATTAACGCAGTCACTAATTATGTCTTTAATAATTAGTATTTCTGTTATATTTGTTTTTTCTATATCAAAGCCAATGTCTGCATTTTTAGTGTCGGAAAATTATGCTAAAAGCGTAGGTGTTAATATATCACTTTTTAAGGTGGTATTAGTAGTGCTTTCAAGTTTATTATCAGCGACAGTTACTGCATTTGCAGGACCGGTTTCATTTGTTGGAATTGCAGTTCCACATCTAATCAGAAAGATACTTAAAACAGAAAGGCCAATATTTATTATTCCTGCTTGCTTTTTAGGTGGGGCAGCATTTACATGTGTATGCGATGTTATTTCAAGAACTTTATTTGCACCAACAGAATTAAGTATAAGTACAATAACTGCAATATTTGGTTCACCTGTTGTTATATATATGCTTATAAAAAAACAGAGGGCATAATTCGATGAGTATTTTATCTACTAAAAACTTAAATATTGGTTATGACAGTATAATAGTTAGGGATATAAACATAGATATTTCAGAGGGTGAAATAGCTGTATTAATAGGTCCCAACGGTGCTGGAAAAACAACGCTTTTAAAAACTGTCAGCGGACTTATAAGCTCTGTTAGTGGTTCGATATTCCTTAATGATAAGGATTTTTCAGACATAAGTTTTTCTGAAAAATCAAGGCTTATAGCTACAGTGTTAACAGAAAAAACAGGTGCTAACTATACATGTGAGGAAATGATATCACTTGGAAGATATCCCTATACAAACAGCTTCGGATCTCTGTCATCAGAGGACAAAGAAATTGTAAATGAGGCAATGATGTTAACAGATACATTGGACCTGGCAGATAAAAGTTTTTTAAAAATATCTGATGGGCAGAAACAAAGAGTACTTTTAGCAAGAGCAATTTGTCAGAGACCTAAACTTTTAATATTAGATGAACCAACATCGTTTCTTGACGTTAAGTATAAATTAGAATTTCTGAAAACGCTAAAGGAGCTGTCGAGAACTCTTGGATTTAGTGTTCTTATGTCACTACATGAACTTGATATGGCAAAACAAATATCAGATAAGCTTATTTGCATTAAAGATGATCGAATAGACAAAATTGGAAGTGCTGATGATATTTTTAAAGATGGATATATAAAAGACTTATTTGGAATTTATTCTGGAGACTTTGATGAAAAAACAGGATTAGGAATTATATGGCATACAAACTGATGATACAGGGCACTATGTCTAGTGCCGGCAAAAGCTTTATAGTTACAGGATTATGTCGTTTGTTCAGTGATTTGGGATATAAGGTTGCCCCATTTAAATCACAGAACATGGCGCTTAATTCTGGTGTAACCTTTGATGGTTATGAAATGGGGAGAGCTCAGATTGTACAGGCTGAAGCTGCCAGAACTACACCCGATGTGAGAATGAATCCAGTTCTTCTTAAGCCGAATTCTGACATTGGGTCTCAGGTTATTGTGATGGGAAAGCCAGTAGGAAATATGAGTGCCAAGGAATACTATGACTATAAAGTAAGCCTAGTTCCTGTTATAAAAGACGCCTTCAACTCACTAGAAAAAGAATATGATGTGATAATTGTAGAAGGTGCAGGAAGCCCAGCGGAAATTAATCTTAAGGCTAACGATATTGTAAATATGGGACTTGCCAAGATGTTAGACATTCCTGTATTACTTGTTGGAGATATAGATTTGGGTGGAGTATTTGCCCAATTATTAGGTACGCTTGAATGGCTTGATGATTATGAAAAAGACTATGTAAAAGGTCTTATTATTAATAAGTTCAGAGGGGATGTTACACTTTTAAAGCCTGGCATAGAAATGCTTACTAATAGAACAAAAAAAGACGTTATAGGTGTAGTTCCATATTGTAAGGCTAGAATAGATGAGGAAGATTCAGTTACTGTCAATCTTATTAAAGATACTGACTGTCTTAATGAGTATGAAAAGAAAATATATATTGTAAGACTTCCATATATGTCAAATTTTACGGATTTTAATCCGCTTAAGCTAATAGAGGGTGTATGTGTTAAGTACATAAATAAAGTACCAGATAAAGACGAAACACAGCCTGATTTAATAATAATTCCTGGAAGCAAAAGTACAATAAGTGATTTAGATTGGCTTAAGGATAAAGGTTTGGACAAGTACATTATAAGCATTGCAGATGAAGTCCCTGTTATTGGAATATGTGGCGGAAATCAGATACTTGGTAATTGCATAAGTGATCCTAATCTCATAGAAGGAAAAGAATATGGAGAGGGATTAAAGCTTATTAATCAGGATACAGTTATATATCCTGAAAAAACACTCAGGGAAGTGGAAGGGGTATTTAAGATAGAAGAAGGATTTTTTGCATGTCTTAATGATACTCATTATAGAGGATATGAAATACATAGTGGTGTTACTAGAGATGTGGTGACAAATGGAAACGTATTTGGAACTTACATCCATGGAATATTTGATAGTTCAGATGTAACAAGAGGACTGATGACAGGACTTGGATTAAGAAAAGAATATGTTGAACAAATTATCGACTACAGTCAAAAAAAGGACGAGGACTATGATTTGGCAGCAGCGACCATAAAAGAGTCTGTTGATATTAAAAAATTATTTGAAATTATGGGTATGAAATTATAATTTAAAGTAAAATGAGTACAAGTAATACATATTTAAAAATAAAAAATAATTGGGATAATCTTGCTAAGCCAATAGATGGACTTGGTGAGTTTGAAAACGTCCTATCTAAAATTGGTGCAGTGCAGGGGAGTGAAAGCATATTTTTGGATCCTGCTACTCTTTTGATTTTTATATCAGACAATGGAGTTACAGAAGAAGGGATATCTCAGTCGGATAGCGAAGTTACATATGAGGTAGCAAAGGCGTTAGGCAAAGGTATATCTACGGTATCTCATATGGCTAAAGCTGCACATATGAATGTAGTGTCAGTAAATGTTGGAATAAAACACAAAGGGGAAATAGAAGGTGTTTTAGATTACTGTGTAATAAATGGGACAGCGAATTTTTTAAAGAAGCCAGCAATGACAGAAGATGAATTTGAAAAGGCAATTAATGTTGGACGAGAGATGGTAGTTAGCCTAAAGGAATCAGGCTGTAAGGTGTTGGCACTTGGTGAAATGGGTATAGGTAATACGACAACATCTGCGGCATGCCTTGCAGGTATTAAAAAGCTTTATGGTAAAAACGTATGCTCTAAAGGTGCAGGTCTTTCTGATAGTGGGCTTAAGAAAAAAATAAACGTTGTTGACGAGGCGATCATAAAGTATAACCTTCACAATATGTTACCAATGGAAATATTAAGAACGGTGGGAGGTTTGGATATAGCGGCTCTTGTAGGTGCAATACTAGAGTCGTGTAATCAGGGAATCCCGGTCATATCAGATGGTTTTATTACAGGAGTTGCTGCGCTTTTTGCATATGAGTGTGACAAAAGGGTTAAGGATATTATAGTGTTCTCTCATAGAGGTAGGGAACGAGGAATGAAATATATCCTTGATGAGTTTGATGCGAAGCCAGTCATCAGTGCTGATATGGCTCTTGGAGAGGGAACAGGAACTTGTATTTTTTTATCAGCGGCTAGGTGTGCTTTGTCAGTTTATGAAGGCAATACGCAGTTTAAAGATATTAATACAGATAATTACAAGAGGTTTAAATGATTATTATTTATGCGGGATCTGCATCAGGAAAATCAAAAATTGCTGAAGATATGGCTGTAGACATTGCAAAAAAAAGAGGGACCTCTTTAGTATATATAGCCACAATGGAAAGCAATTCTGAAGAGGCAAAAAGAAGAATTAGGAAACATAGAGAAGCAAGGGAAGGAAAAGGGTTTTACACTATAGAAGAACCTTTTAGACTTGTGACTCATGCTTTTAGTGTAAGAAATAAAACAGTTCTAATTGAGTGTATGTCTACATATTGTTCAAATATTTATTTCAAGAAAAAAGGAACAGAAACTGCTTCGGCAAATGAAATATATGAGATGGCTGAAAACATTGTGACTCAGGTAATGAAGCTTAAAGAAAGCGCATACGAGTTAGTAATAGTAACGAATAATTTATTCGATGACGGAGTAATCTATGATGAATGGACGGAAAGCTATCTTCAGCTTCTTGCAATAGTTAACAGTAACCTAACAAAGGAATGTGACAGATTTATTGAAGTGGTAGATGGGTTTTCTATAGAGTATTAAACTGTAAAATATAGCAGAGAGAATTTATGAGAATTTTTAAATCATTATTAGCGTGTTTTTCAATATATTCAAAAATAAAAATGCCTGTAACAGATCTTGATTCCGATGATATGAGATATGTATTCATATTCTTTCCATTGGTGGGTCTTGTAATAGGACTAATTGAATTTTTTGTTTTTTATGGATGTAGTTACGCTGGATTTAACAACATATTAAGGGTTGCTTTATTGACAGTATTTCCTGTAATCATTACTGGTGGAATTCACATCGATGGATTTATGGATGTATCAGATGCATTTAATTCGTATGGAGATAGAGAAAAGAAATTAGCCATTATGAAGGACCCTCATATTGGTGCTTTTGCGGTAATAAGCCTGCTTGTATATGGTATTTTGTATATTGGCTTACTAAGTGAAATCACAGAAAAATCTATCATTCCATTTTGTCTAGGTTTTGTTATTTCAAGAATTATGAGTGGTATATCAGTAGTTACGATTAAGAGTGCTAAAGATACCGGAATGATCAGTAGTGTTAAAGATAAAAGCAGCGAAAAAACAGTATTATATTTTCTTGTTACGATGTTCATTATACTGTTTTTCGTGTTCATTAAATATAGGCCTATAAATGGTATTATTTCGTGTGTTATATCCATATGTGGATATTTCGTATATAAGAAAAAAAGTCTTAAAGAATTAGATGGTATTACAGGTGATACTTCAGGGTATTATTTGTGTGTTATGGAACTAATTTTACTGGCTGTAGCGGTTTTAGTATCTTTTTTTTGAGGTGGTAGTATGATTCTTATTACAGGTGGAAAGTATCAGGGAAAACTAAGGCGAGCTTTGGAAATGGGTAGGTATTCTGAGGAAGATTACTTTGATTTTAACAAGGTAAATTCTCCTGAATATGTTAATAGACAGATTAATTATGCAGACAAAAAAGTCTGGTATAACATTCAGGAATATATAAGAATTTTGGCTTATCAGGGCACGGAAGCGTTACAAATAGAGAGTATGATTAAGAAACTAGTAGATAAGCATAATCCGGAGGTTCTAATTATTGCTGAGGTAGGGTCTGGTGTAATACCAGTAAATAAGGCGGATAACGATTTCAGGGAAGCTACAGGGCGCGTGTCAGTGTATTTTGCAGAAGAGGCAGAGGAAGTATATCGAATAGTATGCGGAATGAAAGTACAGTTAAAATAAATATTATACGACATGGAAAAACTCCTCTTAATGAAAAGCACTGTTACATAGGCTCAACAGACGAATCACTTTCTGATGTAGGCATTAAAGAAATTGAGGATAACGTGAAAAAGTCTGTGTACAAAAAAACGGACAGGGTGTTTGTGAGTCCTATGAAAAGGGCGATGGAGACATCGAGAATTATTTATCCTAATGCGTCAGTAAATATAATAGATGAATTTAGGGAAATGGACTTTGGTAGCTTTGAAGGGAAAAATTATAATGAGTTAAAAGACGATGCTTATTATAGAAAATGGATTGATGAATCAAGAGGAATTGAAAAGGATGAAATAGATTCTTTATATGGTGGTTTAGTGCCTGCTAATTTACTAGGAATAACTTTACCTGAATCTATGGAGTCCTTTAAGAATAGAACTATTAATGGGCTTAAAAAAGTAATAAATCTCTCAAAGGGAGAAGATGCCACAATTGTTGCACATGGAGGGACCATAATGATGATATCCTCATTATGTTTAGACGGTGAATATTACAATTATATGGTAAAGAATGGAGATGGAGTTGAGGCTGAAATAGCTTATACGGATAATAATGGAAATATTGAGATATCACGGGTTAGCCTTAATAATAGGATATGTTCTTGATTTAATTGTAGGTGATCCACATGAAATGCCACACCCAATAAGATTAATTGGTAAATGGATTTCGTTTGTTGAAAAGAAAATATATAAGGATAAAAAAACCTCTGGACTATACCTCGTGTTTGCTGTGACTATTCCAGTAGTATTTATTACTGCTTTTATAACTATTTGTAGCTATTGTTTAAGTAATACTCTAGGGATGTTAGTAGAGAGTGTTTTTGTATTTTACTGTTTGGCAACAAGGAGTCTTGCTGTAGAGAGTGGAGAGGTAATCAGGAGCCTCTATAAAGACGGGATAGAAGCATCTAGAAAAAGTCTTTCGATGATAGTTGGAAGAGATACTGAAAAGTTGACTGAGGAACAGGTTATAAAGGCTACGGTAGAGACTGTTGCAGAGAATACATCTGATGGTGTTGTTGCTCCGTTATTATATTTAGCAATTGGTGGTGCAACACTTGGACTTTTCTATAAAGCCTGTAATACGATGGATTCAATGGTTGGTTATAAGAATGATAGGTATAAAAACTTTGGATTTTATGCTGCAAAATTAGATGATATTTTAAACTATATTCCTAGTAGAATATGTGCTTTATTAATTATAATATCAGCATTTTTACTTACGAATTTTGATGGCAAAAATGCATACAAAATATGGAATAGAGATAAACGAAATCATAAAAGTCCAAATAGTGCACAGTCAGAATCTGCATATGCGGGGGCGATGGGATTGAAACTCGCAGGAGGGGCTTTTTATTTTGGAAGCTGGGTTGAAAAGCCATTTATTGGTGATCCAGTTAATAACATAAATAGATTAGATGTTTATAGAAGTCATAAGCTTTTATATATGACATCATTATTATGTGAGGTAATATGCACGGCGGTGATATTTATAGTTGCAAAATAAAATATGATTTTTCAGTGAATCTCAATCCATGCGTTCAGTCTGAAAAAATAAAAAATGCGGTAGTGAATTCTTCACAAGTAATTGATACGTATCCTGACTATTCATGTAATGAATTATATGAAAAATTGTCCAATGTCCTTGGCATAGAAAGGGATTGCATTGTTCTCACAAGTGGTGCATCAGAAGGAATAATGGCGGCTGTAAGAGCTATAAATCCTGATACTGGTGTAATATTTGAACCAGCCTTTTCCGGTTATGAAAGAGCATTAAAATCATTTGAAATATCAAATATATGCCATATAAGTCCGCAAGGCGAAGTTAGCGATGGAAGCGAGGAATATGTTGCAGTTCATACTAATAAGTCAATGTTCTTTATAGCCTCACCTTCAAATCCGGAGGGTATTCAATTTACTAAGGATGAGCTAAGGGAAATATACGATCGAGTAAAGGCGAGTGAAGGATTCCTTTTATTAGATGAATGTTTTATTAATTTATCTGATGATAGTAGTCAGTCTATGGTGGAGGAGATAATTAAAACCCCAACATATTATGATAATCTGATTGTATTAAGAAGTTTTACAAAGACATTCAGAGTACCAGGCATAAGGCTCGGATATATTGTATGCTCCAATAGAGAAATAAATAGAAAAATATTATTAAGTCTTCCAGAGTGGAATATTTCTGTCCCGGCCATAATGACAGGAATTGCGTGTATTGAAGAAGGAATTAAATATGAAGCTGATCTTGTCAAACGTGAGCGTAAATTTGTCATTAACGAGCTTGAACAGATTGGAATTAAAGTATGTCCTTCTAACAGTATTTATATTTTGTTTAAGGGAAAGCCTGATCTTAAAGAGAAACTTATGAGTAGAGGGATTTTGATAAGAGATTGTAGCGATTATTATGGGCTTTCAAAAGGATACTTTAGAGTAGCAATAAAGTCTCATAATGAGAACCTCATTCTTATAAATGAGATAAAGGAAATATACAATCAACATAAATAGAAATATGAACAAGAGGTAAGAATGGCAGCAGAATTTATGAGAGTATCACCTCAGGAAATTGAGGCAGAAAGCTTTAGAATAATATCTGAGAAGCTTGATGAGATGGGGATAGTATTACCAGAAAAAGAAGCTCCCATTATAAAGAGAGTTATTCATACAACAGCGGATTTTTCTTTTGCGGAGACGCTTACAATAAGTGATGGTGCAATCGATACTATGCGTAATCTTATAGAAAATGCAGCAACTATAGTAACAGACACGAATATGACCCTTGCTGGAATTAACAAAAAGCGACTAGAGCAATATGGTGTAAGAATAAAGTGTTTTATGTCTGATGAAGATGTTGCAAGAGAAGCAAAAGAAAGAAATGTAACGAGAGCATCGGTTAGTGTGGAAAGAGCATCATTAATAAGTGGACCTGTTATATATTCCGTTGGAAATGCTCCAACAGCACTTATTGAATTAGATGAGCTAATTAAAAAAAGGCAGATGAATCCAGCGTTTATAATTGGTGTTCCAGTGGGCTTTGTTAATGTGGAATATTCAAAAGAACTTTTTAGAAATAGTAAAATCCCTCATATTATAAACTGGGGAAATAAAGGTGGCAGCAATGTAGCAGCTGCAATTATAAATGCAATCGTATATGGAATGTAGTAATGACAAAAAAATAAAAAATGGTTTTACAACAGGCAGTTGTGCTGCAGCCGCAACGAAGGCTGCACTTATGATGCTTATTTCTGGTAAAAAAATAAATGAAATAAAGATAATAACCCCATCGTCAGATATATATAGTCCCCAAATATGTAATGCAGCTATAGCTAAATTGTATAAGGGTAAACTCTCAATTGGAGATTATGCATCAGCATCTGTAATAAAGGAATCGGGCGATGATCCTGATATAACAAATTCTCTTGAGATAGTTTCATTTGTTACGTTTGTAGAAGGTCAAAGGCGAATAACCATTAAAGGTGGTGAAGGAGTTGGTAAAGTTACAAGGCCAGGTCTTGATCAGCCGGTTGGTGAATATGCAATTAATTCAACGCCTAGAAAAATGATTACTGAAGTTGTAGAAGAACTTCTTGAAAATAATGATATTGATTACGGTGTGGAAGTTACCATTTCTGTCCCAAAGGGTTGTGAGATAGCTGAAAAAACTTTTAACCCGCATATGGGGATTGAAGGTGGAATATCCATAATCGGAACAACAGGTATTGTCAAACCAATGAGTACGGAAGCACTTGTTGAGACAATAAAATTAGATATCAACATGCAATACTCAGAAGGAAAGAAAACATGCATCATTGTTCCGGGAAATTATGGTGTAACTTTTTTAACAAATAAAATGAATGTCTCTGATAAAGATATAGTCTTATGCAGCAATTTTGCGGGTGACAGTGTAAAAATGGCAGTAGATGCTGGGTTTAGGAAAATACTGTTCTGCTCACATATAGGTAAGATGATAAAGGTGAGTGGAGGTGTACTTAATACACACTCAATGTATGGTGATAGGCGAATGGAATTTATGGTAGACGCATTCGTGGAAGCTGTAAATAATAATCAGGGGAAAATAGAAAATACAAGAGTTACAGAAATAAAAAACAGAATCATGGAATGTGTATCGACTACGGCAGCACTAGATGTGATAAGTGAAATAGATTTTGTAAAAGAAGTATCGTCTGTAATCGTTAATAGAACGGTTGGACATTTATCTGATGCTTGTGATAATAAAGCAGAAATAAATGTGATCTTATATGAAAATAATTATGGAGAACTTGCAAGGAGTTTTTAATGATACATTTTGTAGGAGCCGGATGTGGCGCAAAAGATCTGATTACTGTCAGAGGAAAAGAACATATTGAAAATGCAGATGTAATTGTATATGCGGGTTCGTTAGTAAATAAAGAACTGCTTACTTATAATGTTAAAAATGCAAAAGTATATGATTCTGCATATATGACATTAGAGGAGGTTATGTCCGTTTTATTGGACAGTGAAAAAGAAGGGAAATATATTGTTAGACTTCATACAGGGGATCCATCGATGTATGGGGCAATCAAGGAACAGATGGACATTCTTTCAAAAGAAGGAATTGAGTATGACGTCACACCAGGTGTAAGCGCTGCGTTTGGTGCGGCTGCATCACTTAAAGTGGAGTACACATTGCCAGATGTATCACAGACACTTATTCTTACAAGGATGTCTGGAAAAACTCTTGTACCTGAGAAAGAGTCAATCAAGAGCCTTGCATCACATAAGGCTACAATGGCGGTATATTTATCAGCGTCTCTATCAAAAGAATTACAAAGGGAATTAATCGAAGGCGGATATGAAGAAAATACTCCTGCTGCAGTGTGTGTAAAAGTATCTTGGGATGATGAAAAAATATATAGATGTACTGTTGGAACAATTGAAAAAACAACGGTAGAGAATGGAATTACTAAAACCTGTATTTATATTATTGGTGATTCTATTGATCCCACTACTTATGACGAGAGCAGATTATATGCTGCGGACTTCTCTACAGAGTACAGAAAGGCAACTAAATAAATGGCATACATGGTTGGTATATATTCATTTTCTAAAAAGGGTAAAGATCTTGCAGAAAAAATCTGTAAGATAAATTGTGATATGTTCAGATGTGAAAAAATCATATTTGAAGATATAGAAAATAACTGTATTACAGAAGATATATTTCATCAAAAAAATGCTCATGTATTTATTGGAGCTACAGGAATTGCTGTAAGAAAGATTGCACCGTTTGTTAATTCAAAACTCACAGATCCCGCAGTTGTTGTAATAGATGAAAACGGAGATAATGTAATTCCAATTCTTTCAGGACATATAGGTGGAGCAAATTCTCTTTCCAGGCTAATTGCTGAAAAAATAGGTGCGAATGCCATAATAACAACAGCTACTGATGTTAATGGATTAGAGGCAATTGATTATTTAGCATCTGAGGCTAGGCTTACTATTAGTGATAAAGAATCAATTCAAATAGCAAATGCAAAACTTTTAAATGGAGAAACTATAAATGTATATGTGGATGATGATGTGGATGTAGTGAACAACTCATCACATTGTAATATTTCGCATAAAAATGATGCGGATATTATAGTTTTAAATCCAAAGAAATATATTATCGGTGTTGGGTGCAGAAAGGCAATTGATAAAGCTTTATTCAAAACGGTATTAGATACTACATTACAGGAATTAAATATAAGTTATAAAGAAATTGACAGAATGGCTTCTATAGAGCTAAAAGCATCTGAAGAAGCGATTATTAGTTACTGTAAAGAGTATAATGTAATGTTTGAGACGTATTCCAGAGAAGAACTCGAAAGTGTAATTGGAGACTTCGATGAATCGGATTTTGTTAAAGAAATCACAGGTGTGTCTAATGTTTCACAAAGAGCTGCCGCCTATGGAGCAAATTTGTGTGGCAGTGGAGAATTTATTCTTAAACGAAAAGTAGAAAGTGGAATCACAGTATCAATAGTAAAAGTTAGAAAGAGGCTTAATATAAATGGGAACCCTTAATGTAGTAGGTATCGGCCCTGGCGCAAAAGAACATATGACAATTTTGGCATATGAAACACTAAAAGAATCAGATATTATTGTAGGCTATACTAAATATATAGCATTACTGACAGAGGAATTTGATGGTATCAAGAAAATAAGCACGGGCATGGGTTCTGAAGAGGAGCGATGCAGAATGGCATTAGATGAAGCATCAAAAGACAGCAATGTAAGTCTTATTTGTTCTGGTGATTCAGTGATATATGGCATGGCGGGACTGGTATATGAGCTTTTATCGGATTATGAAAATGTTGATGTGAAAGTAATTCCAGGAGTTACAGCAGCTATATCTGGCTCCTCGTTAATCGGAGCTGGTATTGGAAATGATTTTTCTGTTATAAGTCTGAGTAATTATTTAACAGATAAAGAAGACACATACAAAAGATTAAGAGCATGTGCAGAAGCAGATTTGGTTATCGTACTTTACAATCCGGTAAGTAATAAACGACCAGACTGCTTAAGCAATGCGTGTGATTATTTAATGAATATAATTCCTCATGACAGAGTATGTGCAGTAGCAAAGAATATTGGGAGAGAAAATGAGTGCTATGAAGTAATGACGCTTAAAGAGCTCAGGGAATTTAAAGCGGATATGTTCTCAACCGTTTTTATTGGAAGTAGCAATACTGTATGTGTGAATAATAAGTTTGTTACAAGAAGAGGATATAAAGTATGAGTGTGTGTTTTATATTTTCTGGAACAAGTGAAGGAAGGGAACTATCGGAAGCACTTTCGATGGCAGGAGAAAAGTGCCATGTTTTTGTTGCAACAGAATATGGCAACACGGTTATGAGTAGTCACGAAAATATAAATGTAAACGTTGGCAGACTTGATAGTGAAGAAATAAAAAAATTAATTGAAGAAAAGGTCCCAGATTATATTGTTGATGCAACTCACCCTCATGCAACTGTTATTTCAGAGAATATTAAGAAGGCATGTAAAGAAACTTGCGCGCAAGACAAATATATAAGGGTAACACGCACGATTGAAAAGTCAGATGTATATGACAATACTGTTATAAAAGTAAAATCAAATGAAGAAGCGGTTAAAGCATTAAATATGTTTCCGGAGGGAAATATACTCCTTACAACGGGTGTAAAAGAACTGAAAAGTTTTTGTTTAAACGAATTAAAAGACCGACTTATTGTTCGTGTTCTTCCATCTGTTGAAAGTCTTAACGAAGTATCAAGATTTGATATAAAATTAAAAAATGTCATAGCAATGGAAGGCCCGTTTACAGAGGAAATGAATAAGGCCTTTATCAATCAATATGATGTAAAAGTTCTTGTTACAAAAAATAGTGGTGACAGGGGTGGATATAAAGAAAAAATAAATGCGTGCACTGCATGTGGAATCAAAGCTATTGTCATAGAAAAAGACTTTGATGAATCAAGGGTAATCTCAGTTAATGATGCAGTTAACCTGATTACAGGTAAGCCATCATATAAAAAGCATATATATCTTGCTTCAGCTTCTATATGTGATGAAAAATATCTTACAAAAAAATCGTTTGATGCGATAAAACACGCTGAAGTCATTATTGGTGCAAAGCGAATGATAGAATTCGCACAGAGGATTAATAGACATGCACAGTATTACATTGAATATATGCCTGCGGAAGTATCAGAAATAATAAAAAGTGTAAAAGCAGGTAATATTGTTGTTTTATTTTCTGGAGACACGGGACTTTGTAGTGGTGCAAAAGGGGTATATGAGAAGCTTAAGGATAATGGTGAAATATATATAGAAATAATTCCAGGTGTCTCATCTGTTTCATATTTTGCCTCAAAACTTCATATACAGTATAGTGATTATCCTTTCGTAACACTTCACGGAAAAGCGTGTAACTATATGAATGTTCTGAAAGAAGAAGGGGGATTTATTTCCATATGTTCCGGGGTTTCAGATGTAAAAATGGTGGCTGATGACGTGATTAAATTTAATAGTAGCTTAGAAAATCCTAAACACATATATGTTGGATATAATCTTGGTTCTGAGGAAGAGAAAATATATGAGATTAATACGGAGATTCCCGATATGAATGAGGGGCTTTATGTGATGGCAGTAGTCTGAAGAGAAGACGTTATAGTTGGCCTACAGCAAAAAAATATGAATAGTACATTTATGATAGCGGCCACTGGAAGTGGCAAAGGAAAAACTACATTTGTAACAGGGCTTTTGAATCTGTTGAAAGATAAGTCGGTCCATGCTTTTAAGTGTGGACCTGATTATATTGACCCTATGTATCATAGAGAAATATTAGGAATTCCATCAACAAATCTTGATTCGTATTTCTGCGATGATGATTTGCTTAAAGGGGTGTTTAATGATAATGCAGGTAAAATAAATGTAATAGAAGCTGCGATGGGATTATATGATGGAATAGGGGCAACTAAAAGAACTTGTGCATATGAAATAGCTAGTAAGCTTAATTGCCCGATTATATTATTGATTGATGGCTATGGAATGGGATATAGTATTGTTCCACTCATAAAAGGATTTTTGCAAGAGGATAACAACCAATTAATAAAAGGCCTTGTAATTAACAGGATATCTGAAAAGTACTATAAAAAAATTGCTCCGGTAATAGAAAATGAAACAGGAATAACTGTTTATGGATTCATTCCTAAAATTAAAGGAGCGGAGCTTAAAAGCAGACACCTCGGCCTCTTGTCACCTATTGAAAATAACTATAGTGAAAGAGTTGACTTAATCTCTAATCAAATAAGAGAAACTGTCAGGATAGAAGAAGTCATTGAGGCGTGTAAGCATAATGTTGACCGTAATAATGAAACATCTAATAAAAAAAGTCGTCTATTAGACGGAAAAGTAATTGGAATAGCAAAAGACGAGGCATTTTCATTTTACTATGAAGAAAATATAAAATTCCTGAGGAACGAGGGTGCAGAGATTAAATTTTTTTCTCCAATTCACGATGAACATGTGCCAGAAGACGTAGATGCGATTATTTTTTATGGTGGATATCCTGAAAATTATCCAAAAGAAATTTCTGATAATAAGACAATGCTTAATAGCATCAGAGTGTTACCGGAGAAGAATGTAAAAATAATTGCCGAGTGTGGCGGATTTATGTATCTTCTTGATTTTATGAAAGTCCAAGATGATGATTATGAGATGGTATCGCTAATACATGGAAGTTCATACAGGACAAAAGGTCTTGTGAGATTTGGATATGTCAGCATAACTGGAAATAATTATGAAGCCAAAGGACACGAATTTCATCATTATGAAACGAAGGATGTAGAATATAGTAGTGATTATACAGTAAGGAATGAGTCTTCAGGCGATGAATATAAAGGAATCATTTGTGATGGGAATATTCTTGCTGGATTCCCTCACTTATACTATCGTAATTGTCCGGAACTAATTATAGATTTCATAAGAGGAAAATATAATGAATAAAAATAAAGGAATATGCTATGGCGTTTCTGTTGGGCCGTCTGATCCAGAACTTATGACCTTAAAAGCTGCGAAAATTATTAGTGAAGCAGATGTCATTTTTTTACCAAGTGCTCCTAAGGAGAATTGCAAGGTATATAAAATAATAAAAGGTTCAGAACTGAACATAGAAGAGGAAAAGTTTGTATGTATAGAGACTGCATCGATGGCAGATCCTAAAGTCCAGTCTGACAGATATGATAAGCTGGCTGGAGAAGTCGCAAAGCTTCTTGATGAAGGGAAAAGTGTAGCATTTCCTGCGCTTGGTGAGGTTTGCCTCTACTCTACTTATTTTTACGTACACGAGAGACTTGTTAGTGAAGGATATGAATGCAAATTAATAAGTGGAATATCCTCGGTTCAGGAGGCGGCAGACAGACTTTTAATGTCATTGGCACAGGGTGATGAGGAACTACATATATTTCCGGATACAGAAAATATAGATGAAAAACTGAAGATACCTTACACAAAGGTATTTATGAAGCCAAAATCAGATATTAAAGATATAGCTTATAAGATCAAAGAGTTTACTATCACACATCCTGGGACAAAGGCTTATGGAATATCTAATATAGGAGCCGAAAATGAAATAATTGCTCATAGTATTGAGGAACTTAGTAATCTTCAAGGATATATGACTGTAATAATCGTGAAATAACCTAAATTGTGGTATAATAAATCCAAATGCTTAAGTGGCAGATTAGTGCCATGCAAGCATATTGGATTTTTTTAATGGAGGGAAAAATGAAAGCACCTACACTTGTAATTATGGCAGCAGGAATGGGATCTAGATATGGTGGATTAAAACAGATTGATCCTGTTGATAATCATGGAAATAAAATAATAGATTTTTCTATATATGATGCGGTGAGAGCTGGGTTTAAAAAAGTTATTTTTATTATAAAAAAAGAAAACCTTGAAGACTTTAAGACATGCATTGGAGATATTGTAAAAGATCATATTGAAGTTGAGTATGTCTTCCAGGAACTTACAAATATCCCAGATGGATTTTCAGTCCCAGAAGAAAGAGTTAAGCCTTGGGGAACAGCGCATGCCGTGCTATCAGCAATCGAATCAGTTGATGGTCCATTTGCAGTAATTAATGCAGATGATTTTTATGGAAGAGAAGCTTTTGCAAAAATTTATGATTATCTTACATCTACAGTGGATGATGAAAAGTATAGATATGCAATGGTAGGATATAAGCTCATAAATACTCTTACAGAGAATGGTTCGGTTTCGAGAGGTGTCTGCTCAACAGATAATAATGGATTCCTAACTGATATTGAAGAGAAGACAAAAATAGTAAAAACAGAAAATGGTGCTGCTTTTACAGATGATGAAGTTAATTATAACGATATTTCACCTGAAACAATTGTATCAATGAATATGTGGGGATTTCAGAAGAGCTTTATGGCGGAACTTAAATCTGCATTCAAATCTTTCGTGGAAAAAGACGTGCCGTCGAATCCTATGAAGGCAGAGTGTTATCTTCCATTCGTGGTTGATGATTTAATTAAAGCTGATAAGGCTACAGTAAAGGTATTAACATCTTCTGATAAATGGTTTGGTGTTACATATAAAGAGGACAAACCTTTCGTAGTAGAAAGTATTCAGGCTTTAAAGGATAATGGTGCATATCCTGATAAACTTTGGTAAGTCGGGAATTGGGGTATTGAATAATAAATGAGTTTTAATACATACTTTTTTGTTTTAGTATTTCTTCCGATTGCAGTGATCGGATATCATATGATAAACAGGGGGAAGCATTTTGAGATTTCAAAGTGTTTTCTCCTTTTAATGTCTGTATGGTTTTATTTTATGTCCGGATGGCAAGGTGGACTTGTTGTTTTAGGACTTACTTTGATTAACTATGCCATTTATAAACTTTTCATTAAGCAGAATAAGGCTAAGCTGTTTTGTGTGTTAGGAATAATTATTGATGTTCTTGTACTGGCATATTTTAAATATCTTGGTTCATTTACTGTTCTAGGAATAAGTTTTATTACATTCTCGCAGATATCATTCATTGTTGATTCATATAAGGAATATGACGAGGTACCATTTGTAGATTACTTGTTATATATTCTGTTTTTCCCAAAAGTTGTTATGGGGCCAATCGCACTTTCAAGAAATTTTATTCCACAGATTAATGATGTGGTCAGAAAGGAAACAAATTTCGATAACATTGCAAAAGGCTTATACGCTTTTGCATTTGGTCTTGCAAAAAAAGTATTATTGGCAGATTTACTTTCTGGCTATGTAGGTTACGCATACGACTACACACCAATTCTTGGAATGACCAACGCTTGGATAGCCGTTTTAGCATATACGTTGCAGATTTATTTTGATTTTTCGGGATTTTGTGATATGGCAACAGGAATAGGTCTTATGCTTAATTTTGATATTCCTGATAATTTCCTCTCTCCATACAGATCATTGTCTATTGGAGAATTTTGGGATAGATGGCATATCACACTTACTAAGTTTTTTACAAAGTATATATATATTCCACTTGGAGGTAACAGAAAAGGTGTGTTTAGGACATACCTAAATATTATGATTGTATTTCTTATAAGTGGCATATGGCACGGAAGTACTATCAATTTTGTAATATGGGGAATTATTCATGGCATTTTAAGTTGTATCAGCAGAATAATAAAGCCTATAGAAGACAAAATTCCAAAGTGGATAAGATGGACTGTTACTTTTATATGTGTAAATCTTGCTTGGGTCTATTTTAGAGCACCTTCGTTGGCAGGAGCCAACTTAATGATAAAGGAATTGTTCTCATTCAAAATTATTCCTGTAGATGCAAATTTTGCTGTTCATGCTTTCCCGGCAGAACTAGAAATAGTACCATGGCTTTTAAATAAATTCACAAAGATAAAGAGCACGTATTATTTTGCATCAACAGTCAGCGTTTTAGTGGTGGCTTTCGGATTATTTGCTGCTACTAAGATGAAAAATACAAGGGAAAGATTAGAAGAGTTTAAGGCAACAAAAGGCAACATTGCTATAACAGTATTATTACTTGTGTGGTCTGTGATGTCTATGTCAGAAGTATCCAATTTTATATATGTAAATTTCTAATATGGAAAGTAAATCATTTGTTAAAAAGACAATTGCATATACGGTGGCAATCCTTATTATAATTGCGGTGATAATGGTTATAATAGATCCATTTTCTCACTTCCATATGCCACTATTTGGAATGGGTCCTGTAGCCACAGATGAGCGTACAGCTTTAATAGGTATTGCAAAAAATGATACTTATGAAACAGCCCTAATAGGTTCGTCAATGAGTGAGAACTTTGTCGACTCCTGGTTTGAAGATGGATACTTTGGAAAGAGTGCTGTGAAGTTTTGTCTTCAGGGTGCACACTTTGATGATTATGAAATAATACTTGATGAAGTCATTAAACATCCTGAGCTTAAAACGGTTGTATTTGGTCTTGATAACTATATTCTTACAGATGATCCTAGTGAGCAGGAAATAACAATTCCTGAATACTTATATAACGACAGTGTTTTTGATGATTCACATTATGTCTGGAACAAGTCTGCATTCACTGAGTTCTTGCCAATGTTTTTAATAAATAACATTAAGGAACATGGCTCTGATGATAATGCTTATGTATGGGAGCATTTGTTCCCATATGGAAAGGCTGCGGCTTTAGCATCATATACGGCATTCAGACCAGAATATCCTAAAGACAGAGAACCTTATGACACATATTTTGAGAATGCTGATTTATTTCTTTCAAAATTCACTAAGTACATTGAAGCAAGACCGGATGTTAAGTTTTATGTATATGCGCCACCGTACAGTATTTTATTCTGGGATTACAGTGTTCTTAATGGAAGACTCGAGGCTGAAATATGCTTATTAGAAAGGGTGTATTCAAAGCTTCTTGAATATGACAATGTTGAATTGTATTATTTCCAGGATGATATGGATATTATTACAAATCTCGATAATTATAGAGATTATTCTCATTATAAACAGGCCATTAATTATTATATGTACACTCGTATGAGAGATGGAAAAAAACGTATAACAAAAGATGACTATTATGATGTGCTTATTGGTGTATTTGAAATGGCAAGTTCGTATGATTACGACAGCATATTTAAATAATTAATACAGGAGAGAAAGATGTACGATTATTTAATAGTTGGAGCAGGATTATTTGGGGCAACCTGCGCAGACATACTTACAAAAGCGGGCAAAAAATGTCTTGTGATTGACAAAAGAAATCATATAGGAGGAAATGTTTATACAGAAAAAATAGAAGGTATAAACGTTCACAAATATGGCGCACATATATTCCATACAAATAGTAAAGAGGTATGGGATTATCTTAGCGATTTTATTACTTTTAACAGATTTACGAATTCCCCTGTTGCTAATTATAAAGGTGAATTATATTCCCTTCCTTTTAACATGTATACATTTAATAAAATGTGGGGTGTAGTTACTCCTGATGAAGCGAGAGCAAAGATTGAGGAGCAAAAAAAAGAAATTACAGGAGGACCTAAAAATTTAGAAGAGCAGGCTATTAGTTTAGTTGGAAGAGATATATATGAGAAATTAATTAAGGGTTATACAGAAAAGCAGTGGGGTAGAGATTGCAAGGATTTACCGGCATTTATTATAAAACGTCTTCCTGTAAGATTTACGTTTGATAATAACTATTTTAATGCTTTATATCAGGGTATCCCTGTAGGGGGATACACTAAGCTTATAGAAAACATGCTTGGTGATGTAGAGGTAAGACTTAATACAGATTATCTTCAGAATAAAAAAGAATTAGATGGGCTTGCAGACAAGGTAATATATACAGGTCCTATAGATGCATATTTTGGATTTAGCCTTGGAACACTAGAGTACCGTTCGGTAAGATTTGAGAATGAACTATTAAATTCTGAGAGTTTTCAGGGAAATGCTGCGGTGAATTATACCGATAGAGAAACTCCATGGACAAG
Source organism: Lachnospiraceae bacterium (assembly GCA_030523345.1). Lineage (GTDB taxonomy): Bacteria > Bacillota > Clostridia > Lachnospirales > Lachnospiraceae > UBA2868. The sequence goes on from JAUNIR010000012.1 coordinate 24,761, forward strand.
GATTATTGAGCATAAGTGGTTTGAATTTGGTAAAGATGAAAATGGAGATGATATTCCTAAAACATATATAAGTAGAGAATATTCATCAGAATGGAAAAAGGGAGATGAACCTTATTACCCTGTAAATGATGAGAAAAATAGTAAACTTTACCTAGATTATAAAGAACTTGCAGATAAAGAAGACAAAGTAATATTTGGTGGTAGATTAGGCGAGTACAAATATTATGATATGGACCAGGTTGTATTAAAAGCACTTGAGGTAGCAAAAGCTTTAGCATGAAAAGAACACTGATTAAGATTGCCGTCTTTATAGCGGTATTCTTCGTAGGCCTTAAGGGTTTTGGAGATGTGCTAAATAGGGGCAACACTGATTTCACGCAGGATACGCCAAAGGCAACACTTCCTGTTATTTACATGAACATAAATGGTAATTATATGAACGCTCTTCACGGTTATGTATGTGAAATGGAGGGTTCTTATCTTCGTGACAACATTACACCTATTAATGCAGACAGGACTCTTGATATCAGAATAGATACATACGGATTTGCAGTAGCAAAGGTAGCATATGAGCTTAGAAGTCTTGATGGACAAAGACTCATTGAAGATACAGAACTTGATAGTTTTGAATTTAACAATAATACCATTAATTCAAAACTTAGTTTCAAAGATTTAATGAATGAAGACAAAGAATATATGCTTGTAATTAAGCTTATTACAGGCGAAGGAAATGCTGTTAGATACTATACAAGAATTATCAACACAGAAGATTTGTTTATGTCCGATAAGCTTGATTTTATACTTGATTTTTCAAATAAGGCATTTAAAGAAGAAACGGCTGTAGAACTCAAAAAATATATGGAAACAAATCGTGAAGGTGATAACTCAAGTTACGGTCACGTCAATATTCACTCTAACTTTAATCAGCTTCACTATGGCAACCTTCAGCCTATGCTGACTTCAGAAAAGAACATAAACCTTATTTCAATTGATTCAGTGAATGCGTGCGTAGAGCTATTGTTCAGGGTTCATGCAAAGAATAATGACTATAATGTCCGAGAGTATTTCAGAGTACGACGCGGAAGCGACAGAATGTATCTTATGGAATATGACAGAACCATGGATCAGATTATTAATGAGTCGTCGGATGTAATTGTTAAAGGAAAAATTCTAAATGGTATTGTTAATGAAAAAATAAAATATAAAGAAAGCAAAAGTGCGGGAATCGTCGATTTCGTTCAGCAGAATGCTTTGTATAGTTTTAATACATCAGGTGGAACTCTAACCAGAATATTTTCATTTATTGATGACAAAAATGATGATGCGAGAACGAGATACGATGCACATGATATAAAAATCCTTTCAATAGATGAAAACGGAAATACATATTTTATTGTCTACGGTTATATGAACAGAGGTCTGCATGAAGGAACAACAGGAATTACTCTTTATTATTATGATGCTGTAGTAAATACAATAGAAGAACAGGTTTATATACCGTATACAAAGAACTATGAAATGCTTGCTCTTGATGTGGAAAAGCTTTCGTACATGAACGTAAGAAATCAAATGTATATATTTGTGGATGGAGCTGTATATAACATTGATATTGAAGCCAAAACTGTTGCAACATTGTCAGACAATCTTGATGAAAGTAGATTTGTATCATCAAGCGATAATAGTATGATTGCGTGGCAGACAGGTGACAGCATCATTGAATATAACAGTATTCAGTTATATAATTTGAATTCTCGTTCGCCAGTTATAGTCGAGGCAGGGCCTAATAGTATAGTAATTCCTTTGGGATTCATTGCTCAGGATCTTGTATATGGAACAGCGCATACAGGTGATATTACTACCGACTCTGCTGGTAGAACCATTATTCCTATGAATAAAGTGATTATTCAGAACATAAATGGTGAGAAACTGTTAGAGTACACAAGGGAAAATATATATATTACTGATGTTGATATTACAGATGAAATGATAGTACTCCATAGAACTTCTAGAACAGAAGGTGGAGACTATTATGAAATTGATAATGATGAAATATTAAATAATTCTACGGAAGAGGCAACAAAGAACGTATATAAATCTGTTATTACTGAAGAAATGGAAACAACATATCAAATTGTTCTTGCCAAGGAAGGTAACTATGATTCTGTAAAAGTGCTTAATCCTAAGGAAGTACTATATGAAGAAAACAGGACTGCGGATCTTGAATATAAAGATACAACAAACAGATATTATGTGTATGCAGCAGGTAATCTTGAAGGAATATATAATGACCCTGCAGAGGCTGTAATTAAGGCAGAAGAATTATTTGGTGAAGTTGTCAATAAGGGTGACAGCTACGTGTGGGAAAGTGGACATAGAAAGTCCAAATTCAGAATTGAAACAATTGGAGATACATTTATTTCAGATATAGTTACAGAAGAAAATAGCAGTAATGAAACAGATGAAAACCAAGGCAGTACACCTCTTGAAACTTTCGAAAGTGTTAATAGAGCTGGGTCAATGACAATATGTCTTGAGCAGATGCTTAAGTATAATGAAATATATAAAGACGCTGACACGCTACTAGCAGGCAATAACACCGTAATGTCAGTTTTAAGAGATAATATAGATGGAGATGTTTTAAACCTTACTGGTTGCACACTTGATTCTGTACTCTATTATGTTGGAAGGGGTATGCCTGTATTAGCTATGACAGAAAGAGGAAATGCAGTACTGATAGTAGGATTTGATTCTAAAAATACAGTAATATACAATCCATTAGATACTGAAATCCGTAAGATGGGAATCAATGACTCTAGGGCATATTTTGAAGGATTTGGAAATAAATTTGTATCATATATTAAATAGTTTTATATACAGATATGGAGGTAATTATGCAAATAATAAATGAGGGTATTACAGCTCCTATAGGATTCAAAGCAGCTGATGCACAGGCAGGGATTAAGTATCAGGGAAGAACTGATATGGCGATGGTTTATTCGGAAGCAGACTGTACATGTGCAGGAACATTTACAACAAATGTGGTAAAAGCAGCTCCAGTTATATGGGACAGGGATGTGGTTGTTAAAGGTGGAAGTGCTAGGGCAATAGTAGTAAATTCCGGTATTGCAAATGCTTGCACAGGAAGAGATGGTTATGAAATATGTGAAAAAACTGCTGATGCAACAGCAAAAGCATTAAATATTAAACCTGAACAGGTATGTATTGGTTCAACTGGTGTTATCGGCATGCAAATTAATATAGATAAAATTGTTGGAGGAGTTGAAAAACTTGCGACTTCGCTTACCGATGGATATGATGCATCAGAACGTGCAGCGAAAGCAATTATGACGACAGATACAGTGCATAAAATGACAGCTGCAGAGATAGAGCTTTCAGGCAAAAAAGTTACAATTGGTGCTATGACAAAGGGAAGTGGCATGATTCATCCTAACATGTGTACAATGCTTTGTTATATTACAACGGATGCAGCAATTAGTAGCGAAATGTTACAAAAGGCTCTGTCTGCTTCAATAGTAGATTCATATAATATGATTTCTGTAGATGGGGACACATCAACTAACGATACGTGTTTTATTATGGCAAATGGCCTTGCAGGAAATGAAATGATTACAGAGGATTGTGATGATTTTAAGACATTCTGTGAAGCATTAGATGCCATTAATAAGGATTTAGCTAAGAGAATGGCTGCCGATGGTGAGGGAGCTTCTCATTTATTTGAGGTAATTGTTAACGGTGCTAAGTCAAAGGATGAGGCAGTTGTTTTATCAAAATCTGTTGTTGGATCTTCACTTTGCAAAGCAGCAATTTATGGAAAAGATGCAAATTGTGGAAGATTTATGTGTGCACTTGGATATTCAGGAGTGGATTTCGATCCAGATAAAGTGGACATATTCTTTGAAAGTAAGGCAGGCTCAATATTAGTAGTATCGCAGGGGGCAGCACCTCTTTTTGATGAGGATGTAGCTCTCAAAATACTAAGTGAGGAAGCAGTAACAGTAAGATGTGAAATGAATGCAGGAAACTCAAGTGCAACAGCATGGGGTTGCGACCTTACTTATGATTACGTAAAAATAAACGCTGACTATAGATCATAGATTTAGATGGTCAAATGATTTTTTGAGAGGTAAAAAATGGCAACAGTAGAGAGTGTAGAATATTATTCAGCATGTCCGCAGTGTGGTGCTGCAAATGTTGGACTGGAAAAATGTGATTATTGCGGAGCTTCTTTAATAAAGAGAAAGACTAATACTGAATTTAGAAGTGAAATGTCGGATGAAGAAACAGAAAACCTCAGACAAGATGCAGATTATCCGGAGGTGAGAGGCAAACTGTACGAACCAGATCCTTTTTTACTTATGTTTTGCCCTATATTTGGCGGAATATTTTTGTTAGTTCCAACAATTATTCTTCTTGCTTTCTCATCTGTAGGAATAATGGAATCATGGTTATATCTGATGCTAGGCCTTTTTTGGTTAATTGGAATTGGTGGAATATCACCTCTAATTGTAAGCCTTTACAAGAACGTTAAATGTAAAAATGGTAATTTAATAACGGGAATTGTTAGAGGATATGAAGAATCAATGGTCTTAGTAAATGGAAAACCAATGCTTTATGTAAGATTACTTGTAAATGAGAGAACGGATCCAAAGATTCTTATTTTAAATACAGGAAAGAGTGCAAAGGTGTATCCTATTGGAAAGGTGATGAAACTTAGAGGATATAATAATAATTTTATTATTGAAAAAGAAAAACTATAAGACTATAATATCACACTGTAACAATAACGTCAGTTCGAGACCTTCCTGACGAAAAACAAAACTAAAGGAGAATTTAATATGAAAAAAACTAACACTAAGATGATTACTATGGGTGCTGCTATAGCTGCACTTTATGTGGTCTTAACACTCATCGCAAACGCATTTGGTCTGGCCAACTACGCAATTCAGGTACGATTTTCAGAAAGCTTGACAATACTTCCATATTTCACACCTGTAGCAGTTCCAGGACTGTTTGTTGGTTGTATTTTAAGCAACATATTAACAGGGGCTATGCCTCTTGATGTAGTTTTTGGATCATTGGCAACTCTTATAGGAGCCGTATTAACGAGAGTATTTGCTCTTAAATATCCTGAAAAAAAGTGGATTGCTCCATTGCCGCCTATAGTAGCAAATACAATTGTTGTACCTTTTGTGTTAGCTTATGTTTATAAGTTTGATGGTTCTATTCCTTATTTTATGCTTACCGTTGGAATAGGAGAAATCATTTCATGTGGAATACTTGGTATGGTTCTACTTAACGCTTTATGTAAGAGAAAAGAAAAATTGTTTAAATAAATAAGAATATATCCATTCAGGAGAGTTTTATGTCAAAGTATGTAATGGCATTTGATGCTGGAACAACTTCAAATAGGTGCATTATTTTTGATCATAATGGTCAGATAGTATCTAAGGCTTCTAAGGAATTTACGCAGTATTTTCCAAAGCCAGGATGGGTAGAACATGACGCCGACGAAATATGGTCTACACAGCTTGGAGTTGCTGTTGAAGCTATGAATATGATTGGCGCTGACGCCTCTGACATAGCAGCAATAGGAATAACTAATCAGCGTGAAACTACTATTGTATGGGATAAAAATACAGGAGAGCCTGTATACAATGCTATTGTATGGCAGTGTAGAAGAACTTCTTCATACTGTGATTCACTAAAAGAAAAAGGTCTTGTAGAAAAATTTCGTATGAAGACAGGTCTTGTAATAGATGCTTACTTTTCGGGAACAAAGCTAAAATGGATTCTCGACAATGTTGACGGGGTAAGGGAAAGAGCTGAAAAGGGTGATCTTCTTTTTGGCACAGTTGATACATGGCTTATATGGAAGCTTACAAAGGGAAAGGTTCATGTAACGGATTATTCTAATGCATCAAGAACACTTCTGTTCAATATAAATACACTTGAGTGGGATGATGATATTCTTGAGGAATTAAACATCCCAAAGTGTATGCTTCCAAAGGTTTGTCCTTCCAGTATGGTCTATGGAGAAACAGAATCTTCATTTTTTGGAGGCAAAATTAAAGTTGCGGGCATTGCTGGAGACCAACAGGCGGCGCTTTTTGGGCAGGCATGTTTTAATCCTTCTGATGTTAAGAACACATATGGAACAGGATGTTTTATGCTTATGAATACTGGTGAAAAGCCAGTATTTTCCAATAATGGTCTTGTTACTACTATTGCGTGGGGACTTGATGGTAAAGTAAATTATGCGCTGGAGGGATCAATATTTGTCGCAGGTGCTGCAATACAGTGGTTAAGAGATGAAATGAGATTGATTGATTCTGCAGAAGACAGCGAATACATGGCTAATAAGGTAGAAGATACAAATGGTTGTTACGTTGTTCCTGCGTTTACAGGACTAGGTGCACCTCATTGGGACCAGTATGCGAGGGGAACTATTGTAGGTATCACACGTGGTGTTAATAAGTACCACATTATAAGGGCTACACTTGAGTCAATAGCGCTTCAGACCCATGATGTGTTAAAAGCTATGAAAGCTGATAGTCAGATGGATGTTGAAGCATTAAAAGTTGATGGTGGTGCAAGTGCTAATGACACATTGATGCAAATCCAATCAGATTTAGTTAATGCCAAAGTATTGAGACCCTCGTGTGTTGAATCAACAGCAAAGGGAGCAGCTTTTTTAGCTGGTCTGGCAGTCCTATTCTGGAAAGATAAGGAAGAAGTTATTAAGTATAACAATATAGAAAAAACATTTATACCTTCATTAAGTGAAGAGGAGCGTATGGAGAAAATAGCCGGATGGAATAAGGCTGTAAAATATTCTTTCGGATGGGCTAAGGAATAGAAGATATGTTTATTCTAATTTTACTATTATGGATATTGTTTAATGGGCAGTTGACTTTAGAGATTTTTCTCTTTGGTCTTTTATTTGCGTCTGCCTTTTATTTATTTATATGCAAGTTTTTTTCCTTCTCGTTAAAGAAGGATTTGGCAATAATAAAAAAGTCTTTGTACATCATAGAGTACCTTCTTGTTTTATTTATTGAAATTATTAAGGCAAATGTTGTTACAGGAAAGCTGTTGCTATCTTCTAAATATGAAGTGGAACCAGTTGTCGTGAAGTTTACAACACCTTTGAAATCAGAAAGTGCAAGAGTAATACTTGCGAATTCTATTACATTAACACCAGGAACTATAACGGTAAGACTTCAGTTTGACGAATTTACAGTTCATTGTCTTGATAAGACATTAGCTAAGGGGCTGAACAGTTCAATTTTTGTAAAACTTCTCATGAGAATGGAAGGAACAGATATTAGTGTAAAGGAGGCGGAAGACTAGAATGGATTTTGTGCTAGATAAAATTCTAATAATTGCTTTGATAATACTAGTTATTATGTCTTTTGCCTGCCTCATAAGAGCCATAAAGGGACCAGCAGTTGCAGACAGACTTATGGCTGTTAATATGATGGGAACTATAGTAATAGTAATGATTGGAATATTGGCAATACTTCTTAAGGAAGGATATCTTATTGATATTTGTGTTATATACGCGATGATTAGTTTCCTTGCTGTAATAGTGTTGACAAAAGTATATATTGGAACATTCGTCCAGAGAAATGGAGGCAGTAAATGACGGTAATGGAAATTATTCGCCTTGTTGTAGGGACGGTATTTTTAATAGCAGGCTTAGTTGTGTTCACAATTGAGGTATATGGTATTTTCCATATGAATTATATCCTCAATAGAATGCACTCAGCAGCCATGGGTGACACAATGGGGTTGTTCCTTGTGATGACAGGTCTTTGCTTTTATTCTGGACTTAACTTCACAACATTAAAGATTATTCTTACAATAGTACTTTTTTGGATAGCATCACCTGTAGCATCGCATATGACAGCTCTTCTTGAGTTATATACCAATGAAAGGCTTTCAAAGCATTTAACATATGAAGGCGATTTGGAAACTTTAGAAAAAAGGCTTGAAAAAGAAGAGAAAGAAGAAAAGAACTAGGGTAACAGTATGACAGTATTCAAAATATTATTAATGTTATTTTTATTAACATGCGCCATATCGGTAAGTGTATCAAAGAATCTTCTTAATTCTGTGCTTATATATATGTCATTTTCACTCATAATGTCGATTTTGTGGATATGCCTTGAGTCACCGGATTTGGGTATTACAGAGGCTGCTGTAGGAGCAGGAGTTACAAGTATTCTTTTCTTTGCAACGCTCAGAAAAATTAGAGCAATCGATGTTCAAAGAGATGCAGATATTGACGAAGACGATCTTATAGAAGAGGAGCATACAGAGAATTACGATTAATTCTTTTAGGATAAAAAAGTGAGTAAAAAAAGACCAGATTTTGATTATGAGAGAACATTCTCATACAAATTTAATAAATGGCTTTCAGGAACCGAGGATCCATACGTCGGAAAAGTAGAGATGAAGAGGCAGCGTCGTAGAAAGATAAGCCCAGAAACTGTTCAAGAACGTATGAGAGAGCGTCATAAGCTTCAGGAGAAAGTATATGATGCTTCGGATAACAAGATTCTTGTTAACTTTGATAAGTTATATAGAGTTGTTGCAGTGCTGTTTTGCGTAATATTGTTAGCATTGCTAGTTTGGAATGTTTCATATCTTCCTCCAATTGGTGCTGTAGACAAAGCAGTAAATAACGAAGTGCCGGAGAGATATATAGAATCAGGATTAGAAGAGATCGGTGCTGTTAACTTTGTTACTGGTATGATCCTTGACTATAGAGCTTTTGATACATTAGGAGAATCAAATGTTCTTTTCTGTGCAACAATTACAGTGCTCATTCTTTTACAGATTTCAGATAAAAAGAAAAAAGTATTAGATGAAGACATGCTGTTTGAACCTCATGATGATCCAATTTTAAGAATGAGTTCAAGAATACTTGTACCAGTTATTATGATTTTTGGAATATATGTTGTTCTTAATGGACACTTATCTCCAGGTGGTGGATTCTCTGGTGGAGCTATTATTGGTTCTGGATTAATTCTTTATCAGAATGCCTTTGGATTTAAGCACGCGAGAAAGATATTTAATGAAAGAATATATAAAACAATTAGTGCAACTGCGCTCGCTACATATTGTTTGTGTAAAACATATTCGTTTTTCACAGGAGCTAATCATTTAGATAGCCATATTCCACTTGGCGTACCAGGACATATTCTTTCAAGTGGACTAATTTTAATACTTAATATATGTGTAGGAATGGTAGTCGCGTGTACTATGTATACATTCTATGTAATGTTTAGAAGGGGGGATTTTTAATGGGTAGTAATCTCCTAGCAAATTACGGACAGGTAGTTTCTATGATTCTATTTGTAATAGGGTTTGCAAATCTTCTTCTTAATAAGAATTTAATCAAGAAAATCATAGGACTAAATATTATGGATTCTGCGGTATATCTATTTCTTGCTCAGATGGGATATATCGAAGGAAGAAAAGTGCCTATTATGACGGATGGAGTGCAGAAGTTTAGTGCATATATTAATCCTATTCCTGCAGGTTTAGTACTTACTGGTATTGTTGTATCAGTATCGGTTTCTGCGCTTATGCTTTCACTTACGATAAGGCTTTATCAGAGATATCACACATTGAATCTTGATGAGATATCAATGATTCTTAAGAAGGAGGGGGCATAATGCATTTTGAATTAGTACAGAATTTCCCTTTCTTTACAATTTTAATGTGTCTTATCAGTGCGGTTTTATGTTCAGTATTAAATGGTAAGGCTGCGAGATTGGTGAACACAATATTATTGATTACTGTAACTATTATGTCAGTTATGGTATTTGGCTTTGTATTAAATACAGGTGAAAGCTATGTATATATGATGGGACATTTTCCTGCACCATGGGGCAATGAAATAAGAGTTGGTGTGCTTGAAGCTTTTATGGCAACATTTTTTGCAGTAATAATGCTTTTATCTATGATAGGCGGGCACCATAAACTCATAGAAGAAGTAGATGAGGACAAGCATAGACTATATTATATTCTAGTAAATCTTCTTCTTAGTTCACTGCTTGCGCTTGTATATACAAATGACCTGTTTACCGCATATGTTTTTGTGGAAATAAATACAATTTCCGCAGCGGGACTTATTATGATTAGACAAATCGGGCGTACTATTGAGGCAGCAGTACGTTATATGATTATGTCGCTTTTAGGTTCAGGACTGTTACTTATGGGAATATGTATGCTCTATGATTTAACAGGGCATCTTCTTATGAGTAATATTAAGGAACAGGTTCAAATACTTGCAAGTGATCCATCTTCGCAAGTTCCATTGATGATAACTATTACAATAATATCGATTGGATTATGTATTAAGTGTGCGCTGTTTCCATTTCATGCATGGCTTCCTGATGCATACGGCTATTCAACTGTATCATCGGCGGCAATGTTATCGAGTCTTGTATCTAAGGGATATATATTCTTACTTATAAAGATAATTTACAGGGTAATTGGATTCGAGGTATATAAGGACAGTCACATAATGAATATCCTGTTTATATTTGCACTTTGTGGAATGATTTTTGGATCGGTAAGTGCAATAAGAGAAACAGATATAAGACGAATGATTGCCTTCTCGTCAGTTGCACAGATTGGATATATTTTTATGGGTATTGGAATGGGAACGAAGGCAGGAATGGTTGCTGCTATATTCCATATTCTCACTCATGCAGCGACAAAGTCACTTTTGTTTATTTCAGCAATTGGACTTACAGATGTGTCGGGATTTTCAAGAAGATTTTTTGAAATAACAGGTTCAGGATATAGAAATAAAATTGCTGGTGTTGGATTTACGGTTGGTTCACTTTCTATGGTAGGTGTTCCTTTGTTTTCAGGATTTATTAGTAAGTACTTATTTGCATCAGGTGCGGTACAGCTTACAGGTAAGATGATGCCTGCGCTTATTTGCCTTGCAATTTCTACAATACTTAATGCTATATATTTTATGAAAACAGTAATAAGAATATATACACCTATACAGAATGATAAGTACTTATCTATAAGATCAAGAAGTATGAAGTTGTATTGTTTAACAATAGTTTTATTTGTGGCAATAAATGTTTTATTGGGTGTAAGTTCGCATCCAGTTGTTGAATATATCGAAATGGGATTGGAGATGTTCTCATAGTGGAATTAGTTCTTAATTTGCAATTTAATATTGATAATTTAAGTATTGTATTCAGTATTCTTTCTTTTGTTGTTTTTTTAACTGCAGGAATATTCTCATTCGAATATATGAAGCATGAAGGACATCATTTAAGATACACTATATTCTATGTACTTGCTTTCTTTGTATTTCAGGCGCTCTGCTTTGCGGATAATCTGATAACATACTATTTCTTTTTTGAAATGTTAACGCTTACAACATTCCCTCTTGTATTGCATAACGGTTCAAAAGAAGCCATAATGGCAGGACTAAAATATTTGTTTTATTCCCTTTGTGGCGCATATATGGTTCTTTTTGGATTGTATTATTCCTCACCAGCTACTAATTTTAGCTTCGGTGGATATATGACAAATCATCTTGCTAGTTCTTCTGCAAACACAGGTAGTGGAAACCTTTACTTAATATGTATAACACTAATGATTTTCGGGTTTGGAGTAAAAGCCGGAATGTTTCCAATGCATGCATGGCTTCCAACGGCACACCCTGTTGCACCAGCTCCTGCATCAGCAGTCCTCTCGGCGATTATAGTAAAAGCAGGTGTATTAGGAATTATTAGGACAGTATTCTATGTGTATGGCAGTGATTTTATTAAGGGTACTTTTGTTCAGACTTTATGGATGATTATTACGCTTGTGACTGTATTTATGGGGTCAATGCTTGCGTTTAGAGAAGATGGTCTTAAGAAGCGACTTGCATATTCTACAGTGAGCCAGGTTTCATATATACTATTTGGACTTTCAACGTTTACAACGGAAGGTTTTGATGGTGCAATTCTTCAGGTTGTAGCACACGGATTTGTTAAGTGTGGTTTGTTCCTTTGTGCGGGAGCAATTATTTATAAAACGGGAAAGACTAAAGTATCAGAACTTAGGGGAATAGGAAAACAAATGCCAGTCACAATGGTCTGTTTCACGATACTGTCATTATCACTAATAGGAATTCCACCTACGGGAGGGTTTGTAGCAAAATGGTTCTTAGCCATTGGATCACTTGAAAGTGGTATGGGAATAATGACATGGCTTGGACCTGTAATACTTCTTGTTTCTGCTTTGCTTACAGCGGGATATTTACTTCCAGTATCAATGAGGGGATTTTTCCCAGGAGATGATTTTGATACAGAAAAATGTGAAAATTTTGAGCCTAATTTATTAATGACATTGCCTATCATTGTACTTACAGTTCTTGCAGTACTAGTAGGGGTGTTTCCAGGAGTAATCGGATGATATACACAATATTGATTCCATTTATCGCGGGAGCTTTCGTAAAAGCTTTTCCATTTAAGAAAAGAGCACATAAAGAAATCTTCCTAGAAACGATGGTGATTTTAAACAGCATACTTGTATGGTACTTAATACTTAACAGTAACGGAGAGGTGTTTACTCTTGCTAATTTTACTGGGGGTCTTTATATAGCATTTAAGATTGATGGACTTTCTAAAGTATTTGCAGGATTAGTTTCGTTCCTTTGGCCTCTAGCTACCTTATATGCATTTGAATATATGACTAAGGAAGAAAGAGAAGACTCATTCTTCATGTTTTATACAATGACATATGGTGTTACTCTAGGTATTGCTATGTCAGAGAACATACTTACAATGTATTTCTTCTATGAGTTTTTAACACTTATTACTGTGCCTCTTGTAATGCATACACTTACACGAGAGGCAATTTTGGCATCAAGAAAATATCTGTATTATTCATTAGGTGGTGCAGCCTTTGGCTTCATTGGAATGATATTTATTATAATTTATGGTTTCCAGACAAGTTTCCAATATGGTGGGGTATTTGCACCGGTTACATGGGCGGCTCATTCGGATGTTCTATTGGTAGTATATATACTTGCTTTTATGGGATTTGGTGTTAAAGCTGCGATTTGTCCATTTAACTCATGGCTTCCAGATGCGGGTGTAGCACCTACACCTGTTACTGCACTTCTTCATGCTGTAGCAGTAGTTAAGTCGGGAGCTTTTGCAATTATAAGATTGACTTATTATTGTTATGGCGCCGAGAAAGTAAAGGATACATGGGCACAGAATGTGCTAATGATAGTAATAATATTTACTATAGTTTATGGCTGTTCCAGAGCAGTTAAGGAAACTCATATTAAGAGAAGACTTGCTTATTCTACTATAAGTAATCTTTCTTATATTTTGTTCGGTGTAATAATACTTACGCCAGCAGGACTTCTCGGAGGATTATGTCATTTAGTCTTTCATGCATTTATGAAAATTGCATCATTCTTCTGTGCAGGATCAATTATGCATCAGACAGAAAAGCATTATGTGTATGAACTGGATGGACTGGGAAAGTGTATGCCAAAGGTATTTACGATATTTACAGTATCTGCATTTGCATTGATGGGAGTTCCTGGACTGGCAGGCTTTATAAGCAAATGGTATTTGTGCCAGGCTGCCGTTTCATCAGGAAATATTCTAGCGTGTGTAGGTATTGGTGGACTTTTGATATCCGCACTTTTGACAGCAATATATATGTTAACAATTATTGTTAGAGCGTTTTTTCCAGGAAAAGATTTTGATTATTCTAAGGTTGAGGAATCTAAAGATCCTAACTGGAAGATGATATTACCGCTTACAGTATTTACAGTTGTTACTTTTATTTTTGGTATTTATTCAGCACCTTTTGCAGAGTTTTTCTACAAGGTTGCATATGGTCTTATATAGAGGAGTAAAAGATGTTTAGTATTCCAGAAGTTTGTTCTATGGGACTTAACTTCACAATTGATGGGTTTAGAATCGTCTATTGTCTGATAGCTGCTTTTATGTGGGCTATGACAGGCTTGTTTTCAATACAATATTTTTCACATTATAAAAATAAAAAGAGATATCATATTTTTTCGATAATTACGTTTCTAGCTACAGAAGGCGTATTTCTTTCTGCGGATTTTTACACGTTATTTATATTTTTCGAAATAATGTCACTGGCATCATATACTTGGGTTGCATATGACGAAAAGAAGGATTCTATTAAGGCAGCAGACACATATATGGCTGTGGCAGTTATTGGCGGTCTTGTAATGCTTATGGGTATTTTCCTATTATATTCGGTAACTGGAACGCTGAACTTTAACGACCTTGAGTATGCATTTTTTGACTATGGTGTAGCATCGCTCAACCCTTCGGATATGCATAAGTTATGGGCTGCAGGAATATGTATGTTATTTGGATTTTTTGCAAAGGCAGGTGCATTTCCTCTTCACATTTGGCTTCCTAAGGCACACCCTGTTGCGCCGGCACCGGCATCGGCACTTCTATCTGGTATTTTAACAAAGGCCGGAATGTTTGGCGTATTAGTATTGTCGTGTAGAGTGTTCCTTTCTAATGCAACGTGGGGTGCTATTATTTTAGTTATTGGTGTAGCAACAATGCTTCATGGCGCTGTTCTTGCATTGTTCTCAGTAGATTTAAAGAGAACCCTTGCATGTTCTTCTGTATCCCAGATTGGTTTTATTCTTGTAGGTGTAGGAATAGCTGTTTTGTCTGGCGAAGAGAATGCTATGGCAATAAGAGGCTCGCTTATGCATATGGCAAATCATTCTCTTATTAAGCTTTGTTTATTTATGGCGGCAGGTGCCATATTCATGAATATTCATAAGTTAGATCTTAATGATATAAGAGGTTTTGGAAGAAAAAAACCATTACTTACATATATATTCTTAATGGGTGCATTAGGTATTGGAGGTATGCCATTATTCAATGGATATATATCTAAAACACTCATTCATGAGTCAATTGTTGAGTATACAGAATTTGTTGAAACAGCTAGAATGTTTTCATATTTTAGTGCCTCATCACTTAAAGCTATAGAATGGATATTCCTATTTAGCGGCGGATTAACTGTTGCATACATGACTAAACTTTTTGTATGTATTTTTGTAGAAGAAAATGAAGATGATGAAGTTCAGAAAAAATATGATGAGCTAAATGGAAAATACATGTCAGGCTTATCAGCTTTTGCACTTACTCTTTCAGCTACAGTTCTTCCTGTATTAGGAATGCTTCCAGGTAAGACACTAGCTGTAATGGGTGAGATGAGTAAGGACTTTTTACATTCGGCAGAGCTTCACTCAGTGCATTGGTTTTCTTTAGGAAATGTTAAGGGCGCATTTATTTCTATTGCAATAGGTGTAGTTGTTTATTTTGTTGTTGTAAGAGGATTCCTAATGTCCAAATCACCAGTAACAGATATAGGACTTGAAGATTTAGAAGATGCAATTACAGGAAGACTGAAAAAACAGGCAGAGGAAGCAAAAGTAAAGAGATATATAAACAGATGGAATAAATATCTAGATCTTGAAAACATGCTTTATAGACCTTTATTACTTAAGTTTCTTCCTTTTGTCTTTGGAGTAGTATGTAGGTTTTTAGATTCACTGATAGATTGGGCTGTTGTATTTCTTAGAAAAACCATTTATAAAGATTCTAAACTGCCGCAGGAACTTGAAGAGGGAAATGTACTTACACATATTATTGGTACAATATTAAATAAGATTCAGGATATAAGAAACCTTACTGTTGGACGTAAGAAAGGTATGTCGCTTGAATTCAAAGATTACGAGCATAAAACTGTAATGACGTATGAAAGAATAGATGAAAGTGTGCAGATTATAACAAGAAGTATGTCTTTTGGACTTATAATATTCTGCATTGGCCTTCTTTTGACAGTCGCATATATAATTATAGCTAGATAAGTATGGTATAATAATCCCTGGAGGATATAAAATATGATAATTACGAGAGCTCCTTTCAGAGTAAGTTTTTGTGGTGGAGGTAGTGACTTACCTTCATTTTATGAACAGTATGGTGGTTGCGTACTTGGCACAACAATCAGAAAATACATGTATATAACAATTCAGAATTATTTCTTCAGAGATAGAATAATGCTTAAATATTCTCAGACTGAAGAAGTAACAAGTTATGATGAAATAGAGCATAGAATATGTAAGCAGTGTCTTAAGGACTTTGACCTTATGGGGGTTGAAATTACAAGTATTGCAGATATTCCTGCTGGAACGGGTCTTGGATCATCAAGTTCATTTACAGTAGCTTTGCTTCAACTTCTTCATACATATAAGGGTGAATATATTTCGAAGTATGACCTTGCAAAAGAAGCATGCGATGTTGAAATAAATAGATTGGGAAATCCAATAGGCAAGCAGGATCAGTTCGCAGCTGCATTTGGAGGTCTTAATTACTATGACTTTATGCCAAACGGAACAGTAAATGTTGAGCCTATTATTATGTCAGGAGACAGTTATAATAAGCTTGAGAATAATATATTAATGTTTTATCTTGGGGGAACTCATTCAGCATCAGCTATTCTTAAGGAACAGTCAAGCAATGTTAAGGCAGTTGATAAGGCTGAAGTTCAGCTTAAGATGTGCGACATTACAAAAGTTCTTAAAAGCGAACTTCAGAAAAATAATGTTGATGCTATGGGAGAATTACTTCATGAAAATTGGATGCTTAAAAAGACTTTAGCATCAGGAATTACTAATCCTCTCATTGATGAAACCTATGAGCTTGCTATGAAGGCTGGTGCTACAGGAGGAAAGCTTCTTGGTGCAGGAGGTGCAGGATTTATGATTTTCTATGTACCTGAGAATAAGCAAGCAGATGTTAGAAAAGCACTTTCTCATTTAAGAGAAATGGATTTTAATATGGATAATTCGGGAGCATCCATTATACATATTGATAGAGATTACGCATAGTAGTCGTATATAGGAAAAATAATAATGAAAGCAGTTATTATGGCTGGAGGAAAGGGAACAAGAATAAGTTCTGTTGCTAGTGATATTCCTAAGCCAATGATAAAAATCGAAAACAAGCCGGTGCTTGAACATGAAATAGAATGTCTTCGTGACCAGGGATTTACTGATCTGATCATTACAGTAAGCCACCTTGGACATATTATTATGGACTATTTTGGCGACGGCAGTAAGATTTCCCCTGCTACCGGCAAAGCATTTGGCGTTAATATTGAGTATTTTGTTGAAGAAGTACCACTTGGTAATGCCGGTGCTTTGTTTCAGTTAAAAGATAAATTATCGGATGATTTTTTACTTCTTAATGCAGACTCTGTATTTGACATAGACTTTAATAGACTTGTTGAATACCATCGTGAGAAAGGTGGACTTGTTACACTTTTTACACATCCTAATAATCACCCATATGATAGTGGACTAATATTTGCAGACAATAATAATGCAGTTACCGCATGGCTAGCAAAGGAAGATGAAAGGCCTGAGTTTTACAGAAACCGTGTTAACGCAGGACTACATGTTCTCAATAAGCATGTTTTGGATGTTGACATCAACACGCCTAAGATTGATTTAGACCGTCAGATATTAAAGCCTCTTTCTGGAACAGGTAAGATGTTTGCATATGACAGTCCTGAATATGTTAAGGATATGGGTACACCTGAAAGATACGAAGCTGTTTGCAGAGATTACGCTGATGGAAGGGTAAAGGCTAAAAACTTTACGAATAAACAAAAGGCAATATTTCTAGATAGAGATGGTGTCATCAACGAGTATGTAGGATTTTTGCGTAATATTGACGATTTTAAGCTTATAGAAGGTGTCGAAGAGGCTATAAAGAAAATAAATGCCTCTGGATATTTAGCAATTGTAATTACAAACCAGCCAGTTATTGCAAGAGGAGAAGTCACATTAGAAGAACTATCTTCAATACATAATAAGATGGAAACACTTCTTGGAATGAAGGGTGCATTCCTTGATGGTATATATTTCTGTCCTCACCATCCAGACAAGGGTTTTGATGGAGAGGTAGCGGAGCTTAAAATAGATTGTGATTGTAGAAAGCCAAAAACAGGACTTGTAGAAAATGCATGCAAGGAGTTTAACATTGACATAGAAAAATCATGGTTTATTGGAGATGCTACTATTGATATACAGACAGGAATTAATGCAAAATGTAAGACATGCCTTGTTAAAACTGGTGTAGCAGGAGAAGACAGAAAGTATAATGTAAAGGCTGATTTAGAGGCGGATACACTTTTTGATGCAATTAATGGTATAATATCTTTTTAAGGCTATAAAAAGAGAGGTTAATACGTGGATTATACAAAGGATTTAAAAAAATATCTTGAAGAGGAAATTGAGGTTATAAAAAGCCTTGATTTAGAAGAAATAAATGCTGTAATTAATGTTCTGGAAGAAGCGAGAATTAATGGAAAAAGAATTTTCATTTGCGGAAATGGTGGTTCTGCAGCAACTGCAAGCCACTTCACAGGAGACTTTAATAAGGGCATTAATGAGGTTTTAGATGTAAAATACAACTTTGAATGCCTAAGTGACAATATGGCTGGAATGATGGCTATAGCAAATGATTACAGTTACGATGAAGTATTCATTCATCCCCTTAGAAATAAAATGCATAAGGATGATGTATTTATTGGAATTTCTGGATCAGGAAATTCTGTTAATGTTGTAAAAGCCATGGATTATGCTAATTCAATAGGTGGAAAAACAGTCGCTTTGGTCGGATATGAAGGCGGAAAGCTTAAAGAAATGGCAGATTATTCAATTCATATTAAAATAAATGATATGCAGATAGCAGAAGATTTACATATGATTATGGATCATCTTATGATGCATACACTTTATGAATATCACAGCAAAAATTATAAAAAATAAAAAGATGTTTAGTGAAAGGTAAGCCGCATTAATATTGCGGCTTTGTGTATATTTAATGGCAGATCTTACAGTAATTACATTGACATATAACGAAGAAGCAAATCTTCCTGATTGCTTATTATCAGTAAAAGATATAGCTAAAAGAATAATAGTATGTGACAGTTTTAGTACAGACAAGACTCTTGATATCGCAAAGGAGTACGGTGCAGAAATTATTCAACATGAATTTTACAATTATGCAAGCCAATATATTTATGCGGAAGAATCATCAAATATTACTACTAAGTGGGTATTAAGACTTGATGCAGATGAAAGACTCACAGATGAAGCCAGAACGGAAATAGAACGAATCTGTAATGAGAATGAAAATACAGATGTAAGTGCTGTTGATGTGTATTACAGAGTTTCATTTCTTGGAAAAGAACTTAAGCACTACCCTTTCCATAAGGTGATTCTATACAAATATGGTAAGGCCCACCTTGAAAACAGAAATATGGATGAGCATATAACGGTTACAGAAGGAAGAAGCATAGTCCTTAGCAATAAACTTATTCATAACGACTATAAAGGACTGACGGCATGGGTAGATAAACATAATAAATATTCAAATAGAGAAGTGTTAGACCTTTTGGGGCAGAATGAAGAAAAGGTTGATTTAAGTAGTTTAAGTTTTGCAACAAGAGTAAAAAGATTTATAAAGTTCAAGATTTATTACAATCTTCCTACAGGAATCAGGTCTTATTTTTATTATTTATTTAGGCTGTTCATTAAGGGCGGAATTCTTGATGGCAAAGAAGGACGTATATTCGCTTTCTTACAGGCATACTGGTACAGATATTTGGTTGATGCCAAGATGTATGAGCATATGATAAACAAGAAAAGCAAAGAACAGGATTAAATTAAAGATTAATGAATAACATTTTAATTATTACAGGTAGATACCTTCCCGGATACAAGGATGGCGGACCTGTTAGGACAATTAAAAATTTAACAGATTTACTTGGTGATAAATACCATTTTACTGTTATGTGTAATGATAGAGATCATGGTGATGCTGAGCCATATAGAGATGTTCCAATATGTGATGGGAATGATTTAAGCAAACTCCATCATATAGGCAAAACAGACATTTACTATGTGAAGGATGGAAATTTTAGTGTATCTCTTATAAAAAAGATGGCGGCATTAAATGATTTGATTTACGTGTGTGGACCATATAATCTATATGCCATTAAGACACTCATATGTAAAAGACTAGGTATAATTAAGGCTCCAGTGATTCTTGCACCTATGGGATCTTTTTCAAAAGGTGCTTTAGCTATTAAGAGCAAAAAGAAGAGTATTTTTTTCTCTGTTATGAAGATACTAAAGCTTTTCAACAATATCTCATTTTCTGTTACAAGTGAGGTAGAAGAGGCAGAACTTAAAGAGGTTTTATCTCTTAAAAATAAATGCTATAT
>JAUNIR010000251.1 GCA_030523345.1 Lachnospiraceae bacterium
CAAGTGTTTTTAAAAAAATAACGAGCAAAAATTCACAAACAAGAACAACAATTGCCAGCCTCCAATTCGTATAAAGCATTGTCACAAATATAAAGACACAGGTTACTATACCGTTTACAATTCTTGGAATGCCCTGCCTTAACATATCATTCATGGCATTAATGTCATTTGAAAACAAGCTAATAACGCTACCCTGACTGTTGGCATGAAAATATGATAGAGGCATTTTTTCCATTACTTCAAACAGCTCTGATCTGATTCTAAATAGCGTACTATTGCTAACAGAAACCATTATTTTTCCCTGTAGCCATGCAGCAACAGCACCTATTACATAGAATAGTGTCATTTTTCCTAATATTAACAAAAATCCGGATATATCAGGTTCCTGTTTTCCAATAAGTGGCACTATATAATCATTAATTGCTGGAATAAGAAGAGCTGTACCCTCAGCAACACTGTATGCACTTAAAATCATACATATGGTTACAACAATAAGTCTTTTCTTATACGAAATCATATAGGAAAGCAGTCTTAAAATAACCCTGAATGCATGCTCTGGTTTTTTTGATTTATTGCTACTCATTCTACATGTCTCCGTTGACTTTCAAACAGTTCTTTATAAATTACGTTGCCTTCTATAAGTTCATCATGTGTTCCACATCCGTTTATTTGTCCTGCATCCAAAACAAAAATTTTATCAGCCTTTTGAATTGCAGATAAACGTTGAGAAATCATAACAATTGTCATATCTCCTTTACTATTTAGAAGCTTTTCACTGATACTTCTCTCTGTGTTATTATCAACTGCACTTAAGCTGTCATCTAATATTAGAATTTTAGGCTTTCTGACAAGAGCACGAGCTATGCATAGTCTCTGTCTCTGACCGCCCGATAAGTTTGTGCCACCCTGATATAGCTGGGTACCTAATCCATCCTTTGACGACATTACAAAATCATAAGCATCCGCAATCTTACATGCTTCTTCAAGCTCTGAGTCTGTTGCATCTAAGCGACCAATTCGGAGATTTTCTGCTATAGTACCTGAAAAAAGTATGCTTTTCTGGGGTACAACTGCAATTTCATTTCTAAGGTTTTCGACCTTATACTCTCTTACATCCTTACCGCCAACGCATACACTTCCTTCATCCCTTTCACACAATCTTAATATGTGATTGATAAGCGTTGTCTTGGATGAGCCTGAAATACCAGTTATACCAACAAAACTGCCGGATGGTATTGAAAGGCTTACATCTTTTAACTGGCTCTTGTTCTTCTGCGACTTATCATAACTAAACGAAACATTGTGAAATTCTATAGATCCATCTACAGGTCTCGCCTCAGGATTTTCCACATCTCCAAAGTAGACATCTTCTGTTTCTATTACCTCAAATATACGGTTAAGTGATACCTGTGCTGATAAAACCGGTATTAACATTAAGGAAATAATCCATACCTGTGAAAGTATCTGATTAGCATAGGTAATCATACAAAATAACTCTCCCGGATTCAGTTTCCCTTTTATAATGTCCATTCCACCAAAGTATACAAGCATAAGAATTGACATATTTAGTACGAACTGTAAAAGTGTGCTATTTAGTGTCGTAATT
>JAUNIR010000090.1 GCA_030523345.1 Lachnospiraceae bacterium
GTATAAAATTTTAAAGGCATGAATGCATTTTTAATTTTTCTAACTTTACTTATATCATCGTATTGAAATAAACTTCCATCTGTATCTCCAAACCAGAAACACTCCATTTCCATTTGAAATGATATAAGATCAAAATCTTCTTCTGCCATTTCATCTTCTAGTTGAGAACGCATTAAAAGCCCTTCCATAACGCTCAATTGATAAGGGAGTGCAGCTATGAAATATTTTTTTGTGTCATCTAAAAAGCTCGCAGTATATGAACGGCATTTTTCCCAGCTCCAATGTGATTTTAGCCAACAACTAGACATATATATCTCTTTATTTCGTTCCTGTAAATGAGCATATTCTGGTCTATCTATATAACCAGGATGTCTAGGATCACTTAAAAATTTCTTTAATACTTGATCAATAATAGTTTTGTCAATCATACGAAATTCATCACAAATGACGATGTTGGCCCTAGCCGAGCGACTGTTGTGCGAACTAGTTCTTGTTTTTATATAAGAACCATTCCAAAAATAAATTGAAGCGTCATTTTGTCCCACATTGCAACTTTTTATTTCACTTCTTAGTATTACGGATTGAGGCATGAATATATCTTGAATTTTAAGTAGAACCTCATTAGCCTGTTTAAGAGTTCCAGATGTTATAACAATCTGAGTTTTCGGCCATAAGATACATCTTACACAGCAAAATAAAGCAGTTAGATATGACTTCCCCTGACCTCTTGCGGCCAAATACATACAGAAATTATAATGAACCATTGCCACTAATAAAATTTTTTGGAAAAGTCGTAAACGAAAATTAGTTCCAGCAAACAACACTTCACTTACAAATCTATGGGGATTTGATCTGAAATATCCTGCCTTCCATGCGACTATATTCATTATTTTTCTAGATTTTTCTTCTTCTATTTCTTTCACACTTTTTGTATTCATTACAAATCATCGCCATCCTTTCCAAATAATTGGTCGAAGATAGCTTCTGAGTCAGAATCCTCATCATACTGTGGTTTATTTACAGTATATTTAGAAATAAATTTATCATATAATCTAGAAAATCCATTTTTTAATCCTACCATTTTAGCCAAATGACCTTTAAAGAACGTGTCAATATAACGAATTACATGATCACAATCTTCAAAATCCTTATCTGGTGTTGGAATTGGTTTTCCTCCATCCCATTCATCTTCCCATTTTTCAATTAATTGACCAAATGTTTTAGCTTCTGTTAATGCATTTGAGTTTGATTGAGAAGGCTTTATTTGTAAAGAAGTCATAATATCCTGTAAACTTTTTAGCAAGTCTTTAGTGTCCTTACCATCCTTTTGAGCCTTATCAATATTTAATTCTGTAAAACATATCTGTTTATATAAAATTTCTTGACTTTTATTTTCACAAGGATAACGCTTAATCCAGTCCTGATATTCATTTTCCAACCAAACCAAATCTTGAGAATTATATCCGTTTCCAAATCTTTTCTTTGCCGTTTTTAAAATTCTTGAATTTTCATTAATTTCTTTTTGTTTTATAGAAACATCATCAATGCCAAAATCACTGTCTTTCCATGTTTTACCTTTCCAATTTGGTAAAGATTGCAAAGCCGTTATATAGGTAGAAAAAGGAGAATTTCTATTTTTCTCTTTTACTTCATCATATGCTCCTTTTACACATTCTTCATAAAAATGATCGTCGTAAACTCGATCCATCATTTGAAGAACCCTCTGTACAGACTCTTTTGTTTCGTTCGGTTCATCTTTATCAAATTTTCTCTGTTCGACCATTTTCATCAAACAACGTTTACATATAGGGTACCGATTTGTTGCATATTTATCATCATAATAAAAAGCTGTGTCTGCTTTCATAAAATCTCCACAGCTAGGACATTTCAATAAATCTCCGTCTATCATTTTGTTATAATTAGAACCAATCTCAAGATATGACTTTTTAATATCAGCAATTCTCATACCTTTAAGTTCTTCTTCAGTTTTGGCTAATTTTAATCTCGCCATGCCTTTTAATCACTTCCTTTTTAATCAAAATTTAACTGGATTGGCAGGGTTTGAACCTGCGACATCTTGGTTAACAGCCAAGCGTTCTGCCACTGAACTACAATCCAAAAAGGCTAGAAAAATTTCTAGCCTACTTATTCATTTGTTTTTTCATTTTTATTAAATATCTAGCAAAACATTCCATTGTTTCCTTTGTCATATTTCCACTGAACAACTCTTCATCATTCTCTGACAAAGCAGAAACTTTAACATTTTCTTCTTCCAACTCTAATACAAACATTGTGTCTGGAAGCAACAACAACTCAATTTTTTCAATATCATTTCCATAATTACCATACGTAACTCTTACTTGATCCATCTCAAATTCCATATTTTATCCACCTTTCTCTTTAGAAGAGGGGAGCAGGACGCTCCCCAAGAATGTATAAAAAGTGCCGATTGGCACATTAGAACTAACATCTACCATAATATTTACATAGATTATTATGAACATTTCTAGCAATATTAATAGTTTCTAATTCATGATCAGCAACTAAATCACACAAACATTCTTCTATATATATTGGTAAATTTAATCCTCTAGCAGCCATTTCTGCGTGAAATAATTCATGCACTAAAACATGGTGAAATAAATCTCCACGAATATTGTCTGCTATATATATAGCCCTATGAGATGGAACAGTTACGCCATATGTGTGTTCACCATTGCCAATATATAATATTGGATTCCTTGGTGAAACAAAACGAATTATCCATTCGCTATTATTAATACTAATATTCATTACAATTTATTAATGAAATTAGTTAATGCATTTTTAGCAATCTGTTTCTCCTCTGGACTAGCTTTACCTTCGATAAACATCTCTGTCATTTCCTCATCGATGTCTTTTAAATACTCTTTTAACTTCTGTGCTTTTTTACTCTTATCTTCGTCTTTCATATCCATATATGTTCTTCTTGTAACAGAAGATCTATCGCCCATCATACTTCTTCCATAAGAACTATAGTTTCCTCCATTATTTTCACTATTAGAAGATGATGAATTTCCGTTGTTAGAAGAAGAATAATACATTCTATCTGAATAATCATCATACATTCTCATATCAGGTTCTCTACGATAATAAGGTTCTGTATACATATATCTACCACGAGAATCTCTCATGCGAGCATAATTGCCCATTGGCGTATAATAAGACATTTCTGGAATATATTTATCCATATAATATTCTTTTTCTTCTTGAGAAGATTTTTCCATAGCTTCTGTAACAGTATGATAATATTCTGCTTCTGCACAAAGTTCCATGAGCTCTGCCATATCCTTTGCAATGTCAGCAACTTCACCAAGTTCTTTGGCATCTACATTTTCAATGTTTCCATTTAATTGTGCCTCAACAAGACTAATTGCTCGGTCTTTGATTGAGCATACTCTTTCATATTTTTCTTTAAAATCTTTACCCATATCAAACACCTCCTTACGCCACACGAACAGCCGTCAAGTTGGCGTTCTGTACGTTAATCAATCGTGCCGAAGTGTTTGCTACTGAAACTTTAACGCAGCAATTGTTAGGTGCTTCAATATAAGTGCTTGCAGATACATTATAGTAATTACCAGGATTACCAATTGTAACTCTCATTCGAGTTGCTTGACCTGGTTCACCATCAATAGAAATAGCTACTGAAATCTCTTCCGTGGTTCCTGTTATAGCAGGAGCTGTAATGTTTCCACTAAACGTTACCAAATAACGTGCTTTCTGACATTCGCATCCACACGAGCGAAGTCCCTTAAGGGTAATAAGTCCACTTCCGTTTCTGTGGGAAATCCATTTGTTTCCCTTGACCACGGTATCAGTGAATAAGATGTTATTATTAACTGCCACATCCTGTGGGTTATTAGCAATAATCTCCATATTAATTCCTCCTAAATATACTTTTTAAAAAGTGAGAGAGTGGTAAAACCACTCTCTTTTGTCATTTGTATATTTATAGGAGAATCCTTTATTATGAAAAGAAATCTTGTATAAAGACTCTCTATTTTATCTTTTGTAAGTATTTATATAAAACTTCTTTTGTATATACCTCATATAAGAGGTTTTAAATTAGCATCCACAGCCCTGATTACAGTTGCATCCCCACGGATTACAGCTCTGGTACATTGGTTTCGGACATGGGTGAATTTCATTCACAATATCTGTTCTAAGCTGTGCTCTATCTAACTGTCCTTGTAATGCGTATCTTGCATCACGTTCAGATTCTAACTGTTCACGCAATCTGTTTGTTTCCATTGCGTCTAAACGAGCCAGTATAGCCTGAGTTCCAGCATTCTGTGAATCAACAATATCACGAGTATTAGTTTGAGCATTGAAGTTAGTCTGACAGAAAGCACTCTGCATAGCATTTGTAATTCCATTTGCTTGTGTAGCCATATTGTAGTTTGTATCAGAGAAACCACGTTCAATGCCACGGCTGATATCTGCTCCTGTTGAACCGATTGTGTATTTGACATCAGATATTGCAGATTTGTTATCACAGCAACACTGAGCTAACTGTGTCTGGATTGCATTTGTGTTCTGCATACCAGCAATAGTATCTTGCTGAATAGCATTCTGAATAGCGTAATTGCTATTTGCAATAGATTTGTCAATTCCATTAATTAACTGTGACTGAGTATAGAATCCGTCACAAAGACCATTAGCAATTCCATCAAGTTTTCTCTCAGTCATTGAGTAGCTATCCGTTACAGCCTTGTTGAGCATTGACATATCATTGTTCAAGACATAGCCTTCGTACACACTTGTTGTTTCACGAGCAGCGCCGCCATTACCGTAACCGCCCCATCCGCCGTTGCCATAGCCCCAGCCTCCAAACAAAACAATAAGAATAATAATCCAGAAAAATCCGTTATCTCCCCAGCTTCCTCCAAATCCACCAGACGCACCAGCTGGTACAACTGGCATTGTAAGTTGTGTTCCATTAGTTGAATTAAACATAAGCATTTTCTCCTTTATAATTTATTATCAAATCTTTGGCCAAAGATATTTGATTCTAATAATAAATTGAAGGTCATGTATTTCTACATGACCTTTTTATCTGGAGTATTTTTTTCTATATAATAACAAGGCTCACCATTTGGAGCATACCCTTTTTTTAACCACCATCCAACGCTATTAGGCGTTAATCCAAATGCAGATGCAGCTTCTTTCCATCCCCAATATATATTTTCTCCAATGCACACATATCGTCTTTCTTTATCTCCAACTTTTTTAGCAACATCTGGATTTTTCATTGGATTATTTACAGACATTCTTTTTCTTTGATGTTCCTCTTTCATTGGGTTGTTTTCAGATTTGTATTTTCTAGCTTCTTCAGACCATATAGAAGAATATCCGCCATAACCACCATCTATTAAACAGCATTTACATTGATTTATTTTTCTATAATTATCTGTTAATTCTTTTTCATATTGATATGCATCATCTTCAATTTCAAAATACTTAACTATTCTAACATCTACATTATTGTTTTTATAATATTCCAAAAATAGTTTATTTCTATGACTTAAAGATTTATATCTATCTCTACATCCTTTCCCAACATAAAATACTTCACCTGTATCTACATTAAACCATTCATAAACATAATATTTTTGTTCCATATTATTTCCTCCTTAGTATTTTTAGACATAAAAATAGAGCCAAGCATTTCGCTTGACTCTTAGATGTCTATCCGTCTAAAGAGGGTAGTAGGAGCATACCCTACAATTCTTTACCCTATAATAACCAGCATCTTCACTGGTATATTATTTCATATAAATCTTCAATTCACTTAAATTGACTCTGTACTTGTTGCATCACTTCATCAGGATCTAATCCTCTAGATTTAAGAATATTTTTTGTTACAGCTTCAACACCAGCCATATCACCGCCATTAATCATATTTAACAAATTTTGAGCCATCTCATTATTTCCAGCTCTACTTTGCAATAAATTCATAGCAATTTGTTGTGGGTTTCCGCTTTTAAACATATTCATCAACTGTGGAGGTATTTGAAATTTACTCATCAGATGCCACCTCCTTCTTACGTCTTTGAGAAGGAGTAGAAGGCTTAACAGTAGTAATTCCATCTACTTTAGCATTAAGTGTAGTAAGTGAATCATAAATATCAGTCAAAGCCTCATTAATATTAATGATAGACTGAGATTCTTCTTTTTCTTTTACAACTTTTTGATATTCTTCAATATCAGTTTTCCCATCCTTATTATAAGATTTTATGTAAATCTTACTCATATCAGCTAAAGGATAAATTGCGCTGACACCGATAGGTATCTCTTGAATATCTACAATATTTCTACTCTCAACTATTTTCCCATACAGTGTAGGATATTGAGGTTGAGAGTATTGTGGTTGCTGATACGATTGTTGCATCATCTGTTGTTGCTGTTGCATTGGTTGATACTGATAATTGTTAGGTGCTTGATAATAAGGATTAGCACCATAATTTGGCTGTCCAAAAGCCATAAGATAACTTCCTTTCAAATTTAAATATAGTTATCTTTAGTATTTTAATTCCTCGACATATATATAGTCGATTACATCTTCTTCATAATCTTGAACTAATCCAAAATTAAATCTGGTAGGTCTTTCATAGAATGGAGTACTGTCAACATACTTATATTTTTGACCAAGATAAATAACATAAAAGAACTTATTGTTTCTAGCATGGTCTCTAATATTGTCCCATGTTTCAAAATCTATTTGTATATTCCTACCAGATAATCTAATCTCGTAAATTGATTTAAACATGAAAAAGTCTCCTTTCTTATTTATGTATATGTAATTTTAGATATTTATTCTCATAAAGATCTTTTATTTGTCCATTGCCTCCCAAACCAACATAGCTATTGTATTCAATACTAATTCGCTCATCTTCATCCGGAGTTGCATATCCTTTATCTAATGCACTATACATCATGTCCTTTAAAATTACCTTTTTATCATTCATCATAGCTTCCCTAATATTAATCACTAATTTTGTAAGCTCAGATATTTGTTCACCTTGGGCTTGCTGCACATCTATCAATGACTTAATCATAGCCTCAGTTGTTTCATGTATTTCCATCAGACATTTTCCTTTCATTTTTCTTTGGTAGCGATTCCACCGGGAATTGAACCCGGACTCTTCGGCGTGACAGGCCGATGTTTTAACCAATTAAACTATAGAACCGAAATAAAAAAGACTCGTGACATTAGTCACGAATCCCTTTTACTCATCATTTTTCCAGACTATCTCGCCAAACTGGATATATGTTGAATAACAAATAACATAGCAATATATCTGCCCATGTCTTAGGATATATCACTATATGATTACCGTCTCATCAACAATTAGCTTCTTACGACATGGTTTTTCAAGCGAGATTTTTATACAAGGCTCAACCTTGCCTGTCGTGCGTCTCGCACGAGTTCCCTCTGTTTCATTTATATACCGCAGATATGAGGTGGGCAGACCTTTGCAAAGCCCTGATGCGGCAATATGAGAGTGGTTGGCTCTCCAAATTCAGTCACACCACATGACTGATCGGCTCGTGCAGAGCAAAGTGTCCTCGTCTCAATTAAGTACAGTACGGACTATGTGTACAGCCTTTTACAGTCTTGTCGGACTCCCTATCAGTTGAGGTTTTATTTTATAGTGCTGGAACTGATGCACTTGACGGTTTATGTATAACCGACATCCTTCTTCTTTTATTTATACTCCTCAAAGAATAGTTGGAGAATACCGATTAGTCGCCAGACTAATCATATCTGTAGTAGCATAAAGCACTAATTAGCCACATCTAGACTCTAGAAATCCAATTTTACCAATGAGATATTTGGATTTAGGGCATTACCCATGCCTCCCTGTTTGGTTGCTCATCTTTATCGTCGTCTACTTTTTTACTTGGCAAGACCTCTCCAATTTAGTCTATTCTAGCTAGTTACAAAACGTAACCAACTAAATAAAGACCTTTAATACAAATTGCACACACCACTTCTATTCGCTGCAGCTCGTCTCGTCAATATAGACTTATACGATATACGAATATATTATACAGTATCTATATATCCACTGGAAATTGCCAGCCTGTTGGGGGCTAAGAGTAGTGTGTTCGGATTTATAGGGCGAGTTGCCCAACCATTGTAAGCTAGAGTTTAACGACTTCGCTTGTGGTCTGTACAGGATATTAACTTACTGGATCCAAAAAGTGAAAATATTACACTTATTCAATTTTGATTTTAATGTTAATTACTGATATTTAAAATTCGCTCTTCAGTCTGTCTTTTTTAAAGGAATTGTCGGAATCGAACCGACATTAAACCGTAATCCCTGATTCACCACCATGTGGCAATGTGTTATTTTCCTTTATTCTTTGAATTGAAGTTGCAGGAGAAATATAGAAATCTTCTAAGAAAAGTTTATTACTTTCTCTTGTTTCAAGAGAATGCAATATACAGCGATAACTATAATCTATCAAACCATTCTCTTTTCCACATTGTTTAAGAAGATCTACATATTCTTCATATACACGAGCTATCTCTGCATATGATTCTCTTGATATGTTAGCATTTGTAATATCAACCGCTTTATCAGTAAAATCTAATATTTGTTTACGCAATGATTGAATTCTAGTATTTAATATGATTTCTTTTAAATCTTTCATATTAGATTCAATTTGATATAAATGACTTTCTGATTTCTGAATTCTCTCATAATCTTTTTTCATATTCTTTTCGAGTTCTTCCAATCTTCTTTCTATATCAGCATCTTTGCTTTCAATTTGCTGCTGCTCTTTATGATACTCTTTACGATATGTGTCAAATTTCGCCTTTAATTCTGAAACTTGCCCCAATAACCATTTAGCACCAATATAGAATAATAATACAAATGCTATAATTTCAATGAGAGAATATTGGGAAAATAATTGCATAATTTCACTCATACAAAACTCCCTTCTATTTATCTCTCCTTTTTAATCCTTATTTATTTCCAAGACTCCATTATGCTTTTTACGAGATTAATATCATCACTATAAAAGCTTTTTGAATAGAAGTTGCCATTTTCATCAGTGTGTGTCTGAGAAATGTAATGTCCATCATCAAACACAACTATATTATTATCTGCTTCAACTTTTTCTTCTGTACCAAAACTGAATACAATAGAATC
>JAUNIR010000252.1 GCA_030523345.1 Lachnospiraceae bacterium
TGCCTGTAACGCACGGCTTTAGCTTTTACGCTATAGGCGGAAATTAGTACAACAAGAATCAAAGAACGTAATATTGCGGGATTTGCAGAATACAATATACCATTTAAAGACTTTAGAGCTAGAGCAGGAATAAGATACGAGCATGTCATATCTGATTATTATTCAAATGATTTTTTACAATCAGATCCATGCAGAAAATATTCTGACTGGTTCCCAAGTTTGTCGCTATCATGGAGCAAAGGAAAATGGCAAGCTCAAATTGGCTATAATGCAAAGATGCTAAGACCTTCGTACAGGAACCTGTCCAGTTGGATGCAGTACGATAACCGATATGAGTATCAAGGAGGAAATCCATTGCTTAAACCAGCACAAGTTCATACTGTTGAGATGACGGCAACAAGGACATGGTTGACTTTTACTTTGGGGTATAAGAACACAAAGAATCAAGTCGCATACGTGATGCATCCATATGAAGGAAATATTTTCATTAAAACATATGAGAATATTGACAAAATACAAAGTTTGTATGCTTCATTGACTGCATCGCCAAGATTTGGCATCTACCAGCCCATGTATGAGGCGAACATCTCAAAGCAATTCCTAGAAGATAATATTTATGGAATAGGAGTATCACTAGGACATCCTCGTATATCATTTCGTATGAATAATCGATTTGCAATAACGAAAGACTTTACAGTTAGCGTTAATCTTTCTTATAATTCATCTTATGCAAGTACAATAAGCGTTTATAAAGAAGGAGGTTCGTTGGACGTGAATGTTTACAAAAGTTTTTTCAACAACAAGTTAGTATTCCATATTTGGGGAAGAGACCTATTGCAGACTCAGAAAATGCGATATACGATGTATAGTATAAATAGTATGTTTTCTACGAAGCAGGATATAGACAGCCGTTGCTTTAGCATAGGACTTCAGTATAACTTTAATGCATCAAAAAGTAAGTATAAAGGTACTGGTGCTGGTAATTCAGAAAAGGGACGAATGTAAACACAGAATAAAAAATAAAAGATGGTCAGCAGTCAGAATGGATTGCCTGAGGATTGTACTTTAGACTGGAATATGTAGTCTGTCATTTAGTGCAAAAGAGTTGTGTCACGCACCATTATGCCAATTAAGCACTACCTACTGGGAAGAAGGCACAGGCACAGCCGGAAAGGAAATAGCGGTCTATTTCCTGGAATGAGATACGAGGGTCGAGGTAGATATGTTCTTCCTCGACTCTCGTTTTAAATACTTATGAAACAGTACCTCACAACAAAGTCTCAACAGACTTCTTCCTTTTAGGCTTTGCTACACCGTTCTTCTTCTCGTATTCAGAGATGCCACGTTGAAGAAACAACTCCATGATGTCACGGATAGTGAAACCTTCTTTCTCGCTGATGTCGTGTACCTTCTGGATAATATCCTTACTGCACACGAATGAGAAACGTTCCCAATCACGTTCGCCTGCTTTCTGCTTTGACTTGATTGTAGCTGCCTTCTCTGGTGCAGGTGGCTTCGGAGGTGGAGTTTCTGGAGCAGAAGGAATAGTTGTAACAGATGGTTCCTTTTTAGTGACAGTAGCAT
>JAUNIR010000253.1 GCA_030523345.1 Lachnospiraceae bacterium
CTTTTCTTTTATATTTTGGTGCAAACACTATATGGTATTTACTATTCCATTTCGTGTGTGATAAACTATGTGTGTCATTTACTTTGAATGTCCTCTTTTTGATGTTTCCTTTAGCAGTTTCCAGACCGCTTATATATTATTTTACATCAAAAGGAGTTTTTTGTTTCTATTACATTGCTTAAGCTATACTGAACCACGCGTAAAACGCGTGGGTTTCTATATACAATAATAAGCATCCCCTAGCCTAGCTGGGGGATGCTTATTTTTTGCCTTGAAATAAATTTTACTTTTAAAAATCAATCTCCAAAAATTTTCTTTCTAGTAGCAATTCCTGTTGGAGTACCTGCAAGGCCCCCGATTCCGGTTTCACGAAGTTCCATAGGAAGAGCTTTGCCTACTTCATACATAGCTTCAATTACTTCG
The DNA here is from genome assembly GCA_030523345.1 of Lachnospiraceae bacterium. Classification (GTDB taxonomy): domain Bacteria; phylum Bacillota; class Clostridia; order Lachnospirales; family Lachnospiraceae; genus UBA2868. Next base: position 424 of record JAUNIR010000253.1, read on the forward strand.
TCGAAAGGAACAAAGCATTCTATGCCTGCCAAAGCTAAATCTGTACATAAAACAGCATTTACAACTCCAATTGCGTTTCTTTTAGCACAAGGAATCTCAACTAACCCTGCAATTGGATCACACACTTGTCCCATAACGTTTGTAATTGTCATTGATGCAGCATGAAAACATTGATCTATATTTCCTCCTAGCATCTCCGTCATGGCAGCTGCTGCCATTGCTGAGGCACTTCCGCATTCTGCTTGACATCCACCTTCAGCACCTGAAAGTGTAGCATTTTTCTCAATAATTGTTCCGATTGCAGCGGCAGTCGCGAAAGCATTTATTAAATCGTCGTCACTTGCATTGATTTTTTCAGCAACCATAAATAAACAAGCTGGCAAAATACCACAAGAACCCGCTGTAGGTGCTGCAACAATCTTGCCCATAGAAGTATTAACTTCAAAGCAAGATAATGAATACGCTACACTCCTTAAAATATCTTTTGAAAAAAGTGTATTTCCATTTTCCATATAAGAAAATAACTTTTTAGCCATTCCTGAAGTTAAACCACTAATTGAAGGAATCTCCTTTTTTAAAGTTTTATTACACGCTTGACGCATAATTTCTATATTTTCTTTAAATTTTTTACGAATTTCATCTATACTGGTTTCGTTGAGTTTTGATTCAACTTCCATTGCAACTTCACAAATTTTCTTGCCCGATTGTTCACACAAAGCTTTTAATTCATTCGCGTTATTATACATAAGCATTACTCCTATATTTTATTAATATTCGAAACAGAATAAACATCCTCAATATTAGCAATATCCGATAGCATTTCTTTATTAGTTTCGCCATCCATCTCAATAATGGTAATAGCAGTTTTACCCTTTTCCTCTCTGTTATTAGAAAGAGAAACTATATTTACATTATTTCTTTCAAAAATAGCTGTAATTCTACTTATCATACCAACCTTATCTTTATGCCTTACTATGATAGCATTATAATTTCCGGAAAGATCAGCGTGAAAACCATTAACAGATACTAAATTAATTTCCCCTCCGCCAACTGATGAAGCTACTACACTGCAAGTTTCTCCACTCTTGTTTGTCATAACAGCTTCTACTGTGTTTGGATGAACATTTCCAAGATCAGTTTTAACAAAACTAA
>JAUNIR010000091.1 GCA_030523345.1 Lachnospiraceae bacterium
TGATGGTGATAATATTGCTCTTGCGATAAAGCTGGTAGTGGATGGAGTTTATTTGCCGGATGACCATAGAAGTGAGGGATATCCATATGATGAGGTTGAGAAATTAATCTCATATTGTAAAACGGAGTCTATTCCATTGTTTTTAGTTGACTATTCGGAGCTTGATGATAATGAGTTTGATTTTGGATTATCAAAAAGAATTAAGCAGGCGATAGGCGATGTTGAATTCTGTAATAAGCATAATGAAGACCGGAGAATTTATATCAGAGAAGACTGGGCTATATATGATGACGAAGATATAGAGGATGAAGTCAACGAGAATTCCTACATAATAAATGAACCCGTTTTTGAACCTTTTTTAGGGCATATTAAGGGAATAAAGCTTGTATCTAATCGCTTGTGCTTTGGTCCTCAACCAAGACCTAAGGATGAGATAGAGCAGCATTTATCATTGTATTCGGATGGTAGGGTATTCTTCTCAGGATATGTGTTTGGTCTTGGAGATGATATCAAGTATCAAAGAAATCGCAGCAAGCAGTTCAAAATATCCGAACTTGAAATGACATATTTGCTGAGTCATGTTGCTATGTATTTTTCAAAGGATTTTCCACTTGATCTTGTCATGGACGTTGGCTATTGGACGTTGGAGATTATAAATACAGAGGGAAAATCTTTTAAGTACGAAGGAGCTTTATTCAGCGATTTGAAGCTTGATGAGGTTGGACTATCTTCGCTTATCCGGAAGTATCTGGGAATGTCAGATTTATTAGGATTTGATGGAGATGCAAGGCTCCCAATTATAAAGGAAGATGATGAGTATATATTCGTAAATGTCTTCTTTGAAGGCGGTGGCAAGACATATTGCTATCTTTGTGATGATGAATTAATCCAGGATGGAGATGAGGTTCTTGTGCCAGTTGGCAGAGACGGAGAATTGAAGACAGTTATAGTAGACAGTGTGGAGTTGCACACTGCGGAGGACGCGCCATTTCCAATTGATAAGTGTAAGAAGGTAGTGCGCAGAATATAATTATTTGGTACAACCAGCGTGAGCTGTTTGTATAGATGTAAACCTCCTTCGGGAGAGGGGCTAGGTTTACGGTTACTTACTTTTTGAAAAGAGCTAATCGTCTTGGCTGGGTGTTAAGGCTCTTTTCCAACAGAGAGATTGTTCGTCTTCCTGGGCATGCAGTCTCTCTTGCTTGAATATTAGAGGTGTTCGTTAGGGACAAGTGTGCTTAACGAATACCTTTTTTATTTAGCCAAATGTTCACATTTAAGTGTTAATATACTTCAAAAGAGATAATCGTTGTCAGACATTTAAATAACACGTGGTACTTTAGTCTTGAAATTTAATACACACATGAGGTATAATTAATACAAATCTTTGGGGATTTGTGTAAATGATTATTGATAATATAGGTTGCTTATGGAGGTGTTCGTGTTATTTTACGTAGACATCTTTTTGTGTTCTCTAAAATTTGAAAAGAAATGAGGCGGTTACTTGATTGACTACACGATCTATGATCTTCCGGAGGAAATGAAAAATGAGCTGATGGATCTAGAAATAGAGTTTGTGTTCCAACCAATATTTAATGCTGATATGACGCTGTGTGCCTATGAAGCACTAATGAGACCAGGCAAATGTTCAATTATTGATTTGATATCAAAATATCAAGAAAAAGGCCGATTACATATTTTGGAGGTCGCAACATTCTTTGGAGCTTTTCAGGAATATGAAAGGCGAGGCTACACAGAGAATGTGTGTGTCAATTCATTTCCAACAGAAGCTATGACGGATGAAGAGTGCAGTGCCTTTAACGAAGCGTTTCAGGAGTCTAAATATAATGGCATTATAGAGATTCTGGAATATCCACCAAACGGGGAACTGTCCTGGGAGGAAAAGAAATCTCGCTTTTCATGGAATGACCTATATTTGGCAGTTGATGATTTTGGCTCAGGCATTAATGATATGACTGCTGTTGAGAAATATAAGCCACAGATTGTTAAACTTGATAGATCACTAATTAGCAATATAGATTCTGATGAGCAAAAGAGGGCGCAGTGTAAAGAATATATTGATATTTTCCATGAAAAATGAATTCTGGCTTTAGGCGAAGGAATAGAAACTAAAGGGGAGCTGGATGTCTTATTAGAATTAGGAATAGATTTATTGCAAGGCTTCTACTTAGGAATGCCAGAATAATGAATTTAGCAAAGATTTAACTTTGTAAAAATATGTTGAGGAGGTAACGACAATGAAAGACGGTAAAAAATCAAAAAGCTTAGGAAGAATTCTTTCTATAATGCTTATTACAGTAGGAGTTCTTGCAGTATTAATTGCGTTTCTTAATGTAAATGCATTGAAAAATATTAAGTCTTATAATGACAATATTTCGGAAGTGGGAGCATCTTTTGAGCAGGCATATGCTTCTGGAGATGAGGCACAGATCGCAGATGCTCAGGCTCGACTTGAAAAGGCAATTAGAGGTAGTAATATCAGAGTAGATGGTACATTAATCTTTGATATTGTACTTGTAGTTGTTGCTATTATTTTTACTGCAGGGTCATGTATTTTTGCAAAGAAAAAAGTTGTTGATCCGGCCAAGTTAGCTAAGAAGGATTTAGATGTAATTATTAATGGTATCGAAAGTGGAAAAGGAGATTTGACACTTAGAGTAACAAGTAAAACATCTGATGAAATTGGTCAGCTTGCTGGTGGAGTAAATCAGTTCATGGAAGTATTACAGAATCTTATGGTCAAGATTCAGAATGCGTCTGTAAACATGAATGAATCTGTTAGCAAGGTAAGTGAGGAAGTGGAGTCATCTAATTCCAATGCAGAAAATGTAAGTGCAGCTGCTGAAGAATTAGCTGCTTCTATGGAGGAAATTTCTGTTTCATTGCAAGAACTTACAGCAGGATGTGCGTCGATGCTTGAAGAATTAAGAGAAATGAGCGACCAGGCAAAAGAATCTGCTGATAATTTCATTGCTGTTAAAACACATGCTGCATCAAGATATCAGGATGCTCTTGGAGCAAAGGAAAAGACAGTAGAGACATTTAACAACATTGAGACATCTGTTAAAGGTGCTGTTGAGGAGTCAAAGTCAGTTGATCAGATTGCAGAACTTACTGAGAATATATTAAGCATTGCTGCTCAGACAAATTTACTAGCGCTTAATGCTTCAATCGAAGCAGCCAGAGCTGGAGAAGCTGGCAAGGGATTCGCGGTTGTTGCTGATGAAATCAGAAAGCTTGCTGACGACAGTAGAGAGACAGCTAATAGTATTCAGGAGATTAGTTCACAGGTTGTAGCTGCTGTATCAAGACTTTCCGGCAGTGCTTCTGAGATGATTACTTTCGTAGGTGAAAATGTTATTGAGGACTATGATTCGTTTATGGAAATCATTGGTAACTATGAGAAAGATACAAATGATGCAAGTGCAACGTTCTCAGAGTTTGCAGATAAGGCTTCAAATAGCGTTGGAACTATGACATCTATGAACGAGGGTATTTCTAATATATCAACTACTATCGAGGAATCTTCGAATGGAGTAACTAGTGTTGCTGATGAGATAGGAAAACTTGTAATGGCTATGTCCTCTATTACAACTCAAGCAGGTGAGAACAAGTCCATTTCGGATGACTTATCAGATGAAGTATCTAAGTTTGAGAAACTCTAAAAAGGAAAGATTAAAACTGATGGGAGGTATACCATTATGACTTATGAGAACATTGTTAAGGCTGCAAAAAAGGCGATTAAAGCAGTAGATGCGTCTATCATTAAAGAACATTTGGCAGTTGAGTTTGATATAGAGGGCAAAGGTGAAGGTGCTTTTTATGTGGAATTTAAGGAAAAAGAGATTGATGTAGAACCTTATGAATATTATGATCATGATTTCAGGGTTCGTGGTGAAGCTAGCACAATTTTATCAATTCTTAATGGTGAGGTTAGCCCATGTGCAGCCCAAGCGGATGGGAAGTTGTCAGTCGAAGGAAATGATACAAAGCTGTCTCTTTTGGAGGAATATTTGAAGGCAGATATAAAGGAAAAGAAAACTGCCAAAGCTCCTGCAAAGAAAGTTGAAAAAAAGCCAGTTCCCAAAAAGGTAACCAAGAAGCCATCTGCAAAGGTGGGTAAATAGAGTGTTAGAGGAAGAGATAATTGTTGGTTCCAGTAGAATCTACCAGGAGAATATCAGACCATTAATCGTACAGACTGCTTGCGAATATGAGAGTAAAATTGAGATAGTTGCGGAGAATATCACCGTTAATGCAAAAAGCATAATGGGGATAATGGCGACTCCAATCGACAAAGGCAACAAGATTGTTATTAGAGCCTCTGGCGATGATGAAGCTGAAGCTCTAGCGGGAATGAAGGAGTTCTTTGAGTAGAATCTTTATCTTAAGATAAGTTGAGGTGGGATAATGGGAATCTCGGAAGAGGACCAGAAGGTTCTAAATGAATTAAAGAAAAGCAGTCTGCGTGCTCAACTAAAAAAGTCTGATTACTCCATTGAAGAATTTGAAGATCTCGTTAAAAATGGTGTTGCGAATGATGATGTTGGCATTGCATATTTAGTAATAAACGATGAGGTTAAGTCAGAGTACAATATATTTATTGAAAGACAATGCATTTTGCGATCTGGCTCTCTTATCTCATTTCGAGGATTACTAAAAATGTACGGACGCGAGAATATAAGAATTAAATATGTAGTATAGAAAAGGCCGTCAGCGTGAAACTGGCGGCTTATTTCACTTGTTTGAATATCAGAGGTGTTCGTTAGGTGCCAGGCTAGGCATTTTTAACGGACACCTTTTTCTTATAATGAAGGTATAGAGGTCAGAAATATATGATTTACTTGGCGGAGTCTGTCTCAGTTATTGGGGCAGGCTCTTTTTGTCGTATCAGGGGGTGAGGCTTATGAATGTCTAACTTTCCAAAACGGAAAGTATTGAGGTAAAGGTTGTAGTATTTGAAATTACTATTTCGGTTTGCACGATGTAGTATATGAATGAAAAGAGGGATGCCTATGGAAAACGAGTCATTTAGTGGAAAGATATACTATTTTGACAGAGAAAAGTTCATAGAGAAGCTTAGGAGGGTTCAAAGAGAGCAAGCGTATTCACAGAGATACATAGGTCAGAGATTAAATAGATCTGACTCAGCAATCTCAAGAATGATGAATCAGGAATTTGACTTCTCGTTGGATGATATGGTCAATTTGAATCGAAATCTTAATTTGAGTCTGGATAATCTGATTGCGGATGACAGGGATGCAAGTCTGTATCTGACTCCTAAGAATATAACGGGATTAGAAAAATTTGATTTACTGTTTGGTGATTTGATGATTGAGATAGATGAGGCTCCAAGGAAAGCGCAAGATGAAATGCTTTCTAGGATGTTCATAGCAATTGGTTCTCGAATGGGGTTTGACTTTAACAGTATAAAGAAATAATTCGTCGGTCTTATAAAGCACACAAGAGGCTACAAGTATCTTGATGGCCTCTTGTATGTTTTTAGGACTGATGAATGCGAGGTTTGAAAAGATTAACAGATATGGGCTGTTATGATAATAGTTACTTAGTATGACAGCTCGAATTAAATAATGATAATTAGGATGGGAGTTGTCTGCCTTTGTTTAAGGGTGACAGCTCTTTTTGTGTTTTAGAAGGAGAATGTTATGAGAGAGGATGTTGTTTTTACGAATGAAGAATATAAGAAGTTTACTGAGGCTACAATGCATCAGGCAGAGCAGCTATTTCAGTATATGCATGGGGAAAGAAATGAGCCTGATGATCCAATCACAGTGCTGAAGAGACATATACAGTTCTTCGATGCGGATTGGATAGGATTGATTGACTTTGACTTAGATTTGGGAAGATGGTCAACCAAGATTTTCTATAATGCTAATACCGGTTCCAGTACAGAAACTCTTATTCAAGAAGCAGAATCTGTTGATCAGGCCCTTGGATGGGTTCGTGCTATTAAGGAGAAGAAGCCTATAGTTATTGAAGATATTGAAGAAATCCGAGAGCAGTCACCTGAAGAATATGATATGTATAAGAGACTTAAGGTTGAGTCTGTTATAGCTGTACCATATATGAATTGTGGTACAGGGCTGGTGGTTGTTAGAAATCCTAGGAGATTCAAGAACAACTATCTAGCATTAAACTTAATGTCTTATATTATTACTAATGAGATTATTAACAAGCAACGCAGAGAAAAGATGGAAAGCCATACCTTACAGGATGAGCCTAAGTCAGAAGATGAGGTTTATATCAAATTGCTGGGCGAAATGGAGATTGTGAGCAAGGATCTTCGACTAAAAGGGAATGATATTCCAGAACCAATTAGACTGATGATTGCATTTCTTGCTACACATCCGGACCAGAAATTTAATCTTGATCAGCTGAAAGACATTTGCAGAACAGATGCAGAGGCCTTAAAGAACTATATTTACAGATTTAGAAAGAAGTGGAAGAGCATACGCAACCTTGATAACGATAAGTGCCAGCTTCTAGTAACAGTTGAAAAGGATTATACTTTCAATCCAGATTTGGTGATTGATATTGACGTTAATCACGCAGTTGAGATGGTAAAAGTTATTGAAGATACAGCCGATGCAGTAACAAAAATTAATTTGCTGAAGCAGTTTTATATGATGTACCGAGGCGACTTTTTACAGGGAGAGATTACAGACAGCATGGTAGTAGCTAACGCGCGCTATCATTATAAAGGAATATACATCGAGCAGATGAATACCATGCTTAAACTCATGTTTGATTTGAAGGATTATGCCGGTGTTACAAAGTATGCAGGTAATATTCTGGCTTTAAACCCTAGAAGCGTTGATATACATTGCTGGAGAATGCTTGCGTTATTTAAACTTGGAAAGCTGGATCTCATGAAGGGAGCCCAGGATAATGCAGAGCAGTATTTGGATGAAAAAGAATATATCCTTCTTCAGAATATGGTTGAAGCTGCTGTAAGGAGAGAAACTAGCTTGGATTTCACCAGAGGTAAGTATGAGCTGATTTTTCAATCAATGCACCTGGCAAACAAGAAAATTGTTGGACTAAATCCTGAAATTGCCGTCAATATGTAAACATTTGACCGATATTTGACTGAGATTCGACCGTTTTTTGACCGAGGTTGCGACTGAAATTTGACCGAGAGCATGGTAAACTCCTTGGAGTAAAAGGAAAACGCTACAGACAGATAAGGCTAAAATTCAGTCAAGAGGAACTTAATAAAAAAATAATTTTCGGCACCTTGTACAAATTAAAGGACAGAACAAGTGTTCTAATTCTACTTGCGCAAGCGGTAGAATTGGGATTATAATTTATCCATGATCAGCAAGAAGCATACGGTTGGTTGGCTGCTTCTGCCGTGGAATTGTACCTGCTACTACAGTTCGTATAGATGCCAGCTGTGAATACCGATTCATCAACGGTTTTCATTCCCTTATCCGTTTGAGTGAATATTATTATTTCGCTTGGAGGATTGTTAGATGAACGACAAGATTATTAATATAGCGGAGCGATATGTCAGTTGTCCAGTGTGCCGAAGGAAAGCTGACCAGGCAAAGCTAATGAGTAAGGATTACAAATGTGAATGTGGTGCTGAATACACAGCACTTGTCTCAAAGTGGTTCGTGGCCACAGTGCTTATTGATCCAAAGGAGAAGGAAAAACCACTAGAAGAAAGACTTAAGAAATATCAAGAACAGATATTTCAGTTGGCACAATAAACGATAGCCACCTGGCTGGACCGGGTGGCGCAACAATTTAATACAATGAGGTGTCAGTGAGACCAAATGGAATAGCCCCGAGCTATATGATAGGCGCTGATTACCAAAAGTTATGTGAGAACGAATTGGCGAGGCAAGTGAGAAGTGATTCTAGCAGCTGGACTGCGAACATGAGCCTCTTGATCATGGGAGTCTACAAAACGGAGATATAACCTAGAAATAGGTTTTATTCTTATACGTTTTGTAGGCTCTTTTTGATTGTGCTCATGGTTATATTTCCGTTTGCAAGACTCCAGAAATGGAGAAAAGGAAATATGGCAAAGAAGGATATCGATTTAACAACAGTAGGTGGAAGAATTAAGGCAAAGAGAATTGAATGTGGACTTACCCAGGTGGAAGCAGCTGAGAAGTTATATATGGCTTCAGCTTTGTATTCGCATTATGAGAATAACAGAGTTGATCTGAAGGTAAGTGTTGTATCTGAGATAGCAGCTTTATTTGGAACTACTGCCGGATATTTGATTGATGGGGTAGAGAATGAGGTTTCCGATGAGGAAAAGGAGCTGCTTAAGGTGTTTGGTGCTCTCAAGGATGATGCTTTTAGAAAAGCGGCATTGGAGCAGATGAAAATAATGCTATCTATTTGATTTTCTTCTTTATGAAAGTATGACCTGCTGATATAATGAAGGTGTATTTGCTGATATTATCATTGAGGGATTTTATACGAGAGAACAGAGATAACTTAAGTATATAGAGCTTCATATGGCTATAATACATGCATCTGTGCGGATTCTATCAATGGATTTCACAGGTGCATTTTTGATTATTTCAAGAGCAGCTCTTGGTGATAATGAGATTGCGCTAGATGATTATGGTGTTGGATTCAACGACCTGGATATGGTTAAGATAATGAATCCAAGCATAGTTAAGATTGACAGATCGTTATTGTCGGGAATTGATTTGGTTCCTCAGAAGCAAGCTAATTGCAAAGATATTATAGATAGAATGCATGTAATGGGAAAACTTGTGGTTGCAGAAGGTGTTGAGACTAAAGCAGAGTTTGATTATCTGGTTGGACTTGGAGCTGATTTGTTCCAAGGATATTATCTGGCGAGACCGGCATAACTGCAATTCCGATTTAATGGGACTAAGGAGATTTTATATATGATAGAAAGAGAATGGAAAAAAGAATACAATGTCGGATGTGATTATATAGATAATGCTCATC
>JAUNIR010000092.1 GCA_030523345.1 Lachnospiraceae bacterium
TGTTTAGATTAACCAAACTCTTTGCTTAGCCACATGGTTTTGCAGGTGAGCCGAATAAACGCGCATATTTAATTCTTGATTTTGCGGACAACGCACAACACACAAAAAAAATAATCTGGATACAAAATAAATATAATAGGAACCATGGACTTTGATTGTCTGGTTGACTAAAGATCTCCACAAAACGACATGGAATATCAGAATAATGCACAGAATTAACTATTGAATAAATCACTAATCCCCACACAATAAACGGAACTAATAACTGGCAACATTTTTTATATAAGAAAGAATAAAAATTATCCCATACATTCTTATCTGCTGATAACGAGGCTGTACATCCACTAATAAAGAAGAAAAAACCCATGTGGAAGCTATATATAAAATCAAAACATGCAGAAGCTGCGATTCCATGAATATTATACTGTATAATATGCCCCATTACGACAGTGATAATCGCAAAGCCACGAAGAATGTCTATATACTCTAATCTGTTATTCATATCTTATAACTTATAAAGAAGCAACCATAATAAATCCACATTCTAACAGTAGTGTTTATGGATGCAAAGGTACAATATTTTGCATCAAATTCCAAATTTTAATCTTAATTTATTTATTCTGTGAAGATTAATACCCAAAAACAGATAAAAATGTAAAAAGAATACTGATTCCGCTAAAATGTCCCTGTTTATTTTAACATCAACTGTAAAACACGTTAAAAAAATAATGATTATTGAATTTTTCCAAAAAACTAATTGTATATTTGCATCATAAATGAATTTCAATAGTTAATAAGTAATGGGAAATAGGACCAAGAAAAGTATACTAAATGCAGAAGTAGAGATTACATTCTATTTTCTGACTCTTCTTGTTACTTTTTTTTCGAGAAAGATTTTCTTAGACAATCTTGGCGCTGATTTCATTGGGCTTACAGGTACATTATTAAGTATATTAGGATTATTAAATCTATCTGAATTAGGCATCGGGTTAAGCATTAGCTACTTTCTTTTCAAGCCAATTGCAGACAATGATCAAAAAAAAATATGCGACATTCTCTCACTGCTTGGTTATTTATATAAATGCATAGGTATCTTTATTGTTGTTACAGGTGTTATTGTCAGTTTATTCTTTCCTCTATTTTTCAAAAACACAACAATGTCATTAGGCATTGTGTATTTTGCATACTTTTCGTTTTTAGGTTCGAGTGCAATTGGCTATTTCATAAACTATCGTCAGACCCTTCTTGATGCTGACCAAAAAAAATATTTAGTATCTATATATTTTCAGAGTTTCAATATTATCAAATCTGTTCTCCAGATTTTATTAGCCTACTACTACAAAAATCTCTATATATGGGTTGCTATAGAACTTATTTTTAGTATCATACAATGCATCGTACTCAATTGGAAAATACGGAAAGAATACCCTTGGTTACAAACTAACAAGGCCAAGGGACGTACATTATTAAAAGTCTATCCAGAGGTACTAACAAAGACCAAACAAATTCTCGTTCATCAACTAAAAGACTTCTTATTAACAAAAAGTGATGAGATTCTGATTTTTGCATTTGTTTCACTCAAAATGGTAGCATTTTACGGGAACTACGTAATGATCATTAATAAGCTATCAACGCTATTTCTTACTTTGTTCAGCGGAATGGGAGCTGGTGTTGGTAATCTTGTAGCAGAAAGCGACAAACAACATATCAAAGATATCTTTTGGCAACTCTCTGCAGCCAAATATCTTTCAGCAGGAGTATTAGTTCTATCACTATCCTTCCTCATAAATCCATTCATCAGCTGGTGGCTAGGTCCTCAATACCAGCTTAGCAATCTCATCGTTGTTCTCTTCATGATAAACCTATATATTATGCAGACCAGATCCGTGGTTGACATGTTTAACCATTCTTACGGATTATATGATGATGTATGGTCTGCATGGGCTGAAGGAATAATAAATATAACGGTAACGATTCTTATTGCATCAAAATATGGAATAATTGGCATTCTATTAGGGAAAATCGTCAGTCTACTAGTAATTGTAGTTCTTTGGAAACCATATTATCTATATTCAAGAGGGTTCAAGGATTCCATTGAAGATTATTGGAAAGGAACATTAGTATTTCATGTAAGTTTTGTATCCGCAATAGCATACATCATAATTACAACACATTTATTTAATATTACCCCACAATCCACATTGCCGTCTATGCTCTTATTTGTCATAACAGAAATTGTTCCTGCTATTATAATATTCCTTATCCTCCTCATTCTATTTGGAAGAGGAACGAGAAGTCTCATCAAACGCGTCCCCATAATTAACAAATTCAATAGGTATGCATCCTAAAGTCTCAGTTATAGTTGCGATATATAATAGCGAAAAGTACATTGAAGAATGTGCTCGTTCCCTGTTTACTCAAACTCTTGACGAGATTGAATACATTTTCGTAAATGATGCGACACCAGATAACAGTATATGTATTTTAAAGAATGTATTAGAAGATTATCCACATAGACAACCATATGTAAAGATTATCAATCTCGAAACTAATGGCGGGGTAGCACATGCAAGACAGATAGGAATTAGTCAAGCCTCCGGCGAGTATATTATCCATGCAGACAGCGATGACTGGGTGGATAACGAAATGTATGAGCGTCTTTATGTATATGCAAAAGAAACAAATTCGGACATCGTAGGCTGTAATTTCAGACACGAGTTCTTAGATATCCAGTATGACTATATTCAGCCATACGCAGAAAACATAGAAGAAAACATAAGCAGACTTATAAATGGACGAATTTTCCCTTCACTTTGCACATCACTAACTAGAAGAAGTCTTATCATCGACAACAAAATTAATTTTCCGTGTGGATTAAATATGGGAGAAGACTTGTTATTCAATCTTCAACTATACTTACACTCGTACACTATTAACAGTATAAACTGGGCGCCATATCACTATCGACATACAGAAGACTCATCTTGCATAAAACGTACAAAAAAATCTATCGAGAGCGACATTGCTATTGCAGGTCTCATAGAAAAAATGATAAAAGATGCCGGGCTATATCAAAAGTATTCCAATGATACAGCATACAGAAAGTTTTTTTCTAAGCTTCCTCTTTTGAACGACCTAAATAACAAAGAGAATTACAATGAATGGCTAAAGATTTACCCCGAAACTAATAAGCATATTTGGGAATATAAGTACATTAGTTGGAAACAACGTTTGGAATTATGGCTAGCAGCTAACAAGATGTTACATCTTGCTAAGCTATTTAAACGACTTCTAATATGGCAGCACAACCTTAGAAATAATTAAGTTACTATGTGTAGTTTGATATTTAAACAAAATAAACAACTTGGGCCTATCCTATACCCCAATAATTACATACAGTGGACAGTATTTATTCTGTCTATCCTTTATTTTGGCATCATTGCAACACTGTTTCTTCTACAAAGGACAACAGACAATCTTCCCGAAATGTTAGGATATGACACTTCTGCCCATATGATGCTTGAACATAAAATGATTAGTTTACAACATCTTTTCTCATGGAATTTACGTCATCCTTTATTAAATCTATTATTTCTTCCACCATTGTTGGTTGACTATTTATTATCATTTTTCAATTTGAACTATAAATGGGAAATTTTCACTATCTACTCCTGTCTAATATCATCATACACAGGAGTACTCTTATATAAGATCTTATCAAATATATGCGATAAAAGAACTGCAATTCTATTATTGTTTATGTTTTACTCGTTTGCACACACTATCTTGCTCTCCATACAGGTGGATTCCTTTATTTTTTCAATGCTATTCCTTGTTATGTTAGCACTAGTATACATAACAAACAAACATAACATATATATCAATAACATCCTTTTCTTTACATTGGTCGGTACGACATCAACCAACATCATTAAATTCTTTATTTATTCCTTTTTCATTTCCCATGGAAGAATCAAAGAAGCCCTTGGTACTTTTTTTAAGTCTCTGTTTATATTTCTTTGCCTTTTCCTCCTTACCATCCCAGATTTCTTCAATCGATTATTTTTTCAACACTTAGGATTAAAATACAGTCTATTGGCGCAAACTATGGATTATAGAGGAACATCTCTAAACAAGCTATATCTATTTGTTACTAATTTCATCTCAGAACCTTTTTTGTTTCATTACAAAGATAACCTGCTATATGCAAATGACACTATTAATCTTCCATCCTATTCGAGTACGTTATGCAACCTCGTTATATTGATTATAATATGCCTTTCGATATATTCTATTATTATCAACTACAAGAACAAGATAGTCAAACTATTTATCGCGTTCTTCTCTGTGGACATCTTCATTCACTTTGTTGTAGGTTACGGAATAGAAGAAGGACAGTTATTCTGTGGCCATTGGTTCTTTTTCATCCCCCTATTATTAGGTTTATTAGACACCCATACGAACAACAAATATATTAAATCTATTATAAGACTTCAAATTGCCGGTTCAGCGGCATTTCTATTTATTTACAATATTAATTGCTATCTCCAAAGTATATAACTATACGGCACTTTTTAAATGCGTTTAATCCTTAAAAGTCTATGTGCAATTGTTAATATAACACGTCGTATAGTCTGTGACTTACTAATGCGCGGAGCTACTTCTATCAGATCTGGGTGTATAGAAGCCATCATCTGATAATCTTTAAGAATCCTGTCTGGAAGAAGCTCTTTCAGAACAGTTTCACGTTCCAGTCTATCAAGATTAAAATTCGTATTGCTAATACCTTTCATATCGACATCAACAACAACTGTATCTGTATAGCAAAAAGAGCAATTATCAATCACTAATGCTTCAATAAAGAATTTCCAATCAGATACTATACGATACTTTTCGTCATAGGGATGACGAAGGGCTACTTCACGACGAATAAATGATGCCTGGTGGTCAATCGCCCATTTATAGAGGTCAAGCATTGTTATCCCATCCTTACCTACATTACGTATTCCATTTTCAGAATGAGTTCCGGTAATAATATCAGCATCCGAATTCAATGCAAAAATCTTATCTAACACATCTGCCGAATGATAGCAATCTCCGCCGTTCATAAAATTCAAGTATTCTCCTTTAGCCTGACGAAGTCCTTTATTCATACCTTGATATATACCACCATCCTGTTCAGACACCCAATAGTCAATATAGTTTTCATACTTCTTTATAACATCTATACTACTATCCGTTGAACCACCATCAATGATAATGAATTCATAATCTTTAAATGATTGTGATATCACACTCTTAATGGTACGTTCAAGTCCCTTTGCATCATTATAATTAACCGTAATTATTGAAAGTTTCATCGACTTTTGCTTTTTATTGTGCAAATATAACTATTTATTCCTTAAAAATTCGTATTTTTGCAGAAAATATTATGAATATTATGGGATTAGTTGAGAAAATACAACATCGAGCGCATACATTCTACAGGCAAAAAATTGTCCGTGAACAATATCCCATGCTTACCTCCTTGAGTAGAAAAGAATGGCAAAAAAAAGGGGCTCTTGGGGTTGTCTATATGTTACACCATATTTCCCCAAAGAATCCCAATGGCATTCCAACTAATGAGGACCTAAAAGTATCACCAACGTTTTTAGAACATATCATCTTAAATTATAAGAAAGAAAATTTCCAATTTCTTTCTCTTGATGAATTGTGGGAGGTTATCAAATCAAGCACCACCCCTCAAAAGCCATTTATTGTATTTACTATTGATGATGGTTATGCAGATAACTATATACAAGCATTGCCTATATTTGAAAAATATGGCATTCCATTTTCTATTTTTATCGCTACCGATTTCATTAATCACAACTCCATTCTTTGGTGGGATATTCTTGAAGATCTTATCATACAGAATACCACCATTCATTTTGGCAATATAATTTATCCCACCAAATCCTTCCAAGAGAAATGGAATGCATTTCGAATAATCAGAGAAGCAATATTAGGATATGATCAAAACAATCTATTAAAAGAACTCCAAAATGATTTTTCTCATTATACTATTGACTGGTACGCTCCTGTTAAGAGACAAGCCCTATCATGGGAACAGATAAAAGAGCTTAGCAACCACCCGCTATGTACTATTGGCGGACATACGGTTTCTCATCCTGCTCTTAACAAACTCAGTGAAACAGACTTTCTCCGTGAGGTTGCTGATGGAATTACCATTTTAAAAGAAGAAACTGGTCATGATATATCCCACTTTGCTTATCCTTATGGATCTCCTTCCGAAATTGGAGAGAGAGAGTATCAACTAATTAAGAAGTTTGATTTTAAAACAGTCTTCTCCTCATACGGAGGTTGCATTACGTTAGACAACAAATCCAATACAACTCATCTACCCCGCGTTTATCTCCATGAATAATCCATATAACACTCACGCGCTATCAAACGCCATTACATGGTTGAGATTTCCACTCATATTTCTCATCATCTTGCTCCATTGCTATTCAGTGCAACGATTGGAGGGTGAACATGAGTTATACTTCAAAGTAGTTTATCCTTTTGCACTTTGGTTAGGCGAAAGTGGTGTTCCAGGATTCTTCTTCATCTCAGGCTATTTATTCTTTTTAAGCAAGAAAAATTATACAGATAAACTGCGATCCAGATTTCATACTCTATTCATCCCATATATTCTTTGGAATCTGCTTCTTTTACTTTTATATATGTTAGCATACACTTTAGGATACCCACAAGATATCAATGGTAAAAACATCGTTGATTATTCTTTCATTGACTATCTGCGTCTATTTTGGGATAGAGGCTCATACGACAATGGCAACTTTGTACCTCTCCTCTGCCCATTATGGTATATCCGTAATCTACTGATTATGTCTGTTCTATCTCCTGTATTCTATTATCTTATAAAATATGTACGAGAAGTATTCCTATTATTCATTGCAGTGTGGTGGATAATGACATATAATAATGCATTTATACCACAGACAATTCTTTTCTTTTGTGTTGGCGCATACTTTTCAATATTGGATATTAACCCACTTGAGGCAATTATCAAAAACAAATTGCTCTTTCTAACAACATTTATCCTATTTGCTTCTGGAGACATTATTACACACGTTGCAATAAGTACACCTATCAATCTGCAAATCCATCGTTTTGCATTGATTTTCAATTTACCGGCATTACTTTTATTAGCAGATTACTGTGTACAGCGCGGTTATACTAATAAGCGACTTACGAATTCTGCATTCATCGTATTCTGTGTACACTATCCTATTGTTGTAATTCTGCGCAAATTCTGTATTTCTCAGTTTTCTGATGCATCAGACTTTGCCCATATTCTGTTATACTTCTTATGCGTAATCTTATCTACATCAATAAGTTTAGGATTCTATCTACTACTTGACAGATATATGCCAAACGTAAAACGTATTCTATCCGGAAACAGATGAAAAAAACACTATTAACTTTATCTCTTTTGGTTATCATAGTCTGTACGTTTATTATAATTCGTGCATTTAACTATTATACACCACCACAACTACAGGAGCCATACAAGATATATAGCCACAAAAACGGCGATACATTACGTATAGCTTTTATTGGTGACAGCTGGGCATATATGCATAATAACCACAATTGTAAAATCGCGCAGATAGTAAATGATTCAATACATAGTCCTGCGTCTGTTCATTCATATGGAATTTGCGGATTAACAAGCAGAGAAATATACGAGCATATATTAGATGCCCCAGAATTCAATCAATTTATGCAAGAAAGGAAATATGCTTACTGCTTCGTTTCTGCAGGAATAAATGACACCTACAAAAAAATGAGTACATCATATTACAAGAAAAGTATGGAAGGTATTATTGATTTCCTCCTTATCAACAATATTCATCCTATAATTTTAGAGATTCCGGATTACAATATAGTCAAGGCATATCATAACCAAAAGATAGAGAAAAAATCTTTGAGACGTTTTAGTATGCTTGTTAATAGCACATCATTGGACTGCAAACAAAATTTCAGAAATGCCCTTGATGAACTAATAAATGAAAAGGGGTATAAAGATAAAGTTAGCATCATAAGATACAAATCTTGGAACAAAGATTATGAAAACGATCAAAAACGATTATATCTTCATGACGGGATGCATCTTAACGAGACAGGATATGAGGTCCTTGATAGTATGATCGCAAAAACAATTTACCAGAATAGACTCCCATTCTCGTCGTGGTAATAAGGCATGCAATTCTGTTTCTGTATCAATAAACCCTAGCCAACCATTCCATGAAGAAATAATCGTATACACGATAGGTATTGTCAATTTACGTTATCAGTTCATTCTTTAATAACATCTTGACTGCTGATTGGACTGAACTAGCAGAGTTGGTAATCTTCAGTATCGGCGACAAAGTTAATATTTTTTTCTTAAACTCTCACCTTTGTTATGTAAATCTTTCCATAACAAAGGTGATTCTATGCGTCAGAAAAAGAAAAAAAGTTATCTTTGCACCCTGTTAGGCAGAGCCAATGAACTTGGTACCGTTTGCAGCGATACATGCGGTACCGATTACAGTGATACACTTGGTACCGATACTGCGATATCAGCACGATATTATCAAAACATTCAATAAACTACACCTTACCCAATAATAAAGGACACCACTTATACATGTAGACAATAGGAAAATAACAAATTGGAAGAACAGCCAATGGCAAGAACTCATGAAAACACGAAGGACTAATTATATCCAATAATTTCATGACTGGAATATGCAATCCCAAAATAAGAAGAGTTCCATTTGATATTATAGTCACAAACCTCAATTTAGGCAAATAATTAGAAAACTCAAACAAAATTACACTTGATATAGAAGCAAAAATAAAAAACAATATATCCTTAATTCCGCAAAACCATTATAAACTAAATTTTTTAAGCACCTGAGCA
>JAUNIR010000093.1 GCA_030523345.1 Lachnospiraceae bacterium
GATTGATTATATCGAAAAGTCTTTTCCGTAAAGGAATAATAAATTTTAGTTTAATATGTATATGATAGTATTTTTCTATCATAAAAATTAATAATATAGTATATAATAATAAAGGAACCTCAGAGTGCCAGCTCCGAGGTTCCCAAGTTCATTACGGAGAACTACACCGTCAGGCTAGCGCTGTCATTCGTCTCCGTCTAACCATTTGCAAATGTAGTAGCCAGCTACAGATGCCAATACGGAGATAAGAAAAGTTAGTATAAGCTCCAAAAGAGTCACCCCCTTCCTGCTGGAAAGAGTCGACAGCAAAGATATAATATCACGAATGTATGTTCGATTCAAGATAAAGGGTTGATTTTTTCGAAGAATGGTAGTAGTATGAACTTAGCTAAGAAAAGTTAGTACGATTCCAATGGAGTCACGAAAGACCTGGAGTGCCAGCTCTAGGTTTTTTTATTATCGTTACCGGCTCCAAATCGGCTCCAAGAATTTATGCAAATATAAATAATGGGTGGAATAACTTAATAAAAATGCCGTAAAATCAATAAAAACACACACGAACAACCATCAAATTTTAGATGGAGATTCCGTGAAGGTGGACGTACAGTAGGTTCCGGCCGTGTTGCTTCTATCATCGAATAATTTCAGATTATAGAAAAATAGCATGATTTTTAGGGCTTTCCGAGTAATCGGAAAGCCCTTTTTTTCGTGCTTTAAATATAGAAAAACCACTCCGTTTCTCTGGAGTGGCTATAAAATGGCTACATTTATCAAATAGTATGCTTTCATTTCATTTTAATTCTTTGATGTTTTTCAATAATTCTTTTCTTTCTGAATCTGTCTGTCTTAATTTCAAGGCCTCAAGCAAATCAATCGCTTGTTCTCGCCCGATATCATTCAATTGAAAAAATAGAACCAGCATTCGGTACATACTTGGAAAATCTTTATATTCGTAAAGATTTAATAATTCATCAAGGATGTTCTTTTTGAATGATTTCTTGTTTAGTTTAGTCAATAGCCCTCCAGCTTCAGTAAGTAATGGAGGAAGATCAGGATCTTCTCGATATGGATTATCTTTACAGATTAGATCGACATCTATATCTAAGATGTTTGCAATTCGTAAAGCATAATCATAACGCACTGCAGAATCCCGTTGAATGATGGAATATAGTGTTGAAGGGCTAATATTTGTAAGATTTGCCAGATCTTTTACCGTCATATTTTTCTCGACAAGGATGTTTTTTAAATTTAAACCGTATCCCATGACATTTATTCTCCTTTTATTATGACATTTGATATCTTGTGTGACTTTCAGGAAGTGATACAAGGTTTTTAAATTCATTTATTTGACTCTATTTAAGTATAACATAAGGATATGGAACACGCAATGCATGATGAAAATGAGACTGAAATTAATATATTGAATAATAGTACAGTAATTATTCAATAAAATATAATATGCAATACATAATATAATATCTTGACATATTACGAATATCATAATATATTAAGAATATGCAATGCGTAAACAGATATAATGAAATGAGTAGAAAGGAGGTACCTGTGAAAGAAAAATCTTACATGTTAAATGCAGATGAAGTTTCAAAAATGTTATCCATTTCGAAAAGTAAATCTTATGTATTGATTCGACAGTTTAACAGAGAATTGGAAGATAAGGGTTTTTATACTATTTCTGGGAGAATTCCCAGAGCATATCTTGAATCGAAAATATATGGATATACGGATCAAAAACAAATAAGACATTAAGGGAGGTAGAATATTGTCAGTCACAAAAGATAAGTCAAATGGAACATGGATGGTTCAGTTTTATCAAACAGATATCCAGGGGAAGCGAAAGCACAGAAAGAAAAGAGGATTTAAGACGAAGAGGGAGGCCAAGGAATGGGAAAGAGTGCATTGTGGAGCTGTTCCAATCAACGACATTCTATTTCAGGAATTTGTGAATATTTATTTCGAGGATAAGAAATATGAATTAAAAGAACGAAGTATATCAACAAAAAAGCATATGATTAATAAACATATTCTTCCCTATTTTGGAAAGAAGAAGTTGAGTGAGGTTACTTCACCGGATATTATCGCATGGCAGAACATGATGAGAGAAAAAGATTATGAAGATACATATTTAAGAACAATTCGTAATCAATTAACAGCTCTGTATACACATGCCGTAAAGTTTTATCATCTTCCAACAAATCCCAGTACAATGGTAGCTAAAATGGGAAAAACAGATGCAAAGGGAATTGAATTCTGGACGCTAGATGAGTACAATGAATTTCTTTCTCATATAGATCCGGCTACTAGACATTTCACAATATTTGAAATTTTGTTTTGGACTGGTATGAGAGTAGGTGAACTGTTAGCACTTACAAAAGAAGATATTGATTTGAACAAGAATCAGATTAGAGTAAATAAAACATACCATAGAGAGCATAAGACGGACATAATCACCACACCGAAATCAGATTCTTCCTATAGAGTGATTGATATTCCGGTATTCTTAAGTGAGGAGTTATCATCTTATATGGATAAAATATATGATTTACGTGAGGATCAGCGATTATTTCCTGTTGTTGCTGAAGCAATACAGCATAAACTTCAACGCGAGATTAAAAAGTGGGGATTGAAATATATTCATGTACATTGTTTGCGCCATAGCTGTGCTGCATATCTGATTTCGCAGGATGTTCCACCAATTGTGATTAAGGAGCGTCTTGGTCATAAGGATATACGAATTACTTTAAATACTTATGGTCATTTGTATCCAAATAGACAGAGAGAAGTGGCAGATCTGTTAGATCGAAATGTCTCAATGATGGATCGTCAGTTTCAGAGAAAGGATGTTGATTAAATGGTTAATACGAATGAAAATCAGGTTGCCCATATTTCTTCTGTTGCAGCAGAAGAAGGACAACCCAATACATATAAATGCATAGATATGATACCAAACTCACATACAAATATCAACCATCGGACGATTAATTCGTATTCTCTTAATCAACTGTTTGATGCTTCGTTTGAGCCTAAATTGCAAATTATCAAAGAATTATTATATTGTGGAACCTACATTTTTGTAGGACCACCTAAAATAGGAAAGTCTTTTTTTATGGCACAACTTGGATACCATGTATCAAAGGGGATGGATTTGTGGGATTATCCAGTAAGGCAAGGAGATGTGTTATATCTGGCTTTAGAAGATGATTATTCAAGAATTCAACAAAGATTATTTAAGATGTTTGGAGAAGAAGGCAGTGATCATTTATTCTTTGCTAATGAGGCTTTATCGATTCAAAAAGGATTGGAAGAACAGATTGAGTTATTTATTAAGGAACATAAAGATCTAACTTTGATTATCATTGATACCCTGCAAAAGATTCGAGAGGCTCAAGGAGACAAATTCTCTTATAGCACAGATTATGATGTAATGTCACGGATAAAGCATATTAGCGACAGATATAATATATGCATTTTGATTGTTCATCATACTCGAAAGATGGATGCAATGGATAGTTTTGAAATGATTTCCGGAACCAATGGTATTTTTGGTGCTGCAGATGGAGCCTTCGTATTACAGAAGAAAAATCGGACTGATACAAAAGCTATATTAAATATCACTGGAAGAGATCAACCTGATGAGGCTTTAGAATTATCCTTTGATATTAACAGATGTATCTGGAATTTAGAAAAAAAGAGGCGGGAACTTCCCGATAAGCTGGAAGACCCATTCTTGGTAAAGATTGCTGATTTTATTGGAAAGGGGGAATGGAGAGGAAGTCCTACAGAATTATATGAAAAGTTAAATGTTGATTTTAAAAGTGTAAATACATTTAGCAGATATCTGAACATAAGAACTATGGAATTATATCAAGATTATAATATTTATTGCGAATCAAAAAGAAAACATGAAGGGAGAGAAATCTTGTTAAAATATATTCCACCGAAATAGTTCTCGCTTCGTGACGATATGTGACGATATTATATAGTGATATCTATAACCGTCACATATCGACACGCAATTATGAAACTTGATAGAGGAACAATAGTGATATGCAGAACTTGAAGATATCGAAAGAATTATTCATTGCTCTACTTCGTTATTTTTTCGGGAATGATTCGGATCAAAGAAGTTATATAGAGAAGGAACTTAAGCAAAAATTAAATTGTATGGCAGCACATGATCGCTATACAAAAAAATTAAAAGATAAGAGTTTACTTAATTGATTTTTACAGGAGCGTCACGCTCCTGTTCTTTGTAAAAAAGGAAGTAAAATCGATGGATGGATAGATGGAAGGAGATTGTATATATGAATGAAGGGATTCAAACTGGATTTGATGAAAAAACTGCAACTGCAACAGCGAAGATAAAAAAGAAAAAAACTCTCGAAGAAAAAATAATGGAAAAAGACCAGGAATTTCAAAAGTACAAAGAGAAGGCTCGTCAGGCAGTTGCCGAAAAAAAGAGAATGGAAAAAGAGAAAAAAGAAAAAGAACGAAAAGCGAATACACATCGAAAGATAATGATAGGTGGGACGGTAGAAAAGATAATAGGCAGATCTTTGACGGATGAGGATTTGATTCGATTCCAGAATTTTTTATATCAACAGGAAAGAAGAGGAGAATTCTTTACTAGAGCCATGTCTGAACAACTTAGTGATGGATTTTAAAAAATTAACTGCATTAGGTAACCTTTAGTGTGTCCCTTGCCTTTAGGTAAGGGCGCACTTATATGTGGGCGTAGCCCAGCATGATAAGCTTTTCCCTACGGTCAAACCGGTCAGCTGATGCTGCCGGGCTCGTTCCGTCGGCGGAAATAGAATGGGGTGATATCAATAGCGATTTTTCATTATTCTGTAAAGATAATTAATAAATCTGCAATCGCATCAGCCGCATATCGTTCAGGTGAGAAACTTTACGACCAAATATACGGAAAGTATTATGATTATACCCGTAAGAGCGGCATTGTGATGAATGAAATAATGCTTTGTAAAAATGCTCCATCTGAATATATTAATAGAGAAGTTTTGTGGAATGCAGTACAGAATGAAGAAACAAGATATGATGCACAGTATGCCAGGGATATAGAGATGGCTTTGCCTGTGGAAATGAGTCGAAAGGAACAAATATCATGTGTTCGAGATTATCTTAAAGAAAATTTTGTTGAAAAAGGTATGATTGCTGATTGGGCATTACATGATAAAGGAGACGGTAATCCACATGTGCATGTTATGCTTACGTTAAGAGAAATCGACAAGAATCAAAAATGGAAGAAAAAGAGTAGATCAGTATACGCGAATGATATTAATCCTGATGGAAAAGCATTCTATAATCCTGAATTGCCTTCCTATGACCCTAAAAATAAAAAAGAAACTTCCCAATATAGGATTCCTGATTTGGATAAAAATGGAAATCAAAAAACTCGTGTAAGAAAGGGAAAGGGAATAGAATATCTTTGGAAGAAAGTTACTATTTCAGAAAATGATTGGAATTCAAAATCAAATGTTGAAATATGGAGGAAATCCTGGGCGATTCATTGTAACAGATATCTACAATTTGAGAAACAAATTGATCATAGAAGTTATGAAAGACAAGGTATTAATCAGGAAGCAACAGCTCATGAAGGATATGTCGCAAGAAAAATTGCAAGTGCAGGAAGAATATCTGATAGATGTGAAATTAATGAAGGTGTCAAATTTAGAAATTTGGCGAAGAAACAAATTGATGATATTACAAAGGAGATTATTGATTTTATAAAATACAAGGCAGGTGAATTGATTGGACGTTATGAACGATTTAGAAAGTGCATTAAAGATTCTTCAAAAAGAAGAAGCAATGATGGATTTATTGGAGGAACAACAATCAGAGACAGAAGCATTAATTGTTCAGAAGGAACAGATGGAAAAGACTTTGAGAGAACTCGAAAACTCAATCAGTATATTACAGAAACAGAATGTGCAATTACAGAAACAGAACGAGCAATTGCTAGAACAGAACAAACGATTAAGCGACTTATTGACTTCGTAAGGAAGAAAGAAGAGGAGAGTTATGCAAGGTTTAGAAAAATTCAAAAAAGAAGAGCAAATGCTGACTATGCTGGAAGAACAACAGGACCAGATCGAACAGCTACAATATATGAATCATTCTCTCAATCAGGAAAAGAAAGAGCTATACCAGGACATTATGAATCTAAAGACGAGAAAATCGGATTTAAGACAGGAATTGAAACGAAGATCCGCCTCTGAAAATTCACTGCGTAATAGAATGAATGAATTGAAGGATCAACTAGAATGGGAAGGGAAGCGCTTAAGTGATACGAAACAATACGCCAAAGCTTTTATGATTTGCATAGTAGTGATTACTGCAATAAAGACTATACAAATTCCATGCATTCGAACGGATGCAATTGAAGTTGTAAGAGGCATATGGAGAATGATACTACAGGTGTTCCGGTTCGGTGCAAATATGATGGTACATCTTTATCAACTCTTCGAAAGATATACGAGTCCCTGGATTAGCTTTGTGGCTAGCGGAATTATCATTTTATTTACCTTTATTGTGCTGATTATCTTGGCGATAATTATGTCGCCCCTTGTTCAAAAGAGAATTAGTAATATAATAAAAAAGTATATATGGAGTTCATTAACATTGATTATGGTAATGATTATTGTAATCAGTACATTTTCTTTTTCACAGGAGATTAATATATATTTTCATGAAAATGTCTTTATATTTTTATTTGAGCAACTGATCAGTGTTGTTGTAATTATCGTGGAAGAAAATTTATTATTTTAAGGTACTATAATTTCATTCAAAAGAGATATGAAATGTATTATAATATAATAGAAGTCTGAGCAGCATTGCTATTGTATTACAAAAAGTAATATGAAAATAGTTGCATTTTTCACATACAATGAAATTGAGGTGGTAATAATGAATACTAAAAAAATTTATAGCATGATAAAATAAAAAGAGTTGTTAGCACAGGAGGTATGAAAATGTATCGATTGCCATATAGAAAACATGGACGTTCCAGAGCGATTAATGCAGAGAATCCAAAGGGAGAGAAGGGCAGAGGAGGTATGGCAGCCAGTCCCCTTGGGTCAAGTCGGAAAGGCAGACCTTGTCTGTTAGATCTTGCACCGGGAAGTATCACTTTATTAGGAGAAATCGAAGGGTGTGGAGAGATTAACCACATCTGGATTACTGTGGATAATAAGACCAGTGATGCGGATTGTTTCATACTTCGTGATTTGATTCTTCGTATGTATTGGGATGGAGAGGAGTTACCATCTGTAGAAGTGCCCCTTGGTGATTTCTTCTGTTGTGGTTTTGGTGAAGAATATAAGGTAACTTCTGAACCAATTGTTATGGTTCCAAAGAGAGGATTTAATTCTTACTTTGACATGCCTTTTAGAAAAGGTGCGAAGATTACACTGGAGAATCAGCACAAGAATCCCATTCCAGCCTTCTTCTATCAGATTGATTATAATTTGTATGATGCGCTTCCTGATGATACAGAATATTTCCATGCTCAGTGGAGACGTCAGCCTATCACTGAGAAGAAGAAAGATTATGTCATCCTTGACGGCGTAAAAGGTAAGGGTACTTATGTAGGTACTTTTTTAGGAATTCAGACCCTGGAGCGTTATTGGTGGGGTGAAGGTGAGGTTAAATTCTATATCGATGGAGATCAGGAATATCCGACTATATGCGGCACAGGAACAGAAGATTATTTCGGCGGTTCCTGGAGTTTTGCCAAATATGATGAGAAGGGACGCACCATCGAGGATACTTATAGTACTGCCTATTTGGGCTATCCTTTTTATTCGAAGCAGGATGGAATCGTTATGAACCCATATCATAATGATGACGTACCACCTATGAGAGCATTTTATCGCTTCCACATTCCGGATCCTATCTTTTTTGAAGAGGATCTTAGAGTGACTGTACAGCAGATTGGTGTATGCTATAATGGACTGTTTGAGAGACAGGACGACTATTGCAGTGTGGCTTATTGGTATCAGACAGAGCCACATCAGGAATTCCCGGAATTGCCATCCAAGGAAGATAGATGGCCTCGATAGAGGATTAAAAAACAATCCACACATACCAAAAATTTTGTGTATGTGTGGATTGTTTTTATTTATACTTATTTATAATTCGTATTATATTAAAACTTATATTAATAGTAATAGGACTACTGGCAATTTATTTTTGTGTGAAAGGAATGTATAATTATGTATTTATTTGCGCAGTATGTTCAATAATTTTTGGAAGTATAGAAATAAAAATTATAAATAAATAAAACATATCATCCACTACCGAGAAATAAGATGGAGGGTAATTATGAAATTCATAAAACGATTTTTTAATAGGATGTCTAGTTATTGATATTTTAGGAATATTTATTATTCTGTTTGATCCATTGCATTTTGATTATAATTCCTTTATAGGTGCAGGCCTTATTTTCTTGTCAATATTAATTGGAGTAGGAAATGGCGGATTATGGATCCTAAATAATTATGATAAAAAATAATAATTACAAGCTTTATATAGGCAAGAATTATTATTGGAACCATAGTTCATTTACTTATAAAAAACGGTTAGTGCTAATAATGTTTAGTGGCTATAAAATGGCTATATAAATTCGTATAGTAAAGATTTCTATGGACATATTGGTTGATATTTATCTAAAATACTATTGAAAAATAACTGAAAACAAAAGATGTAATGTTCCAAAGAATCGTGAAGGTGGACGTACAGTAGGTTCAGGCCGTGTTGCTACAATCATCGAGTAATTAAAATTTGATAATTGAGTAATATACCAAAGATAAACAACCCGGGAAAGCAATTTGCTTTCCTGGGTTTTCTTGTTTTTAAAATAAAATCCGAGTAGAAGGAGTTGGGAATCAGACGAAAAAGGGTTATAAGTGAAATCAGTCCGGACAGATGAAGCCGGG
>JAUNIR010000094.1 GCA_030523345.1 Lachnospiraceae bacterium
ATTTAAGAAAAATAGAAAAATTGTCAAATGGTCAGGATACAGCATATTTAGGAATTATCGGAACAGATGTAACTGAAAAGGCTATGAATGAGCAGGGTGTTCCAGAGGGAGCATATGTTAAGCAGGTTGTTGTAGATTCTCCAGCAATGAAGAGTGGCATTCAGAATGGTGATGTAATAATTCAGCTTGGAACTACTAATATACGTTCGTTTAGAGACTACAGAGTAGCTATGGGAAAATGTCAGCCTGGAGATACTACTATGGTGACAGTTAAGAGACTTGGAAAAGATGGATATATAGAAGTTTCTTATGAGATATACTTGGAGGCATTAAAATGAGGTTTTTGGATACATTAAATGATGGTGAAAGCGTTCAGGAAATATATTTTGTTAAAACAAAAACATCAGCAATGACTAAGAATGGTAAGCCATATGATAATTTGACTGTTCAGGATAAAACGGGAACGATGGAAGCAAAAATATGGACACCTAATTCAGCTGGTATAGATGACTTTGACGCTCTTGATTATGTGGAAATTACAGCATCTGTTCAGACATTTAATGGTGCAAAGCAGCTTAACGTAAGCAGAGTCAGAAAGTGTGTTGAAGGTGAATATGATCAGGCATATTATATGCCAGTTTCAAGTAAAAATATCGATGCAATGTATGCAGATCTTATAAAGCTTATTAAAAGTGTTAAGACTGTTTATTTTAGAATGCTTCTTGAAGATTTCTTCGAAAAGGACGAGGAGTTTATTAAAAAATTCAAAAAAAGCTCTGCAGCTAAGACAGTGCATCATAGCTATATAGGTGGACTATTAGAGCACACATTATCTGTTGCAAATATGTGTAATTATATTGCATCTGCATATGAAATGATTAATAGAGATTTATTATTATCAGCTGCAATTTTACACGATATAGCTAAAGTAAAAGAATTTTCTGAATTTCCTATGAATGATTATACAGATGATGGTCAGCTCCTTGGACATATTGTCATGGGTTATGAGATGGTATCTGAGAGAATTGTTAACATTCCAGGATTTCCTGAAAAGTCGGCAGCAGAACTTAAGCATTGTATCTTATCACATCATGGGGAACTTGAATTTGGTTCACCTAAGAAGCCTGCACTTATTGAAGCAGTTGCGTTAAGTTTTGCAGACAATACAGATGCTAAGCTTGAAACATTTAAGGAAGATATTAATAAACCATCAGAAAATGAGTGGAGATATTCAAGATTTATTGAGTCAAATATTAGAAAGACAACACAGAGTTAGTCTTGAATTAAGAGGCTTTTAGATAAAATGACATATGTAAAAAATCAGATTCTTAATGTAGAAATAACGGATATGAGTGAAACAGGAGAGGGTATAGGCAAAGTAGATGGCTATACCCTCTTTGTTAAGGATGCAATAATTGGAGATGTTGTAAAAGCAGGGCTTACTAAGGTGAAAAAAAATTATGCCTTTGCAAGAGTTGTGGAAATAATTACCGCATCTAAAGATAGAATTGATCCCCCGTGCCAATATCACAGACAGTGTGGTGGCTGTCAGATTATGGCTATGTCATATGATGCTCAGTTACAGTTTAAGGCTAACAAAGTAAAAAATGATTTAGTGAGAATTGGAGGCTTTGATAGAGACTATATAGATAATATTACTGAGCAAATTATTGGAATGGAAAATCCATTAAGATATAGAAATAAGGCTCAGTATCCAGTCGGATTATCAAAAGATGGTCAGATTATTACTGGATTTTATGCAGGTAGAACGCATAGCATTATTCCTAACACAAATTGTTATCTGGGAGTGGAGGAAAATAAAAAAATCCTTGAGATAATAATAAAATATATGAGTAGTTATGACGTGAGTCCATATGATGAGACTACAGGAAAGGGAATAGTACGTCATATTTTAATCCGAAAAGGATTCACCACAGGGGAAATAATGGTATGCGTGGTAATTAATGCAGATTCATTAAAGAACTCAGAGGCACTAGTAAGCGCACTAAATGTAGTTGATGGTATAAAATCGATATGCATAAATATTAATAAAAAAAATACAAACGTAATTCTTGGAGATAAATGTAAAACACTTTGGGGTGAAGATACAATTACTGACTACATTGGAGATGTAAAATTTAAAATTGGTCCAATGTCGTTTTTTCAGGTTAATCCAGTACAAACTAAAAAATTATATGATAAGGCCATGGAATATGTAACTATGGACATTGAAAATGTGCCTGATTCATCCGAAGATAAAAAACTAACAACCGGTTCGTTAACAGGAAAAAACGTGTGGGATTTATATTGTGGAATTGGCACAATATCTTTGTTCCTTGCAAAAAAGGCAGAACATGTTACTGGTGTTGAGATTGTTTCACCAGCAATAGAAGATGCAAAAGAAAATGCAAAGCTTAACGGAATAGATAATGCAGAGTTTTATGTGGGGGCAGCAGAAGACTTAGCTAGCGAACTATTAGAAAAAGGAAATATTCCAGATGTAATAGTAGTAGATCCTCCTCGTAAAGGATGTGACGAAAAATTATTAAATACAATTCTATCTGTAAAGCCAGAACGTGTAGTGTATGTGAGCTGCGATCCGGCTACTTTATCAAGAGATCTTAAAATTTTATGTGGCAGTAACGAATATGAACTGAAACAGGTTTGTCCAGTTGATCAGTTTCCTCACTCTACGCACGTTGAGACTGTCGTGTTGATGTCAAGAACTAAATAAAAAAGTAGCAGAAATGCCGTAAATAAAGGCTTTGCAGACCAAAGGTTGCATTTTCGGATGTTACCTTTGGTCTTTTTTAGTTATCTCTGGAAACTTATCATTGATTAGAGGGTAATTGAAAAACACAGAATTGTGGTGGTTCGGATTTCTGCAATGGCGGTTGTGACTGGAATTGCAGGAGAGCAAATGTGATAGGGTTGCAGCTACACTATTGTTATATGGGGTTGAGAATACAGAAATATTAAAAATCGCATTGTATTGGTCGCAAGATATTGCGAAAAATGCGTGAAAGTGATATGATAATTGTAATTATTAAACTGTTATGTTATTGCATGTGGGGTTTGAGAAAATGGCTGTATCATACAACAAATTATATAAAGTTCTTGAGGAAAAGAATGTAACAATGGTTGAGCTTAGGAAGGCTGCAGATATAGCACCTAATACCATGACACGTATTCGAAAGAACGAAGAGGTGTCACTTGATGTTTTAGGAAGAATCTGTGGAGTATTGCATTCTGATTTTGGTGACATCATGGAGTATGTGGAAGAAAAATAAGAATAATAGGATTATTGACTGCTAAACGGTAGCGGTTCTACCCAAGGGAGGATTTTATGATTACGGGAAACTTAAAGAATAAAATTAATAGTATTTGGCAGGATTTCTATAATGAGAATATGGCACAAACATCAGAAATCGTTAACCAACTTACGACACTGATGTTTATTAAAATGCTTGATGATAGACAAAATGCTGTTGAAGCTCAAGCTGCAGTTATTGGTGTTGAGCCCAAGCAAAGTGATTTGATATTTAAAAAAGGTAATTATAAAAATATTGAGATAATCAATGGTGAAGAACAGGTTATTTTTGAAATTCCATATGAAGACTTAAGATGGAAGAATTTTAAAAATCTAAATAGTACGGACCTTGCGGCAAGAATTAAAAATTATGTGATTCCTTTTATTAAGGATAAGAATAATTCTCAAATTGGTAAGTTTGCGGATTATGCAAAGAAGTACACTTTCGGCTTTGATGATAAAGAAAGGTTACTGACATCAGTAGTAGACAAACTTTCAGATGATGAAATTAATTTTAATAACACAGACTTAATGGGAGATGTGTACGAGTATATGTGCGGCTCAGGTGTATCTGGGCAGTTTAGAACTCCTAGACATATCATTGATATGGCTGTCGAAATGATGAAGCCACGACTTGGAGAAAGAATTATTGACCCAGCAATGGGTACTGCAGGATTTATAGTAGAGTCCGCTAAATATATTCAAACCCATCAAGCTGATGAATTATTTAATACTACCAAGAAAAAAGTCTTCAACGAAGAAATGTTCTTCGGATGCGATAATGATTCAAATATGTCCAGAATAGGATATATGAACTGTATTCTACATAGTATTAAAAACCCAAATATAACAGTTGATTCTTTACTGGAACATGAGAATGCTAAAGAATACTTTGGCACATTTGATGTAGTATTACAGAATCCTCCTTTTTCAGGTAGTTTAGTTCAATCAGCTATAAATGGCAAGTTGCTTGGCTTAACCAAGACGAAGCGTACGGAACTTTTATTTGTATCATTGATGCTTATGCTTATGAAAGTGGGTGGAAGAGGCATGTCAATTGTTCCAGATGGAGTTTTATTTAGAGATAATGAAAAAGCTTTTGTTTCATTCAGAAAAGAGTTAATTGATAACCAAAAACTAATTGGCATTATTTCGATGCCAAATGGATTGTTTAGTGCACCTGCAAAGAAAGGTTCTGCATCAAAGGGAGCAGAAGTAAAAACATCGTTTTTAATTTTCCAACGTACGGATAATGGAGGAACGGACAATGTTTGGTTCTATGATATGCGAAATGATGGTTTTACATTAGATTCAAAGAGAAGCCCGATTGATGGTTCTGATATTCCAGATATTATTTATCGTTTCAATCATTTAGATGAGGAAATAGTAAGATCTCGCTCTGAACAATCGTTTATGGTTCCTGTGTCAGAGATTAGAGAAAATGGATATAGTTTGCAAATGAAACTGTACAAAAAAATAAAGAAAGCGAATTATGATTTTAGACCAACGGGAGAGATTTGTGACGAAATTCAAATGTCGCTAAACGAGAGTGCAGATATCTTTAAGAGCTTAAAGGAGTGTTTGTAATGTCAGAAAGAAAACTGAAAGAGTTTCTTGAAGAATACTCCGTAAAGAACAAAAATAATGAGCCACTTCCGGTGTATAGTGTCACTAATAGTAAAGGTTTTTGCACGGAGTATTTTAATAAAGATGTATCTAGTAAGGATAAAAAATCATATAAAATAGTTCCGAGAGGCTATTTTGCATATAATCCCTCGAGAATAAATGTTGGTTCAGTTGATTGGCAAGATTGCGAAGATGCAGTAATTGTGAGTCCATTGTATGTAATTTTCAGGTGTTCTGAAGAACTAAACCAAGAGTATTTAAAATATTATTTGAAATCAAAAGAAACTGTCAGAATAATAAATGAAAAAATATCTGGTTCTGTTAGGAATAGCTTGAAATTTGATGAACTGTGTAAGTTTGAAATTAAATACATGCCGATAGAACAACAATTAGCAGTGGTGGAGTCATTTAAGAAAATCGAGATGGCAATTGCAGAAGAGATGAATCAACTTTCACTATTGGATGAACTTATTAAATCATTTTATGTGGATATTTTTGGGGATTTAAAGAAAAATCCACATAATTGGAGGATTTATCATTTATCAGAGGTGGCAACAATTGACACTCAAATGATACATGATTTTTCTGGATATGAGAATTTTCCGCACATTGGTATAGATAGTATCGAAAAAGATACGGGTAAAATTCTCGATTATAGGACAATTTCTGAGGATGGTGTAATTTCTGGTAAATACTTGTTTTCACCGGAACATATTATTTATAGCAAAATACGACCAAATTTGAACAAAGTCGCATTGCCTGATTTTGAAGGTTTGTGCTCGGCAGATGCATATCCTATCTTGGTAAACAAGGAGTTATGTAATAGAGTATTTTTAGCATATACGATGAGGAGTAATTTCTATCTTGATTATATATTGACTTTTTCGGGAAGAGCCAATATGCCAAAGGTAAATAAAAACCAGGTAAATGGTTTTTCTTTTCCTTTACCACCAAAAGAATTACAGGAGAAGTTTGCTCAAAGCATAGCATATATTGAACGGTTAAAAGACGAGGCGAATAAGAGAATAGAATTGTATAATGAACTATTAGAAAAGACCGTTTTTGAATGTTTTTACTGTTAATGGGGGTGAAGATAAGTTGCCTAGAAATGAAAAAGAAACAAGAGAGCAAATAATAGATCCAAAACTTGAATATGCTGGCTGGAATGTAAATTCAACTAAGCATATTATTGAAAAGGAATCTGCGTGTATAGAAACTCCTGTTACAGGTATGCCTATAACTAGTGAAAGCCCAAATGGTAATGGATATGTAGATTATACATTGTTTGGTAGTGATGGTAAGCCTCTTGCAATAATTGAGGCAAAGAAGTCTGTTGTTAACGAAGAAAGAGGAAGGGTTCAGGCTTGTTTGTATGCGGATTGCCTTGAAAAGCAATATGGTGTTAGACCTATAATTTATTACACAAATGGTTATTCTATACGAATGATTGACGGAGTATATCCGGCGAGAGAGGTTTTTGGTTTTCATAAAAGAGATGAACTGGAATATTTGATTCAAAGACGAAAGATGCCAATTGTTGATGAGACACCAAATCCAGATATTTGTAACAGATATTATCAGATTGATGCAATAAGAGAAGTATTAAAGCATCTTGGGAAAAAGCATTCACGTTCACTTATTGTATTAGCAACTGGAACAGGAAAAACAAGAGTATCATGTGCGATATCAGAGATATTCATAAGAAACAATTTCGCCAAGAGAATTTTGTTTTTAGCTGATAGAAAGAATCTTGTAAAGCAGGCGAAGGAAGAGACTTTTGAGAAGTATTTGACTAAAGTTCCGATGGCAACATTGATTGAAGGAAAAGTATCTGGTTCTAAAGAAGCAAGAATCATTTTTTCAACATATCAATCAATGTTATCAATGATTAAGGATACGTCAAATTGTCCGTATGGCATCGGTCATTTTGATTTGATAATAGTTGATGAGGCACATAGAAGCTTGTTTAATAAGTATGCTGAAATCTTTGATTATTTTGATGCCTTAATGATTGGGTTAACAGCTACACCTAGAAATGATATTCACAAATCTACATACAGAGTGTTTGATTTGGATAATGAAATGCCAAACTATGAATATGATTTAGTGAAGGCAGTTAAGGATGGTTATTTAACATATTTCAGAGCATTGGATAGAACGCCGGATATATTGAAGAATGGTTTGACTTATGAAGAATTGTCAGAGGAAGACCAAGAGCAATATGAAGAATTATTTACCGAAGACGATGGAACTGTCCCTGAGAAGATAGAAGGAAAGCAGTTCTATTCATATATTACAAATATTGACACTATTAGAGCCGTTCTCAGAGATTTGATGGAAGAAGGTATTCGTGTAAATAGTGGTGATGTATTGGGCAAGACTATCATTTTTGCAAGAGACCATAATCATGCAATGATGATACAAGATGAATTTAGAAAAATGTACCCTGAACTGTGCAATCCTTCGGCTGAAAATGGTGCAGATTATTGTGTTGTAATCGATAATAAGATTAGATATAACGAAGTATTGCAATACGAATTTAAATATAAGCAAACAATTAGAATCGTTGTTTCTGTAGATATGATGGATACAGGAGTAGATATACCAGAGGTATGTAATCTTGTTTTCTTTAAGAGAGTAATGTCTAAGACAAAATTCTGGCAGATGATTGGACGTGGCACAAGATTATGTGATGAGGCAAATGTTGTTTCACCTTCAAAGCCTTATTTTGAAAGACTTACAAACGAGAAAGCGCGTCAATCATACAAAGAAAAGCAGGGATTTCTAATTTTTGATGTTTGTAATGTTTTTCCGTTCTTTAAACTTAATCCAGATGGAAAGGAAGATAAGTCAGATGCTGTTTTATCTTTGAATCAGAAAATCTATATGGAAAAAGTTGCGTTGCTTAAGAGCATGCAGGTAAATTCCACAAAATTGAACGATGAGGAAAAAGCTTTCAGCAAAGAATTAAAGAACTCATTGGTGTCTGAAGTTCAGACTTTGAATCTAAATTTTATTGGAGTTCAAAAGAATCTTAAGTTTGTTGAAAAGTATTCCGACATATCAAATTGGAATAACATTTCACAGCAAATATATATCGAAATTAAGAAACACATAGCACCTAATATCACAGGTGTAATTGATTTGGAGTCTGCGAGATTTTTTGATTTATTATGCTACAAGTATTCGGCAACAAAGTACAATAAAAATAATACCTTTGCTAATACAGCCAAATCAATTTATGTTATTGCTGCATATCTTCTTGAAAATAAGATTCATATTTCTGATGTTGCGAAACATAAAGAAACTCTTGAATATATGATAACAGATGAGTTCCTTGTAGGAACTAGTGTTGTCGAAATGGAAGAAATAAGAATTAAAATTCGAGAATTGATGCGATATATTGAAAAGGAAATAGTTGAACCTATTATTTCTGATTTTGATGATAACATTGATAAATCCCATGATGCAGATGACGAAGAAGTTGATTTTACGGTAACAACAGATGATTTTAAGACATTGAAGGAAAAAGTTGAGTTTTATATAAAGAATCATCCGGATAATGTTCTCGTTCACCAGGTTTATAATCTGAACAAAACAACACCAGAAGCAATTGCTACATTTAAATCCGAGGTTATGAAAATAGCAAAGTCTGAAGAAGAGTATAATGAGCTGTTTAAAGCTGACGGTGATGTTGTAGCATTTGTCAGAAAGAATATTGGCATTGGTTCAGAAGCAATGATGCTCTTTATAGAAAAAGAAGTCTCAAAAGGATTTAATGAGAGACAAGTAGCTTACTTGAAATCCTTATTAAACTATATAATTCAAAACGGATGTTTTGAAAGATCTGACTTGCTTAAAGAAGAATTGTTTTTTGATAATATCTTTGACAGTATAACAATCAATTCCTTGTTAAAAGATATTGATAGTGTTTTGTAAGTGTGATTTATAATACATAATTAACTTGCTATTCCTGGGCTTTAGAGTGATATATGTACATACCAAAAAAGGAGGTCATGTACATATGGAAATTA
>JAUNIR010000095.1 GCA_030523345.1 Lachnospiraceae bacterium
TAGTTACATTTAGTATAATTGTGTTTACGACGATTATTCAGGGACTTACAGTTCCATATGTATATAAAAAGATACAGCATACATTACCAAATAAGTTATAATTAATATTAGAATGGAATGGGTCGAGTGAATGCTCGACCTTTTGAATACTATTAAGGTAGCCTGCTGGATGGGAGGAATTACTTATGAAGGAATATAAGTTTTATGGATGGCAGAGCGCAGATGTGCCTGCAATATCAGATGAATATAAAGAAATAGAAAACCCAAGACATTTGTATGATTTGTTATCAGAAATATGGTGCGCTGATACTTGCGCGCCAAGAATGAGAGATGGTTGGTCAAAGGAAAATATGACTTTGGGACAGTGCTCAATTACCGCATTTCTTGCGCAAGACATATTTGGTGGAGAGGTGTATGGCATTTTAAGAAGTGGTGGAAATTATCATTGTTATAATGTTATTGGAGATTGCGTGTTTGATTTGACAAGTGAGCAGTTTGGAGATGAGGTTTTATCTTATGAGGATAATCCAAAGCAGAGTAGAGAGGTTCATTTTGCAAAGGAAGAAAAACGATTAAGATATGAGTATTTAAAGGCTGAGCTAAGGAAAGCACTTGGCAAATCAGTAGTTTTAAAGTGATTTATTTATGAAATACAATAAGACATGTAAGGCAAAATTTATAGATCGTCCCAACAGATTTATCGCACATGTGGAAGTCATGGGACATATAGAAACCGTTCATGTGAAAAATACTGGCAGGTGTAAAGAATTACTAATTCCAGGTGTTACTGTAATACTTGAAGAATCTGATAACACTGAGAGAAAAACAAAGTATGATTTGATTGCTGTTTACAAAGAGGGTTTTGGCCTTATAAATATTGATTCACAGGCTCCAAATAAGGTTGCTAAAGAGTGGCTTGATAGTAAAGACTATTCCTATATCAAGCCAGAATATACATATGGAAATTCAAGAATTGATTTCTACATGGAAAAAGGTGAGCAGAAATATCTTATGGAGGTAAAGGGTTGTACGCTTGAAAAAGATGGTATTGGCTACTTCCCTGATGCACCAACAGAGCGTGGTGTAAAACATATATATGAGCTTATAAAAGCAAAGAAGGAAGGCTTTATGAGTTCTCTTGCATTTGTAATTCAGATGGAGGGAGTGAATGAAGTTCTCCCAAATATTGATACACATCCAGAGTTTGGTGTAGCTATGGCAGATGCTAGAAAAGCAGGTGTTGAAATAGTATTTATCAAATGCCAGGTGTCAGAGGATGGCTTGATGGCAGTAAAATAGGTACAGATCAGTTAGAAAAAGGTATGGATTTTAATTATTCATTATGCGAGATTTGATTTGTGAAGTGTTTCTAGGGAAGAGTGGATGAAGTAAGAGAGGTGTATAGAGTGAAACATTGTGTAGAGTGTGGAACAGAGCTTATCAAAAAGGAATTAGAAAAAGAAGGTTTGATTCCTTTTTGCCCAAAGTGTGAACAGTTCAGATTTCCAATATTTAATACTGCTGTTAGTATGATTGTGGTGGATAGAAAGAATAAAAAGATATTGCTGATTCAGCAGTATGGTCGTCCATTTTATATTTTAGTAGCTGGATATGTGAATAGAGGAGAAGCAGTTGAGACGGCGGTAGTAAGAGAAGTAAAAGAAGAAACAGGACTTGATGTTAATGAGATTAGATTTAACCGGAGTAAGTTTTTTGAACCATCAAATACTTTAATGATTAATTTCACTTGTTATATCGATGATGCAAATGCACTTTCTGTAAATGAGGAAATTGATAGCTATGCATGGTTTGATTTTGCGGAAGCTAAAAAGGAAATAAAAGATGGAAGCTTAGCAGAGGAATTTTTAGTAAAATACCTTGATGATATGGAAAATGTAGCAGGCTAAGGTTTATGGCCATACAAATGTTATAATGAAGGAACAAAGGTAAAGCAGGTAGATGGCTTACGATTTGAAACGATAGGAGGGTAATTTATAAATGATTAAATTAATGAGTAGAACAAAAACTATATTGGTATTAATGCTCGCATTAGCACTATGTGGATGCGGTACAAAAGCAAATGATAATGTGGCTAAAACAGAGGAAGCTGAAATAAATATTGAATATCCTAAAATAGTAGTTATAGGAGAGGCATCATATTATGGAACTGATGAAAAGTGTGAAATGGTTCCTAGAAAGGCAGTAGATGGTACAATTGAGTCTTTTGTTGATGCAGCAATTATGCCTGATGTAGATGGATATGCAAACTTTGGGGCTGACCAAGGTAAGCTTGAATATATGTTTGTTGAAGATGGTAGACTAATTGTTCATATAGGCGATGATTGGTATTACTTTGAAAAGAAGGCTGAAAATACGGCAGTTTACAATCCATGGATAGATACGGATGAGCAGGGAGTTCTTGAGGCAACCGGACATAGCATAAAGGCACCAGAAGGAGCGAGCGATGTGAACTATTCTTATTGTGTGGATGACAAAATGGCACAGGTCACATACATGGAGGATAGCATCAACTGGACATATCGTATAAAAGGGACATCCGCACTTGAAGATATCTCTGGAATGTACTATGAATGGAATGTATCTGAAGATGGTATGGTATCTGGGAAAAATGCGGTTTATATGAGCTACTCTGATGCGAAAGAGGACAGTGAATATATTGATGATGTGTATTACGCACAGGTTGTGAACTGGTATGATGATGAAACAGGTGATACATATTCACTGTCAGCAAGTGGTAATAATTTAAATGGTATGGACATTCAGGTATATGCTGAACAGTTGTTTACAAAATAATATTAATTTAGAGAGGACCATGTAGAGATACATGGTCCTTTTTTC
Source organism: Lachnospiraceae bacterium (assembly GCA_030523345.1). Lineage (GTDB taxonomy): Bacteria > Bacillota > Clostridia > Lachnospirales > Lachnospiraceae > UBA2868. Next base: position 2,860 of record JAUNIR010000095.1, read on the forward strand.
ACTGGAGGTAAACTTGTTTAAGTAATATGTTATAAGTAAGTTCGGGTAATATGTTATAAACAAGTTTGAATGCCGAAATTTATATCGAAAACGCAAAATATGGCAAAAAGTGACAAAAATATCGATTTGAGATTGAAAATCCATGGTGACGTGGTATAATATTAATACGCGTCATATAAAGGAGGAGTATTATGTTATTACAGTTTTCGGTGGAGAATTTCAGATCCTTCAAGGAAAGAACAGTTTTATCATTAGAAGGTTCATCGGATAAGAATTTACCCAATAATGTGGTGGAATTTGGTAAAGAGAAAGTACTAAAGGTGGCAACTGTTTTTGGCGCAAATGCTGCAGGAAAAAGTAATTTGTTTTTAGCATTAACTGCGGCAATCATTACTGTAAAGAGATCAGATGTCAGACAGGTTGGAGAACCATTATATACAATTGTTCCGTATTTGTTTGATAATGAATCAGCAAAGGAACCTACTTCTTTTGAATTTGTGTTTGTTGCAGAGGGTAAGAAGTATGTGTATGGATATTCTGCGACTAATCAGAAGGTATGTACAGAGTATCTTTATGTATATAATTCTTCACGTCCAACAACTATTTTTGAAAGAGATGAGTCAGCTGAGGAAAAGTACACATTTACCAATCAGGCATTAAAAACAAAATTGAAACCACTCACGGAGAGAAATACAGAGAATAAACTTTTCCTTGCGACAGCAACAGCATGGAATGCAGAAGAAACAAAAATTCCGATGATGTGGATTACAAATTCTATAAATACGTATGATACAAACTATGAGAATGCATTAAATATCACAGGCGATATGTTTGAGAAGGACTCTGACAATTCGCTTAGAAGATTTACTAATAATATTCTTAAAGAAGCAGATATCAATATCTGTGATTATGAGTTTGAAAGCCGAGATGTTCCTTTGGAAGGAATTCCAGCGCTCGTACTAGCTAATCAACCAGGTACTGTGCCAGAGATACGAGGCAAAGAGTATAAGATAACTACAAAGCACATTATTGAGGATGAAAAGGGAAATAAAGAAGTATTTCCATTGGGAATGCAATTAGAGTCGCTTGGAACACAGAAGATATTCTTTATGAGCCCGATTATCAAAAAGGCTTTTGAAACAGGTGAGACCGTATGTATTGACGAGTTCGATAAGAGCATACATCCGATGCTTGTTTGCTATTTAGTGGGACTATTTAATAATCCAGATGTGAATATAAAAAATGCGCAGCTGATTATTTCTACGCATACCATGTCTTTGCTTAATCTTAATGATTTAAGACGAGATCAGATTTATTTTGTAGAAAAGAATCAAAAGACTGGTGTTTCTGAATTGTATTCACTGGACGAATTTTCACCTAGAACTCGTGAAGATATTAGAAAAGCCTACCTGCTTGGCAGATATGGTTCTGTACCAGATTTGGGAATGGGGGATGGCCTATGGGATTAAACAAACATGGTTATACTCCTAAGAAACGTAATTCAAATAGTCGAAAGCGTAAGAAGATTATTTTTATTGCCACTGAGGGAAAGAATAAAACTGAGAAGTTATATTTCAAGAAGTTTAATAGCGATAAAGTGCAGATAAGGTTTGCAAAGGGCGGCTCAACAGATCCAGTTAATATGGTGTCAGAATTACTTTCTGAATGTAAAGATATGGGCTTTGATCCGGAAGCTGGCGATACGGCATACTGTGTTCTTGATTCGGATTTTGTGGCTAGTAAAAATAAACAGATAGCATTGGCTGATAAAAAAGCTGAAGCGAATGCGCTATCCTTAATTGTTTCGAGCCCATGTTTTGAAATCTGGTATCTTTGTCATTATGATTATTCTACTAAAGCATTTGGCTCGAATGAAGAAGTCATTGATGAACTTAAAAAGAGAATACCTCAGTATGATAAGAACAAGGAAGATATGTATGAATTGCTTCGGCCTATGCAGGATAATGCTACTGCGAATGCAAAGAGGCTGGAGAAGTATAATCTTCAAGGTGGCAAGAAACCGCATACAGTTGAATTTATGCCAAGCACAGAAGTGTATCGCATTATTGAAACTATATTGGAAGCTGAAAATGAGAAATGAAATTATTACATACAATGACGGAAGTCTAGAATTAAACAGGTAATATATATTAAAGATATATGAAGGAATAGAAAAAAGGAAAGTAAAGGTTTATTACAGATTTTAAAATGTGATTTGTATAATAGTCATGAATCTTTCCTGAAATTAGAGCATAGTTAATGTCATATTCATCTGCCACGGCAGATTGTGCCGATTCTCTTAGAAAGCCAGTAATGGCAAGGCTTTGCGGGTATGCGAGGTTGAAAAATAACACAAAAATAACACTCTTGCGGGAAGGAGATAGGGATATGAGAGCCTAAAACTGCAGGGTGGGAATGGAACTTGAAGACAATGGAATCGGGGATGTGGTAGAGGGAGAGGATCATGTAGAGATACATGATCCTTTTTCTGCGGGGTAAACTTGTTTGAGTAATATGATGCAAGTAAGTTTCTGTTGAACTTGTTTGAGTAATATGTTATAAACAAGTTAGAGGTGGATAAAATGAACTATAATTTTTCAAAGGACATAAAATCAATTCGTGAGCTCTTAAATCTTTCGCAAAGTGAATTTGCGAATCAACTTGGTGTAGAAAGAGTTACTATTTCTAGAAGCGAGCTAGGGAAAACAGAACCATCACCCAAACTTTTAGAGAGTGTATATACATATTCCTTTAATAAAAAGATTAAACTTAATAAGTTAAAAGAAATGTTTTGGAGAGATGACTTAGGAAATAATTTGAAACTATTATTTCATGGGGCTAAAAGCGAAATAATTGGGAATATAGATGTTCTACATGGCAGAAATAACAATGATTTTGGCCAAGGATTTTATACCGGTGAAAGTTATGAACAAGCAATATCGTTTGTATCAGGTTTTGATAATTCATCTGTCTATTATTTGAGTTTTGATGATAAGGATTTGAAATGCAAAAGATATGAGGTTGACCAAGAATGGATGATGACAATCGCATATTACAGAGGAACGCTTGATGAATATAAAAATCATCCAAAAATTCAGATGCTTGTGAAGGAATCAAGAGATTGCGACTATATAATTGCTCCAATTGCGGATAATCGTATGTTCCAGATTATTAATTCATTTATCGCAGGGGAGCTTACAGATGAGCAGTGTAAACATTGCTTGGCAGCAACAAATCTTGGAATGCAGTATATCTTTATTAGTGAAAAGTCCGCTTCGCAGATAAAAATTATTGAGCGTTGTTATATTTCTAGTAACGAAAGGGAATACTATAAGAATATAAGATTAGAAGAGTCTAAGCTAGGTGAGGATAAGGTGAAACTGGCTAAAAGACAATATAGAGGTCAAGGAAGATATATTGACGAAATTTTGGGTAAAGAGGTGTAGATGCATGAAGAAAATATCAAATGATGGTTTGCTCTTATGCAAGTTACAGGCAGAAGCATTTGAAAATTCTATAGATAAAATGGACACAAGTTCGGAAATTTTCATTAGGCGATTTATGAAGAGCGAAATAGCAAAGAGGCTTGATAATGAATCTGTCTTAGAGAGTAATATCCAGGCAAATGATATTTTAGAGCTAATTAATGAAGAGTATGGAGTTTCAAACTATGGATCAGTGAAATATACTCGAAACGAAATGTATTGGATTGGGTATATTTATAGATATTTTGCATCTACTTATGAAATGTCTTCTACACAAGTATATAGAATAGTAAAACCAAAAGAGTTACGAGGCTTATTTTTGCCGTATCATACTATGGATCCTGCTCAGGCAATTGAACGAATATTAGAAGCAAAAAATATGATTGTTGATGAAGAGGCAGAGTTGAAACGGCAGTATGAAATATTTAAGCGAATACGTAAAGAGACATAAATTGTAAAGTCAGAAAAGGAAGAGGGGATAGCTATGTTTCCAGCAATTAATTTAAAAGAAACCGGAATAAATCTTCGTAGAATTATGGATAAGCGCGGTATCTCAGCCAAAGATATTCAAGAGTATCTGAATCTTGCTAGCGTGCAGAGTGTATATAACTGGTGCAACGGAATTAATATGCCAACAATTGACAATTTGTATGCGCTGAGCCAGTTGTTCAATTTGCCGATAGATGCAATTGTGTGCGGAAATAGAAAAGCTATTATTACTGAGCCAATCATTATGGATGCAAGAGAACGAAGATTATGGACGTACTATAGAAAAATAAGAGAATCAGCTGTTGCTTAAAATTAAAGCACAACTTTAATGACAGGATGTATAGCCTCTTACAAAATAGACTTAAGTCATTTTGTGGGAGGTTTTTTGTGTAGAGAGCAAATAATTTTAGGAGACGATGAAGAATGTTTTTTTATACTAGTGATTTGCATTTGGGACATGCCAATGTAATTAGATTCGACAAGCGACCTTTCGCTGATGTTGAGGAAATGGACCAATATATTATTAATCGATGGAATGATCGAGTATCAGAAGATGATACCGTTTATATCGTGGGAGATATCTGCCATAGAAATAGTCGTGATTCTTCATGGTATTTGAAACAGCTTAAGGGGCATAAAATTCTTATTCTAGGGAATCATGATAATCCTATTTTAAAGAATAAAAGTGCATGCAGCTGCTTTGATAAAGTGGAAAAAATGATGCAGGTGGTTGATGAAAAGCGACAGATTACTCTGTGTCATTATCCTATCGTGGAATGGAATGCTTATTATTATGGCTCGTGGCATATCTATGGTCATATTCATAACAAGAAAGAAGATACCTTTAAGATTATGAGTCAGAAAGAACATGCGCTTAACGCTGGCTGCATGATAAATAATTATGTGCCTGTTACGTTTGACGAATTAGTTGAAAACAATATGCTTTTTAAAGCTAATGATGAATTAGGGAGGAATTAAGAAATGTCAAGAGAAACCAGTAGAATAGATCCAATGATTGAAGAATATAAGAAATTATGGGAAAAACATTCGGATTTAAGATTTGGACAGTTGGTTTGTAACATTGTGCCCGAAAACCAATTGTTCTATGTTGAGGATGACATTATGCTAGAGAGAATACAAGATTGGGATAAGAGTAGAAGGTGAAACCTATGATTTATATAACAGGAGATACTCATGGCGATATGAGCCGTATTGTTAGATTCTGTGAAGGAATGGAGACTTCCAAAGTAGATATTATGATTATACTGGGCGATGTGGGCTTAAATTATTATGGAGATTCCAGGGACAGAAGAAACAAAGAAAAAGTAGCAAATCTACCGATTACATTATTCTGTATTCATGGTAATCATGAACGAAGGCCAGCAACTATTGCAGAATATAAGTTGCATGAGTGGAATGGTGGAGAAGTCTGGCTTGAAGATGCATATCCTAATATTCTTTTTGCGAAGGATGGAGAAATATATAATATAGCGGGCATGAAAACAATTGTAATTGGTGGGGCATATAGTGTTGATAAATTTTATAGGCTAAGCAGAGGTTACAATTGGTTTGAGGATGAGCAACCGTCAGATGAGATAAAAGCGTATGCAGAAAAACAGCTTAGGGATAATGATTGGAATGTTGATGTGATCCTATCTCATACGGTTCCGTATGATTATCGACCAGTGGATTTGTTTCTTTCAATGATTGATCAGAGTACAGTGGATGAATCAACGGAACTGTGGCTCGGAGAGATTGAAGAGAAGCTGGATTATAAATGGTGGTATGCAGGGCATTATCATACGTCAAGGGTAAGAGATAAGGTTCAGATAATGTTTGAGGAGATAGAGGAGTTTCTACATAGAAACTAGATTATCAATAAGCTTTGAAAAATAGAAAGTGATGGATTGTAATGAGAAAAAGCAAAAGCTATGAAGTAAGAGATACAATGAATATATGGGATAAATATGATTTTGCTATGTCAGGCCTTGGAAAGAAAAACAAAATCTTGGCAAAAATAAAACATTTTTTTAATTGTGTAAAGTGGAGTAAACAGCGCATTACAAGAGGCTATTGTGATTATGATGTTTGGGAGATGTTTTCATACATTCAG
>JAUNIR010000254.1 GCA_030523345.1 Lachnospiraceae bacterium
TCAGATACGAATGGGTGTTACGTTGTTCCTGCTTTTACAGGACTAGGTGCTCCATTTAATAAAGAAATCAATACATATTTAGGAAGAGATGGTGGTCCTCCAGGGTACAATAAAGTGGAATCAGAATTAGAAATTATTGATAAATTCTTGGCATACAAAATATTGCTTGATGGTTACATAATTGGGGGCTTTTTTCTTTATTTTGAAGGTGAGGATATTCTTCATTTTGAGGATTTTGTTATTAATCCTGAATATCAGGGAAAAGGATATGGATATAAAGTACTTTGTATGGTGCAAGAATTATATCCTCAAATTAAGGAATGGAAATTGTCCACACCAATTTTTAGTGTTGGTAATCAACATCTATATGAAAAATTTGGATATGTAGAAACTGGTCGTAATAGTGATGAAATATTTTATAGCAAAAAGATTTTCCAGTAATATCTATGCTATGATGTGAATTCTGTTGACATATATAGATGTTCGATATATAGACAATCTACATATGGAGGTTTAAAAATGGCAGTAGATAAAACTTTATTATCAGGAAGCATGACAATGTTATTGCTTAAGCTGTTAGATGAAAAGGATATGTATGGCTATGAAATGATAGATACCCTTAGGAAGAAATCTAACAATGTTTTTGAATTGAAGGCAGGTACTCTTTATCCATTATTACATGGATTAGAAGGTAAGGGATTGCTTAAATCTTATGAACAGGAGTTTGTAGGAAAAACAAGGAAGTATTACAGTATTACCAAAGAAGGTAGAGGTCTTTTAGAAAAGAAAACAGTTGAGTGGAATGAATATAAAAATGCAGTATCAAGTGTACTCGCATTCAGCATATAGTCGGAGGAATTTATGGAAGAATATATAGATAAACTTATTTCTCAGATCAGATGCAAGAAGGCAAGACCATACATTGAGGAAGAATATAGAGCGCATTTGGAAGATCAGATTAATGCGAATAAAGAAGAAGGAATGGCAGACGAGGAAGCTGAGAAAAATGCAGTGCTTGATATGGGCGATCCAGTTGAAGTGGGTATATCTATGGATAAAATACATAGGCCTAGAGTCGCATGGGATATAATTCTCATAGTGGGTATTATTAGTGTTCTTGCTATAATAGTTCAGTGGATATTTGTTTCTCAGATTAGTAATGGGAATTACACAATCGATGGAATCTCACAGTATACTACCTTAACAGGCGAAATCAATTCCGCAGGGGAGGCAATCAATACTACATTTGGATATATATACAGTTTTTCAATAGGTGATTTTATATTAAATGTAATATTTGGAATAGTTTTGATGGGAATGGTATATTTTCTAGATTATACTGCAATCGCAAAATATTCAAAGGTTATTGGTTCCTTTATTATTGTTGCAGGGCTGTATAGTTTATTGTTTGGGACAAGGGTGAACGGAACATATTTTGGGCTAGGACCTGTTAAAATCAGTGCCACAACTCTTATGATGATGTTTGTTCCAATATTTGGAGCAATTATATTTAAATATCATGGTGGAGGTGCAATTTCTTTATTAAAATGCATTATATGGTTGATTGTT
>JAUNIR010000255.1:0-606 GCA_030523345.1 Lachnospiraceae bacterium
CTCAAAATTTTTGCGGTGGGAAGCAAATAAGCCTGCTAAAGTGTTATATGTTGATGGCGAAATGTCATCAACTGCTTTGCAGGCAAGATTTTCTCGTATCGCTGAAAATTTTGAAGCTTCAAAAAACAGTTATACAGAAAACATTAAAATCTTTTCTGCAGATTTACAGGAATTTGCAACGATTGACATCGCAAATTCTTGTATTCAACAAGAAATAGACAAGATGTTAGATGGCATCAGTTTAGTAGTGTTTGACAATTTGTCATCACTTACTAAAGTCGATGAATTAGATTCGACATCTTGGGTTTCTATTCAATATTGGAAATTTTAACTGCGAAAACGTGTTAAAGCTGTTATAATTGTTCATCATTCGGGCAAAAATGGTGGTCAAAGAGGAATTTCTAAACGAGAAGATATTCTCGATTTGGTAATTCATCTTGAACATTCAAAAGCCGGTAAAAAAACTACATCTGAAGATGATGAAAATTCTTCTTTTGGTGGAAACTGCAAAGTGGTTTTTGAAAAAAATCGTAATCTAGGAGGCAAACAAATAGCGAGCTTCGATATTGCCCTTGTTGATAAAGACAATGGAGGTATTGAATGGGT
>JAUNIR010000255.1:616-1566 GCA_030523345.1 Lachnospiraceae bacterium
GGTACTTGCCGGAGCATTGCCGAAATAACTGGTATTTCTAAATCAACTGTAAGTAATATACTGCAGAAAGAAAAATCTGCTTAAAATACTTATAAGCCTGTCCAATTATATTAAGTATTGGACAGGCATAATTATTATGAAAATACCCTCACACGAAGCGTGTCAAACCTGTAAGGTTTGATTATGAAAAGACTTCCCGAGTTTACTCGGGTTTATGGAAGCTTTTTCAAAACCAAAATGACAATTTTTTACAAGATGCATTTGTTGGTGTATTCATATAACAATAGTAGTGTTGATTTTGTCCGTAAGTGTTTTCCAAATCATTTGCAAAAATGGATTGAAAATATGCAATGAGGTCAACATCTGAAATTGAGGAATAGTCATCAACTGCAAGAGCTCCATTATATACTTCTTCATTGTTTTTATTTATTATTTTAATACCCAATCCTTTGAATTGTTTCGTCCAAAGATATGGCCTATATCCTGTTATACCATAATTGTAATTAAGATTATATGATGTATTTGTTGAATAATCATAGTCGGTATAGGCATTATTGCCGATATAATTCGTATTTGCTGTTCCTTTAGTTGTTCCGTAGCTATCAATAGATGATATTGTTGTTTCACCATATATTGGAGTATAATTTGTGCCAGAATATGATGTGTCCAAGGTTGTGTAGGTTAGTATATATTTGGCATTGTTCTTGTTTGTTTCTGTCCATCCGTTGTTTTTCATAACAGATTTAATGGTATTTTTGATATTAATATCTGTTATGGATTTGGTTTTCTTTTCTTTTTGAGGAATAATATAGAAAGTTTTATTTTTAGCGTCTATGTTATCAATGTTTGATTGAGATGATACGACAATTTGTCTTTGCATAAGTAAAGAACAAGATGTAAGTATAGTACAAAATACCATGCATAAGCCTAAATTTCCCAGTTTAACGTAT
>JAUNIR010000256.1 GCA_030523345.1 Lachnospiraceae bacterium
ACTTTTCTCATAAACCCTTATGTTCATGTTTTCGAGTCCGACAATTTTTTCAATGTTACTCAATATTTCAAAATATGAGACAAGTCTATCATTCTCCCAACGCTCTCGAGCATCTTTAAAGTCCAATGAACAATAACCATATCGTTTAACAACTTGATTCCAAATTGCTTCTATTTCGAGGTCCTGTCTACGAAGGTATACTATTATTTCAATATTACTACATATTTTTTTTAATTCACGGATCAATACATAATTGTTTCCTTGACACCACAAATCTTCATCAGAAATAATAACCGAACTATCTTTTAAATAACTATTTATTAAATCTGTGTACACATTCCATTCTGTAATTACTGCAGGAGAGATGCATTCCATATTGTCCCAGCTTCTGAAATGATTAAGAGATACGCCATTTTTTGTTCGTCCTTCAGGACGTGTTGCAACAACGTATCCTCTTTTTGTCATATCTTCTATTAAGTCTGGATAACTAATATTATATTTGTTTAATCTGTCTCTATTGTCATATAAGAATCCTTGTATAGCACTTGTTCCTGTCTTAGGCATTCCTATATGTAGTATAAGTTTATTTTCCATTTTATCTCCGCAATTAAGTTATACTAAAAAAACTCCATATAATTAATAAAGTCTCTATACTTAACCAATCCCATATCAGTTAATTGTTTTTCAATCTCTTTATATGCACCTATGGCAATTACAATGTAATAAGAATTTATGTCTTCACATTCATATGGGCTTAAAACATCGATATTATGAAATTTAGTACCATTTTTTGCCTTACTATTATCTAGAAATAAAGACACTTCTATATTTGGTTCCTTAAGCATAATCATTTCAGTCATCTTACCCGTACCAAATATTGCAAGTTTTTTCTTTTTTTTCTTAGCTAGAATTTCATCTATGCTGCTACTAATATTGCTGCCTTTTAAGCCTGTTCTCATAATAAGAAGTTGATTCCAAAAATCCCTAACATTTATTTTTTCAACACGCCCATAAACTTTATCTTCAAACCAGCTATCATTAAACATTCTTGTATCCGTTTTTTGAGGATTGCATAACATTCCTTCAAAAGGAAGCATCATATCACCTGACGCAATGTCAATGTAATCAATGTAACTCTCAAATATGGTATAAAAATCCTTTACCATTTGAAGTGCGCCATATTGCATCATATATATTGGCGCAATGTCAGAATAGTCTCTTATCTCTTCTTCTATCATTGGAACATAGCTTTTATCATTTCTACTGTATCCAACGCAGCTTCCCTCCAAAGCCGAAAAAAACAATTCCCTAATAAGCCCCGATATATTAGGAATTCCACACATTGCCGTGTATATCTTAAATCCACCTCGTCTAGATGTATATACATGTTTATTTTCATCTGTATGTACAAACAATGCCTTTGGCTTGACTTTTGTTGCATCACAAATGGCTTTATGTATTAGCCCACTGTAACCAAGATCATACACACCATCATTTTCAGAAATAGAACCAAAATACTCTGATATTACATTGGAAATTAGGGAGCGATTGGAATGGGAACTAGA
>JAUNIR010000257.1 GCA_030523345.1 Lachnospiraceae bacterium
TCTCTAATTCCTAAATCATAAACTTCTTTTATAAGTTCAACCGGTTTAGTTTTTGACACAGCAATAAGCTTTGCATCATCTAAACTTCTATCACTTCTAATCAAAGCATTATCTATATTCTTTTGAACTAATTCAATGTTTTCTTTTATCATCTTACTCGTAAATAAAATCTCTATCCGATACAGTATCTCCTTTTAATACAATATGATCATATACATTTAAGCCAAATTCTGTATTGGATTTAACTATAGAATACTCATCATTTGCATTTAGTACTGTAATTTCTTTAAAATCCGCATATCCTTTGTTTATATTATATACTCCAACTAGAGTATCTTGTTTACTAACAGCGTATGTTTCTGGAGCTGTAACCTCTGAATTATCTTTTTTATCATCATGTGGAAGGACAAGCTTATCACCAATATTAAATACGGATTCATCTACATAATAATATCCATCTACCAATGCATATACGTTAGCATCTACAAATTCTGTAGATTTAGATCCATCTTCCAAATATGTCTCTCTAATGAATCCTGGATTTCCTTGGGCTCCGCCTTCTGTATAATAGCTTTCTGGCACTAGATAAAATGCTCTTTCAACAATTGCAGAATTTGGAATTTTTAATCCCTTTTGTGTATTAAGCAATAACTCTATTTCAATAAATCTATCTGATGCAAATGTTATCATAGAATTATTAAAATCAAGTTTTAAATATGTAAGCCCATTTTGGTGAAGAATTGATGACGCACCCCAAGATTTATAATTATTCTTTAAAAATCTCACTTGTACATAACTTTCATCAGCTAATTCCTGAGCTCTTTCTTCATCAATTTCTATAATGATGGACCAATTTTCACTTGTAATTAATTTATATGCACCATCGTTTTCTGCTATTAAGTCTCCAGAATGAAATTGTGACCTAACATATTCATTAACATCAAATTTTTCAGGTGTTAAGTCCTCTGCGTTTAATTCCTCATATCCATCAATAGCATAAACAAGAACGCCTGATGTTGGTGCATAGCCAAAACTTACTGCATCTGAATAATTAGCCGAATTAACTTTTTCAATACCGCTAAGTACTCTTAAATTTTCAAGTTTTAATACAGTTCCTTCTATATCATATTTAAAATTATATGTATATGAAAAATCTTTTGGATCAAAATTATTAGCAAATTCAGATATATCACTTTTTATTTCAAAAAGATCATTATCTGATAACGTATTATCATTTGTAGTATCTGTAGTACTAACAACATCTGATAATTTACCAGTTGAATCAATTGTATATACCATTGATCCCCTAGAAACTTTTTCACCCTCTCTAGCATAATAATTTACATATCCGGAATAGTCAGCATTAACTATTTTTTCCTCACGAAGCGCCACTCCGTTATATGTATTATTGACTGCAAGAGACCCCATTGTAACTTCATATGGAGTTATTGGTTTACTCTTAAAATAAGAAACAGTAAGTATAATAATATACACTAAAAGAAGCGTAAAAATAACAAGCCCCACATTAACATTAACAGGTGGCTTTATTTTTACAACATTCTC
>JAUNIR010000258.1 GCA_030523345.1 Lachnospiraceae bacterium
GAATACAATAATATGATTTCTGCCACAAGGTGTATTATTCTTCCATATGTAGATGAGTATTATAACGAATCAAGTAGTGGAGTGGTATATGATGCTCTTTTTGCAAAAAAGCCAGTAATTACAAGATGCTATGAAATATTTAAATTTGTGAGAACTTATAAGGTTGGTATATTGTATGAGACCTTAAATGATATTGATTTTTCTGAAGTAATGAATGAAAATGATTTTTTGACTTGTAAAAGAAATATAGAAGCATATCTTTCTGATAATCAAGCTTACGCTCAAAAGCTAAAAGAGTTTATAGGGAGAAAAAAGAAGGAATGTACAAATTAATTGATAGAATATACTTGACAATATGGATGACGCTTACAGTCGTATTGGTTTTTACCAAATCACCAGTAATTGCTTATACTGTACTCGGACTTATAGTGTCACAAATTTTTATTATAAAAAGAACGGAAACGATTTTTGAGATTTTTTTATTAACCACAGTTGCATGGGGGGCTTCCTTAAATTTGGCATATAGAATGGGAAGCTTTATGGTATCGGATTTTTCGTTGTTGATCTTACTACTGGCCATAATAATTAGAAAAGATGTATCATGGCGACTATTATCAAAGAAAAACTTTATGGTGGAGTGTTTGGCGGCTTGGTTTATCATTTGGGGAATGGCGCAGGGATTTGCATTCGGTAATGTGCTGCAGGACTTCAAATTGTTTTTATATATCTTTGTCCCATATATTTATCTTTCGAGTGTAAAAACAAATGCCGATTTCTTTGTAAGACTTGGCAATGTTCTAAAATTATATGTGATTGTTGTCTTTTTACTTGAAGCAACACAATTGGCATCAATTGGTCTCAGTGTGATGATTGCAAATGGGTTTGGAAATAGAGATGTAGCAATCATTGTGCAGTTTGTTCCCGTGGTGGCAGCGCTGATGTTGCTCCAAAAGAATAGTGCAATATCAAAAGTTGTTTTTCAAATTATTTGTTTCTTAGCTTGTTTACTAAGTTTTACGCGAACAATTTGGATTACTTATGCAGCAAGTATCATTATTGTGTGTTTTCTGGGAGAAAATAACATCCAAAAGAATGTGAAAAATATTATGGTAACGATTTCGTTCATAATTGCCGCATTTTTAATAGTATCGTATGCAAGACCGGACTTGGTGGAAAAATACTCAAATGCTATTTTTTCGAGATTAACAGATTCCACAAATAGTAATAATACGCTTGAGCACCGGTGGGTGCAAAGTGAAGCGCTGCTAAAAACGAAAGTCCTCAGGCCCATGACATTGATAGGAGCAGGTTTTGGGGAAATTACTGAATTGAAAAAATCAGTATTTATGGAAAATTCAGTATTGTATTATTTGTGGAAGTACGGACTAGTGGTTACGATTTATATGGTTGTAATAATATTACATGATTTGTGGATGGCCTTTAGAAGTGGGGCTTCACAATTAAGAGCTGTTAGCTTGAGCTTGCTTAGTGTGCTGGTAAGAGGAAATTTCTCAGGAAATCTATATATGTATTACTTCGTCCCTGCAAGGAGGTTT
>JAUNIR010000096.1 GCA_030523345.1 Lachnospiraceae bacterium
GATTTCCTTAACCTGCTTTGAGATACGTCCCTCTACAAGTCCTGAGAAAATCTTATCTTCTACATACTGAGCCTTATCAGCAAGTGCAAGTTCTGCAAGCTTAGCCTTAGCCTCATCTGAAAGGAAGTTGAAAAGGTACTTATCATTCTTCTTCTCTGCTAAAATAGCTGCATCCTCTGCTGAGAATAAGTTTCCTGCTTCAACCTTGCCAAATAAAGCATTAAGAATTGGCTTTGGAAGAGATGCTGGATCATTAAGTGCTGACTCAATTGTAATATCCTTCATCTTAGCAAGCTCATCTGCTGAGATATCGTTTCTTGAAACATACTGTGGATTCATAGCTGCAATCTGCATAGCGATGTTTGAAAGAGCTTCCTTAGCTGCGTCGTCGCAAGCACCTTCGCCTGCAACTAAAACACCAATCTTTCCACCTGCATGAATGTATGAAGCAAGGCAATCACCAGAGATCTTAGCAAATCTACGAACTGATAACTTTTCACCAATTGTAGCTGTCTTCTCAACAAGAAGTTCCTGAAGACCATTCATTCCAAGGAGTGCCTCAACATCTTCACCATTTGCTCCGCCATTAAGTCCTGATGTAAGTGCTGTATCAGCAACAGTCTGTACGAATTCCTGGAATGTTTCGTTCTTAGCAACGAAGTCTGTCTCTGAGTTAACTTCTACAACAACTGCTTCATTTCCGTTTGAAGCAACTCTTGTAATACCTTCAGCTGCAATTCTTGCAGCCTTCTTAGCCATCTTTGCAGCACCACTCTTCTTAAGTACGTCTACTGCAGCATCCATATCGCCGTCTGTCTCTGTAAGTGCTTTCTTACAGTCCATCATTCCAGCGCCTGTCATTTCTCTTAACTCTTTTACCATTGAAGCTGTAATAGCTGCCATATTATGCCTCCTCTTCTGCAGGAGCTTCCTCAGCCTCTGCCTCTACTGACTGTCCCTGGTTAGCTTCGATAACAGCATCTGCCATAGCAGCTACGATAAGCTTAACTGCACGGATAGCATCGTCATTACCTGGAATAACAAAATCAAGTTCTTCTGGATCACAGTTTGTATCACAGATACCAACAAGTGTAATACCAAGTGCCTGAGCTTCCTTAATACAAATGTGCTCCTTACGAGGATCTACTACGAAAATAGCATCAGGAATCTTTGTCATGTTCTTGATACCACCGATATTCTTCTCAAGCTTTTCCCATTCCTTCTTAAGGCCGATAACTTCCTTCTTAGGAAGAACATCAAATGTTCCGTCTTCTGACATCTTCTCGATTGCCTTAAGTCTAGCAATTCTTGACTCGATTGTCTTGAAGTTTGTAAGCATACCTCCAAGCCATCTCTCATTTACATAGTACATACCGCAACGCTCAGCTTCTGTCTTAACAGCATCCTGTGCCTGCTTCTTTGTACCAACAAATAAAACTGTACCACCCTGTGAAACGATATCAGAAATTACGTTGTATGCATCGTCTACCATGCCAACTGACTTCTGTAAATCGATAATGTGGATACCATTTCTCTCTGTAAAGATGTATGGTGCCATCTTAGGGTTCCATCTTCTTGTCTGATGTCCAAAATGTACACCTGCTTCAAGAAGCTGTTTCATTGAAATAACGCTCATTTTACTACCTCCATATGGTTATAAACATCCGCCGTTTCACCTGTACTCACCATCCTACCTTAACGCGTTCATGATTAAGATAAAACACCAGTGAATACATCCACGGTCGTGATAAATTACGGGATTTAGGCATAGTTCACCCAAAGCCCAACAACTTTACTAGAATAACACAAAGGCCCAGGAGATTCAACCCCTGAGCCTCTTTTTTATAAATTTATGCCTCTACTTTTTAAAAAATGAGAATAACCCTTTTTTCCTTGACTTATCTTTGTCCTCATCTAGAACAATGTTGTCACCAAACTCCTCTATACAGTCTTCCTTACATTCCTTCTCATACTGAACGAATTTTCTTATAAGCTTATGGTCTCTCAACATTTGATTATATTCCGCATCATACTGGGCAAAATAAAAATCAAATCTTCCTCTAAGCAATTTTCTATATCTAACATCACTTTCAAAATCGTTACATACGATCTTAACATGCTCATATAGAACTAAGAAATCTTCCTGTCTATATACTATTCCAAATTTATTTGGATCACACATCGAAAGCGCATCATATGCCTTATTATAATCATCAAATATGGTATAAAGCTTTCCAAGCTGGAACTGTGCCCATGTGTAATAGTCTGTGTCTGGCGGAAGTTCCTTTGTAAGCATCCAGTATATTTCAAATGCCTTCTGATATTCCCCCGCAATAAATAAATCAAGCGCATCATAGAAAAGTTCATTATCAGACTTCTTTGTTGCCATTTTTGCAACTACTGGTTCAGTAAGTCTTATACCTTCATATACCTTCTTTGGAACATTCTCTTCCTGTTCATCTTCTGACGGTTCCATAAGTAGCTCATCTATATCATCAGCACCTATTGGTAATTTATTTCTATGCTCTGCATATTTCTTTTCTCCCATCTCAAGGCATGTCTGCTCATATTCGTCAAATACAGCCGCAACTTCTCTTCTTGCGCCCTCAACAGCATCCTTATGAGTAAGTATATAATCCGGATCAACTTTTGAGCGATAATATGTCTTGATTTCACGCTCATATTTTTTCATTTTCACATCAAGTAGCGCATGTCCTAAATGAATGTAGAAGTCCTTTTCATTAGCAATGAATTCAAGATTGCATCTATAATAAAGAGATACAGCTCTATCATAATTTCCTATAAAATAGTAACATTCCGCGAGTTCAAAAGCGGCAACTGTATATATGAAATCTGGCCTTGAGGTATTACGTATAATCTGCTCATAATACGGTACCGCATCTGCTAGTCTTCCTGAAACTTTAAGAGCCTGAGCCTCATTAAGAATTGCTTGTAAGTCAGCATTCTGCTCCCTCTTTAAATCCATTTCTCCAATAAGTTCGATTGCCTGTTCAAAAGTTATAACCTTATCACTATGGTACGCAATCATTCCAGATGCATCGTAAAAAATGCGAATATCGTATTTCGTCAAATTTTCGTTAATATCAACAATACTCTGTAATAACTTTTCTTCTGATTCAAATGGATCAACATCAAGCCACTGTCTGAAAACATTATTAATAGCCCTTACGATATATCCCTCGTAAGAGTTCTCAGAAAACCAAAGCACCGGTTCGTTTTCTATATCAAAGTTACGAATCGGATTATCAATGATTGCTTCTTTTGTTGCCATGTTAAGTCTGATGGAATGATCTGAACCAAGTAACAGAAGTGTATCATCTTCGAATATATATTTTGCACATGGACCATATGTAGGATCTAGCTGAGCTAAAGTCTGGTACATGCGAACATCAAGCTGTCTGTAAAGCTCAAAAACTATCATTTATACTCCCGGCCAAGCTTACTTGTCTTTCCCCTCACTCATAAGCTTAATTACTCTATATACTAACTGATATGCATAAATAAGTATTGGAAGAACTATTGTCAGCACCGCTGAAGCTTTAAAAAAGCTCATAGTCTCAGGATTGTCTGTAATAGCAAAAACAAGTGTCAAAACATACATACAGACAAGAACCACAGCACCAACAAGAGCAAATATTCTTTTTATTCGCTTTAACTTATCTTCCATACGCTTAAACCAACATACGTTTACATAATAAATATATCACAGCGTGGTATTTATTTGCAATAATCGAAAACAATGTTTATATATATAATTTTTAATCTCTCTTGAAAATATCTCTCGTGTATACTTTATCAGCCACATCGTCAAGAACCGAATCGTATCTATTGGCAATAATTGCATCGCTTTGACGCTTAAACTCATCAATATCATTCACTACCTTGCTTCCAAAGAATGTTGTACCATCTTGAAGTGTTGGCTCATAAATAATAACTGTAGCTCCTTTAGCCTTTACCCTCTTCATAATTCCTTGAATTGAGCTCTGTCTGAAATTGTCTGAGCTCGACTTCATTGTAAGTCTATATACACCTATAGTGACATTCTTTTCTTCAGCGTTTGAATACTGGTTATTATGTCCATAACTATAATAGCCCGCCTTATCAAGAACTCTGTCAGCTATAAAATCTTTTCTTGTTCGATTTGCTTCAACAATTGCTTCGATAAGATTTTCAGGAACGTCCTCATAATTAGCGAGAAGCTGTTTTGTATCCTTTGGAAGACAATATCCACCATATCCAAATGATGGGTTGTTATACATATCTCCTATACGTGGATCAAGACAAACGCCCCTAATAATCTGTGCAGTATCTAGCCCTTTAATCTCCGCATATGTATCAAGTTCATTAAAATAGGACACTCTAAGAGCGAGATAAGTATTTGCAAAAAGCTTAACCGCCTCTGCTTCTGTAACTCCCATAATAAGAGTTTCTACATCCTTTTTAATTGCTCCTTCTAAAAGGAGTCCAGCAAACGTTTCAGCTGCCTTTTTAAGACGCTCATTCTCTAAAATAGTACCTATAATTATTCTACTAGGGTAGAGATTATCATATAATGCCCTTCCCTCTCTTAAAAATTCAGGCGAAAAAATAACATTTTCTGTATTAAGCTTTTCCCTCACATGAAGAGTATAGCCTACAGGGATTGTAGACTTAATCACCATTATGGCATCTTTTGCATATTCCATTACCGTCTTAATAACTGACTCAACTGCAGATGTATCAAAATAATTCTTCTGTGAATCATAATTCGTAGGCGCAGCAATAACAACAAAATCCGCACCTGTGTATGCTTCTTTTGCATCCATCGTGGCATGAAGATTAAGGTTTCCCTTTGCTAAAAACTCTTCTATTTCCTTATCTACGATAGGCGACTTACCCTGGTTAATTAAATCAACCTTTTCCTGTATTATGTCAACCGCCCATACTTCGTTATGCTGAGCAAGAAGTGTCGCCATAGACATGCCAACATATCCCGTTCCAGCAACTGCTATTTTATAATTCTTCATAGAATCTCACCGTTACAGTCCTAAATAGACTTATCTAACAATCATGTTCTCTCTGTCAGCACCAGTACCAATTAACTTAACCATAGTACCTGTGTACTCTTCGATATAGCGCACATATTCCTTTGCTGCCTCTGGAAGTTCGCCGAAAGTCTTACACTTAGACACATCGCCAAAGTTACCCTTGAACTCTTTATAAACAGGCTTAGCCTTTGCAAGGAATTGTTCGTTAGTAGAGAAGTCTGTAGTCTCTACTCCATCAACATCATAAGCTATACAAGCCTTAAATGTATCGAACTGGCCAATTGTATCAAGGTGGTTAAGATTTATGTAATTAACACCATTAATATCTATTGCATACTTAAGTGTAACAAGGTCAAGCCATCCACATCTTCTAGGACGCTTTGTAACTGTACCGTACTCATGTCCAAGATCTCTGATTCTATCTCCTACTTCATCCTTTAACTCTGTAACATAAGGGCCTTCACCTACACGGCTTGAATATGCCTTAATTACTCCATACACATCACCAATATCTCTTGCTGAAAGACCTGTACCAGTAAGAATTCCACCAATTGTAGGATTTGATGAAGTAACAAAAGGATATGAGCCAAAGTCAATATCAAGAAGTGTTGCCTGAGCACCTTCAACAACTACAAACTTATCCTCCTTAAGATACTTATGAAGAAGTGTTACTGTATCACACACATACTGTTTAAGAGTATCTGCATATGTCTTATACTGCTCAACTATTGCATCTGCATCACATGTAGGCTCTCCTGCTGCCTCTAACATCTCATTTTTCACAGCAACCATATGTCTTAAATTCTCTTCAAAGCTATCCTTGTAGAGATCCTCTATTCTAAATCCACTTCTCTCATACTTATCGCAGTATGCAGGTCCAATACCATTCTTAGTTGTACCGATCTTATTCTTACGCTTATTTTCAAGCATTACATCAAGATGTGTATGATAAGGGAAAATAACGTGAGCCTTATCGCTAATCTTTAAAAACTTATCTACATCGATTCCATGTTCTTTTAACATGTTAATTTCACCGATGAGAACTTCTGGGTTCAAAACAACACCATTTCCGATTACTGCAATAGTCTTGTTTGAAAGTATACCTGAAGGTATAAGTCTCATTGCAAACTTTACACCATTAACGTAGATTGTATGCCCTGCGTTGTTACCGCCTGTAGCACGCACAGACACATCTGCAAACTGAGCAAGATAGTCAGTTGTACGACCCTTTCCTTCATCTCCATAAAAACAACCTAATACTACACTAGCTTTTGACATCTTCAATGTCCCCTTTCCAGACAAATTTCTCTGTCATTTTTTCATAACCCAATCGGTCTATTATAATAATTGTACGACCGGATATCAAGTTCTACACTTACCTGCTTTGAGCCTATACAGTCTCAAAATTATATTACTTCAATTTGTATTTCAATTGGAGCGATTCTATTTCTTAAATATAATTTAATTGTATGTATACCCTTTGAAAGCCCTTTCATCAAGCCTGCTGGAATACTCACCTTTAAAACATTGTGGGAATTATTCACAACTGCTAATAGTTCCTTCGGCACCTGGATACCATCAACTAAAACCATCTCAATGTTCTCTATGTCACCTTTAACATAAATATCATATGAAGAAGCAATCGAGGCTGAATATAACTTATTAGGCACATAATAATTCACATTTCCATTCGTTAAAATACTGTCGATTGTAGCATAAAATCTTTCAACACTCTCACTTGCAACAACTGCTGCACTACTATCTGTATCAGTATGTTTTGTATTTTCAGTCTTATCCGCATGTAAATATATTTCATCATCATGGCCTGCTTCTACAAATCCGCCTTTTGATGATGTCATCTTAAATGTTGTTTTAATTGCCTGATTATTTACATAGTAGGCTTCTCTTACTCCACCCTTACCAATTGGATTAACTATAGCAGTAAGTTCATATTCTTCCGTACCAATTGGATCAAGACCTAGTTCATCAAGATTTACAACGATTGTTCCAAATCCAAATGCATCTGCATCAATTGTAAACGTACCATTTAAGATTTTCTTAATAGTCTTATTTGTTGTCTTGCTTGTGACCTCAACTTCTACTGGCACTGTCATATTGGATTTTACTGCCTTATATGAATAGTTATTGTAGTTTATCCAAAGTTCAATAGGCTGACCACAGAACTCATCTTTACTCTCGTATTCGGTCCCATTAAACGTCTGCAGTTCAGCATTTGCAATAGCAAAATCGTAGTCATTCTTAAAATCAGTTGTTCCCTCGCCTGCTTTTTCAGTGATTTTATTTAATAGCTCATCACTATAATGCTTCAGAGTGTCAAAACTCAAAATATAAGTTGCTGCTCCTGGAAGATAATCTTTAATAGTCCAATATGTAACACCATTTACTATTTCTGTTCCAAGCTTATAGATATTATATTTATTTGGTCTGTTTAATTTTACCTGGTAAGCCTCATCATCACTAGCCGGTGCTGACGTACTTTGAACGCCCGCCTCATCATCATCGGGATCTGCTAATATAATAGCTTTATATCTATCCCTAACATTTGTTTCAAGAGAATCAAAAATAACTCCCATTGCTGTAACAGCATGCGTATTGTTAGCCAACACATCCTCGTCATCTTTTTTCCAGCCAATTTCCATTGCAACACTATAATCTTTTAACTGCTCAAGAATATTAAGCTCTGAGAGGTTACCTAATGCTCCAATTGTTTTGCCTATCGCAGCAGGTATATATATGTTCGTAGCTAAAGGCTCGCTTGTTGACTCTTTCATTTTTGCCGAATAGCTATTGTCATATAATCCATCAAATAACCATTTCCAAGCTACAGTCTGATCTGCACCATAATCAGTGAATTTCTTCGTAATATACGTCATAACTTCGTCTTCATTAGTAAATCCTAAATACGAAGCCCACCCTGACGTCCATAAGCTATTTGATCCAGCGCCATTCCAGCAGTGCTTACTATCATATCCATCATATTCAACCGAATACTTATCCGCATCAATTAAACTATTTGCAATCATAGCAAGCGGAGTATCTGTGCTTCTACTCATAATCTCTGTAATTGCACTCTGTATACCACTTGAAAGATTTTCCGTAACACCCGCGATAATATAGCTAAGTGTATCTATCTTTCCCTCTAAAACTGTTGTCTCAGGTTTATTTTCAACCGCCTGTGTAGTTTCATTAAGAATCAAATACCATTGTTTTAGCTCTTCACTTTCGTCACCATCGAATGAATCAATTTCATCATCAAGATATTCGCCCTGACGCCCTTCCTGCGAACGAAGTGCCTGAATGCCACTATTTTGGTTTGGCAAGGTCTGGTTATCTTGAATATCCTCACATGACTCGATGGCTGCTTCTACCTCAGATTCCACAGAATCCTCAATGGTTGTTTCTGTCTCTTCGACATCCTCAGAAACAGGTTCTCCTTCCACATCATTTGAGCTGTCAGAAATAATCGTAGCCAAGAACTCTTCAGCTGCTTCTAATTCGCTTCCATCACATGGTGTGCTTTCTTCTGCGGCCACATTCTCTTCAAATGGAGTGTCATCCTCTGTAGGCACACTTTCCTCTACTGGAACGCTTTCTTCAACA
>JAUNIR010000097.1:0-4979 GCA_030523345.1 Lachnospiraceae bacterium
ACAGACCGCCTTACGATTAATAGTTGTACCACAGTATTCACAGACCTTACCAGTTACCTCAGCTCCACAATTAGGACATTTCATATTCATAGCCTCTCTTATCTTTTTTATATGTTGTTTGTTTTGTTTACAAGCTAAGTATATTTTATTTTCTGTTGCAAAACCGTTTCACTGTATGATGTTCAAAAACAAAAGATCCATCAGCAAATAGCTATGGACCTTCTTACAAGCAAAATTCTCTATATTAAAATTCCTATGTGGTATGGCTACTTAAAAATTACTACTACTTTATCATCTTTAAACTCAACCTTATTTTTTGTTCCTTTAATATATAGCTCATATAAATCAGCAAAATCACTTTTGACTACTTCTAGTTTCTCTTGATCTATAGGTTCTAGTTCCCATCTATCTATAATATCATTTGTCTTTTCATCTGCCGTTTTATTTGCAAGCATGTAGCGTGTCATTGATATTTCATTCCACTCAGGACTTTTTACATATAAATGTCCTTCATTTGGATTGTTGTCATCTCTTACATAAGTAAGTTCATCACCGCTAAACGTAAACGGACAGCTATATTTTTCATACTCTACATCTTCAATGTCTATAACTTTTCCGTTCTTCATTCCTCCAGCGTAAATATAACAAAATCCATCCTCTTCCTTATAATCCCAACGCAAAATATCACATGTCATAGTTTCTGGATTTCCTTCACTAATAATATCCATTTCATAATACACAGGCTCTCCATTTACATAGTTCTGCGCTCGTCTACCACCTTTAATATGATATTCTCTATTATCTCCACGCATATTTTCTTTACGATAGTTACCTGTGTCGGTCAAATATCTGACTAGGATTTCTGGTACAAAAACTTCATCATCTTCTGTTTCATACTCTATATCAAATCCTGATATGGACGCATTCATAAACTCATCTGCGTCCTCAACAGGTGCTAAATCAGGAATATAATCGATATACACGTATACATCTCTTACATCACCTTTTTTTACTTCTACCTGATGGGATACAAATGCATAGGAGTAAAAGGCCCCAGACACTTCATATATCCCATTAAACCCATACTCATCAAGATATGTCATCAGCTGTCTCTGAATCATCTCATTAGGATCTATATAATCATAATTTGAATATATTTTTCCATCCTCAAGATTAACTAAAGCTGTATATTGTATATCTCCGGCTAAAAACGCTGCTTGTACAATATGACTAGGAAAGCTAGCGCTAAACGAAGGCTCCCCCTGTTTGCACCCATTTAACATATTGATATTGATAATGTGTGCTTCCTCAGGTAAAGAACTTACATATTGCTCCAGAATAGGACGTCCCTTTCCTACAATCATCTCTGCCTGTTCCTTAGCAAACCGTTCCTGACCACATCCCTGTAAAAGGATTGCCGCTAACATTATCAAACATATACAATTAATTTTGCTTCTTATGCGTTCTACTATCATGTTTCTTATTATGCTTCTTTTATCATTTTGACAGCAATTCCAAAGCAGACTATAGCTACTATCAACGCTACAACACCTACTTTTTTATTGCCCTTTGAAAATTCATCATTAAGTTTTTCAAGACTATTTTCATCCATCGGCTTATCATATATAGCCGATATAGAATCTGTACCTACTGTGTCCCCATCAATATTTCCATAAACACTATATTCTCTGCCTTTTTTTGGCATCCCAGTATAATATCGTATCCTAATATGTCCTACATCATACGGGCTCCCATCTGACTGTAGCATTCCGTCGCTCACAACCAGATTGTTTCCCGTAGTATCCTCAAAAAATCTTGGAAAAGCGTAATCTTCGCCTCTATAACTATCTTCAAAATATATATATGACTCGAATGTAAATTTACTTAATAGTTCATCAGATATTTTTAGATTCTCGTCTCCTATTGTAGCTTCACCATAGAAGAACTTTGGATTAGTAATATTAGGGAAGCCGGGATTACTATATCTATAATTGCCAAGTTCTACACTTGGTAATCTATGATCAGCATATTCTGTAGTATATGATTTATCAGATGTTTTCACATACTGATTCATCTCAACAACTCTCATCATAACAGGAGCATCAGTTACAATACCGAATTCATCATCAACAGCACCTCTCGTAACTGTTATATCGCCACTTACAAGAGACATATCACTTAAGTCTCTATTTCCTGCACTAAATCCAGCTACAACAAAAATTAATGCTATTATTCCAAATATCAGAGGTACTTTTGCTTCCCATATCTTTTCCCACATAGTATTTACTCCACAAATCGATTACCCACAATCATTATTCTTCTTCAAGCAAATTATCGTAAATATCGTAGTAATTCAAATCACCCATATCAAATCTAACCCAATTCACTGTGGCTTGAACAGATGGATATACGTCTTTAAGAACCTTAATCCATATTTCACCACCTTTTTTGTTATCTTGAATTCCATATGATATATAGCTAGTTCCCTTAGCTAAGTCCATCGCTGTATTAATAATTGCCTCAACATACTCAGGTTGGAAATCATAGTAGAAATCTTCATCACTCATTATATATTCATCATATCTCTCTACTACTTCATCTGTTCTATCATATGGACCAGGGTGAATATACCTGTCATATACACCAGATTCAGCCTTTTCAAGTACCAAGTCATCTACACCATAAGCTAATGGGGTACCATCAAGGAACTCATCTTTAATAGTAATAGGATTATCTGAAGTCAAGTCAAATTCAAGAATCCAATCCACCATAGGCTGGCTACCCATCCCTAGACCTTCAGCTTCAATTTTACCTATATACTTATCACCGCTCTTCTCAACGCTGTATATTCCTCTAAATACATCCGGAGGATAGCACTCACATTTACGAACAATATCGACGCTTCCATCTTCTAAGAATTGTACAAATATGTTAGTCTCCATTCCCTCAATGGCTACTATAGAACGCCAGCCACCTATTATTTCAGGTGCAACATTATTTTCCTTGCGCTTATCCTGCACCTTATGTAGGCTTACACCTTCTACTTCATACATACTTTGTGTTCCATAGAAAAATGGATTATCTGCCGACAGTTCTATTCTCCTGCCGGGGATACCTATCTTTGATGAAATATACATTACTTCACCACCTCCCTGGTATTCTCCTCCAAATGCAAACCCAGAAAATGGGTAGACCTTAACCATATATCTAAGCTCATCACCTACGAGAAATGGTTTAGTATCAAGTAATTCAATCTCAGCCGCTGAATAATCATACTCACCAATATAATCAAGATAATATTTGCCATCTATACTAGATATATCCCAGTATCTTTCTTCCCAGCCATCACCTTCATCACCTTTGTAAGTACCACATACATTATTCTCAAAGCTAAGCGCATCATATATCATAGATGGATTAGTAAATGCGATATATTGACTAACAACTGCACCATCTTCATCATCAAGATTTTTAGCTAAGAACGGTGTCCCTGGAAGTGTTTCAATACAAACAGGCTCCTCACCATAGAATTTATTTACTGTAATGTAATCCTGTTCATATCCCGCTACATATGTATAGATAAAGCTACCTTCCTTAGTATGTACGTAATATGGCTTATACCCATAGAACCAATCTTCATCATTGTTGCTATAACACTTATCATCAACATATATTGCGTATGAGGAATATTCATCCTTTGAAGTCTCCTCACCATACAGCTTTGGAGAATATACAACAGCTTCTCTTTCTCCCTCTGCACCCTCAGTGTCCATATAGAAAATATCATTCCCCCAGAATTGAATGGCGTATTCATCTGGTGCTACGCTATACTTTTCATTAAGTACACCAGGATATTCATCAAAATTAATCTGAATAAATGTATCCCCACCATCTGGAACTGATACATAGTCTTCAACAAAATATACTATAATTCCTTCTGGCGTAAGCACCCACCCTAAATAATCTTCAGGATCTATATCTATTATATTCACATTTTCATATTTGCGTTTTAATTCGTTTTCTATGGCATTCTTGTATTTATCTAGGTCTTTTACTACGTCAGTAATCTCAAGCTTTTTACCCGTCTGAGAATCATATGTAGTTCCCACATACATACTCTCTACATCGCCATGACCCCAGAAATCTACATACGATATGAGCATCGACATAGCCACATTATCAGCTCTCATTACGTTAATAAATTCATAGTCCATACATGTATCTGCCACTTCTGCAGCTTCAAATGACTGTTCAGCATATTTATTAGCAGCTTCAACAAATCTAACTGACGATTCGTCAAAATCTTTCTTACGTGTATCATTGAACTCATCAAGGCTTTTAGCGAGATTTGGACATAGTTCCTTTGAATCATCATCAATTTCTATATAATCTATGCTCATGTAGCCAACAACCAATCTCTTCAGCTCATCTTCCGCAAGCTTATTCACTGACTTAATATACGCATTAAGATTTCTTACATCTTCCTTGAGAACCGCCATATCATCAGATTCAGCTTCAGTAATGGAATCTTCTTTTAAGTCAGCTTCATCCTCTAAGACAGATTCTACAAGTCCCTTACAGAACTCCTCGAATTCTTGCATGTCTTCATATTCTTTAAAGCTAAACTCTTGCCACGTATTCTTGTCCCCTTCCCAATACAAGTATAGCCACGGGCCAGAATTTCCCGAGTCCGCACTTTCTTTTCTCTTTCTGACACTACCTCCATCAATGAGATTCCAGAATTTGTCCCATTCTTCACTTGAAAGTTCCTTAGTTCCACATACTGTAATATCCTCTTCCGTAAGAAAAGTATTGTTTCCTTCTCTTTTTTCATGATAAAAAAAGGTTTTACCGCCTTCCACATAAAATCGATATCTCTGATATTCTGGTGGATTCACAGTTGTTGCATATGTATAGTAAAAATCCTTAAACTTATCTTTTGTTATTTTTTTCCCAACAACTTTTTCTCTCACAGTTCC
>JAUNIR010000097.1:5009-8636 GCA_030523345.1 Lachnospiraceae bacterium
TTGATTGCTTAACTCTTACCTGTTCATTATCATTTATATGCTTCATTTTTATTTCCTCAATTCAAATGTACAACTAACAATTTTACAGTACCTCATTTCTCAATTTTAATCAATTTTATATTTACGAAATGCTTTGCTTTCAGACAAAATTACTATTTTGACCAAATTCAAGAAAATATACTATATACATAAAAAATCGCTTGCTTGAAATAATCAAACAAACGATTTTCTATAATTATATGCTTATAAATAATTACGTGAATTGCTATTCTTTTCTTAAAGTAAATGCATCCTTAAACCAATATGCACATACAATAGCAATTGCTAATAGAGTAATAATTGTTCCGATTTTTCTACCAGGAGGTTCATATTTCATATCTATAACATGTTCTCCCTTAGTAGCTGGGATTACAATTAGTGTGTCAAATGCGCTCGTGTAGTCGGTCTTTATACCATCAAGCTTTATTGTCCACCCCTTTTCCCTTGGAAGTGTAAACATTAAATATCCATCCTCATTAAGAGACGCCTTTCCAGTAAGGTGTGAGCTTGTCGCTTTATTGAGTTCCGTTTTTTCAGAAGAAACCTTGTTATACCACGAGCTTAATACTTCGTCACTTTCTGTGTAAAAATAAGGTTCTATGATATCAAGGCCATCATCGTTAACGAGAAGTTTCACGCGGACCTCTTCGCCCTCCTTATACTTGCCAATTTTTAATATATTCCATCTCCAAAATGTAAAATAATTATCATAAAAAGCATCATTTACTGTTATCTCTGTATACTGCTCGTGCGGAGCATCAAAGTATAAATAAAGGTTATCATCTGTCTTAGACTTAAAAGTATACTCGATATAGGCCTCCTTACTTGGATCTACCTTCTCATATCTTATATAAGCCTCATCTGAACCATCTTCTTCATGTGCAGTTTTTCTGACGTTTTCAAGTGCTATGTTCTCAACATCTACTCTACTCAATAAATCCTCATCTATTAAGAACTCATGTACAATTTCATTTTGTATTTCAAATAAGTTATTTGTTGTCATGTCCACCGTAGACATATCACTATGCGTAGGTATGACATATGGTAGCGCATACGGATTCTCATATACATATGTCTCATCGTAAGCAGACAATGGCTTGTATGGTTTGTCTGTTGAATCAAAACGAGAAATGAAATACTTAACACCAAGTAAACTATCTATAAAGGAAGTACTACCCTGGTTATAGAACGTCCAATATTCTGTAATTTTAAATCCCATTTTTTCAGCAAAAGATTCTACATAGTCCTTTTCACATGAACTATAATGTGAAAGACCATTATAGTTAAATAACATGGCGTCATTATGGCTCCATTCAAAGTCTTTCTCTATTCTGTATAATCCTTGATCTCCTGATTTGATATCGCTGATAACAGGATTAACTCTATCGTAATATTTGCTATAATCAGATACCTTTACTACTTCATCAATAGGAATAGAATGACTAGCATTTCCCACAAGGTCTATACACTGAAGCGCAATAAATATAACTATCAACACAACCGTATAGTTTTTAAGTTTTTCTTTATATGAAATGGTCAGAATAACAATAATTAAAAGAATTATATCCCATAAGGCTGACCATTTATTAATTCCTACTCCTGCGAATCTATATGCATAAAGCGAGTATATAACAATAACCGCTCCAGCAATAAAATACCAATAATCTCTTATATAATTATATTTTTTAGTATCAGCACAACTTGTATTTTTTTCATCCATAGATTCTCCCCAAATGGAAAGAAAGCTATCATATGCAATGTCAACAACAAAAAAACTTATAAGAAACGCATATCTATGAGAAAAACCCGATGGATTGTTAAATCCATGCAATATAATGTCTGTTGTGCTTATATACGAGCATCCCAAAAGAATAAATAAACCTGCTAATGCTATCATTCTATCTTTTAAAGATATCCTGTTATTGAAGAAAAATAACACCATAAACACAAAGGCAACAAATCCCACATACACATATGGCATCGCCCCGTTAGAAATATTTCCATAAAATGCATTTGTATAAAACTGTGAAAAAACATTTATAAAACGAAATGTCCTGTAAGGATATAAAATACTAAGATCTATACCGTTCTTTGTTCCACCAAGAGATGTAACGACAGGGATAAGATTTATGGCAGATAATGCTACCGATATAAGAGATGCTCCAATAAATGTACATACTAATCTAACTGTATCTTTAATCTTATCTTTTTTGATGATATTCCACTTTATTACTAAATATACGAAATAAAACAATATGAAACAACAGGCCATATATCCTTGGTAAAAATTGCAGATTACCATAAATGCCAATGAAAAAATATATTCATAACATTTTCCATCTCTTACAAGCTTGATAAGGCCCGCCATTACAAAGGGCGTCATTAAATATGCCATAAAAAAAATAGGAAGCGTTATATAAGCAAAAACAATGCCCATAAACGCATAGCCTGTAGAAAAAATAAGCGTTCCTAGTCTAACTTCAGATTTCACGTCAAAGAAATGAAAACAAGCTACCCCAAAAGCACCCACATGTAATACCGTAAGTACATAAATTCCTATAGGCATAATCCTATCGTTAAACAAAACTAATAATAGTAAAAATGGGTTTGTTAGGTAGTACCCTGTAAGGCCCGCCATATCTCCACCCATAAACTTTGACAGCGTATAAGACGCATCATTATTGTCTAGAATAATAGATCTAAAATATGAATAAAAGTTTGCTATCTGATTTCTAGCATCATCATATATTATTGTATTATCACCAAATGGATATATTTTTAGTACTAAAGCTAATACTCCCATCATAACCACTGGGATGAAAAAAGAAAGAAAATATAAAGTTTTTTTACTTATAACAGCTTTAGATTTATTATTCATTTCAACATTCATAATTACTTCAAAGACTTCAAATATTCTTTTTGTTCTTTTGTAATCCTGTAACTTTCTCTTGCCTTCTGAATTGTTTTCTTATGACACCAATCATCAAGAACATGTTTTTCGATGTATGGGATTGTCTCGTCATACTGCTTTGCAAGTGCTGTAGCGAAGTACCACGCCTTCATCATATTTATATAGTATTCGTCAGATAATACTGATGCAACAATATCATTGTATTCCGGTTTAAAATGCTCATCTAAAAAGAATGTCATTAACATTTCTATTCCAAATCGTATTGTATAAGTATCCTCTGTACTTATCCATCTCTTTATATCTACTATTAATCTATCTAGATTCTTTGAGAAAGCTTTTTTAGGACTGATCAAGTCACAAGTTGCCCAGTTATTAACATATGGTAAAAACTTGTCTAATTCATTTATTACATAATCGTAATCTTTAACCTCACAGAGAATAAATCCGTGCAGATTCATTTCATCATAGTATTCATGAGGAAAGTCATTGAAAAACTCCTCATATTCACCACTTTTAAATATCTCTTTGGCAAATTTTCGCATTAGTGGAGTTCTTACACCAATAACAGAGTCTGGATTAACCCCAGGCATAAGACCTAAGTGGAATTCCTTATACTCTTTATCCTGCATTTCAAATAATCTATTGCGTATTTCTTTACTAGTCATATGTCCCTATAA
>JAUNIR010000098.1 GCA_030523345.1 Lachnospiraceae bacterium
GTGAGTTCACAGACTGTGTAATAGATGGTATTCCACTTCCAATAGTAGAGATTGTTCCTAATAATGGTTTTTATGATTATAAGAACAAATACCAGGCGGGTGCTACAACAGAGATTTGTCCTGCTGAGATACCAGAAGAGACAACGAAAATGATTCAGGAAGAGGCTGTAAAAGCTTATAAAGCTCTTGGCATTCAGACATATGCCCGTATGGACTTTATGCAGGATGAAAAAACAGGAAATATATACTGCCTTGAAGCAAATACTCTTCCAGGAATGACACCTACAAGTCTCATCCCACAGGAGGCTAATGCAATAGGTAAATCATACAATGAATTGTGCCAGTGGATTATCGATGTATCGATGAATAAGTATAAATAGGGGATTTTTAACTGATGAAAAATCTGACTCTTGAAAATATATCAAAAGCCTGTAACGGAAAACTTTTTCTTATAAATGGAGATGACGCGGAAAAAGAAGCTTCATCTGTGATAATTGATTCAAGAAAATGCGAAGAAAATTGTGTGTTCATTGCTACAAAGGGTGAAAGAGTTGATGGACATTCATTTATTAATCAAGTATGGGACAATAAAGCTCTTGCGGTGATATGTGAGGAAATTCCTGAAAACGTTTCGGGTAATTATATTCATGTAGAGGATTCCTTTAAAGCATTAAAAGACATAGCAGAATTTTACAGAAGACAACTTGATGTAAAAATTGTAGGTATTGCTGGGAGCGTTGGAAAAACAAGTACTAAAGAAATGGTTTCAGCAGTGCTTGAACAAAAATTCAGAGTTCAGAAAACAGCAGGCAATTTTAATAATGAGGTAGGCGTTCCACTTACTATTTTTACTATAAATGAAACACATGAATTGGCAGTAGTTGAAATGGGTATATCTGACTTTGGAGAGATGAGCCGATTATCTAAGATAGTTAAGCCAGACATATGCGTAATGACAAATATTGGGCCATGTCATCTTGAAAATCTTAAAGACTTGGATGGGGTGTTAAAGGCAAAATCTGAAATATTCGAGTCGATGAATCCAGCTGGTTTTGTTGTATTGAATGGTGATGATGATAAGCTTAGGACAATTACAAGAATTAATGATAAGACTCCAAGGTATTTTGGAAACGATAAATCAAATGACATATATTCGACCGATATTGTAAGCAAAGGACTTCTCGGAACGGAGTGTAAAATTTGCACTAAGGAAGGTGATTTTAAAGTTACAATCCCATTACCTGGAAAGCATCATGTTTTAAACGCGCTAGCAGCGACATCTGTTGGACTGATTCTTAAAATGGATATATCTGAAATAGCAAAAGGAATTGAATCGGTTAAGTCAACACAAGGAAGAAGTAATATTATAGAGAGCGAAGATTATATATTAATTGATGACTGCTATAATGCAAATCCTAAATCGATGAAGGCAGCTATTGATTTATTAGACCAGGCCAATGGTGTAAAAGTTGCAATTCTTGGAGATATGTTTGAACTTGGGGAAAATGAAGAAGAGCTCCATGGAGAAATAGGGGATTATATTTCCAAACAGTCAGATGATTTACTGATCTGTATTGGAAAACTTTCAGCAAACATATACGAAAGAGCAACATTAGTTGGTGGCAGAAAGGTCTATTATGAAACACTTGAAGATGCCATTGATAGCATCAAAACTATTATTGATGAAGTAAGTGTTAAGGGAGAAAAACCGGCAGTACTTATAAAAGCATCGCACGGAATGCATTTTGAAAAAATAGTTGAAATATTAAGATAAAGTTATAACGGGAATAGGAGAAGGAAATGAAACTTACAAAGGATTTACTGGCTGAGATTAATAATGGTAGCTTCGACGACAGACTTATAGATATATATGTTGACGAAGATATGCTTACATATCAGAAGAAGAGGTATGTAAGTGCAATAAATAAATTTGAAGAGCTTTACGGGGAAGCAGAAGTAGAAATATATTCTGCACCGGGAAGATCAGAGGTAGGAGGCAATCATACAGACCATCAGAGGGGACAAGTACTTGCTTGTGGACTTAATCTTGATGTAATTGCTATTGTTGAACCTACAGATGATGGAATTATAAAAATTGTTTCTGATGATTACAACATAAGTGATATAAGTGTAGCAGATCTTGAAAAGAGAGACTCAGAAGAAAATACTTCAGAGGCGCTTATTCGAGGAGTTGCAAAGAAACTCAAAGATGAAGGATATAAAATCGGTGGATTTAAGACATTCATGACCAGTGATGTTCTTCGCGGATCAGGAATGTCATCATCAGCAGCATTTGAAGTAATAGTCGGAACAATCCTCTCGGGATTATACAACAATATGGAAATTTCACCTGTATTTATAGCTCAGGCAAGCCAATATGCAGAGAATGTATACTTTGGAAAACCATCTGGACTTATGGATCAAATGGCTTCATCTGTTGGTAGTCTTGTTAATATAGATTTCAAGGATGTTAAGAATCCTGTAATTAAAAAAGTTGATGTAGATTTTGGTAAGTTTGGACACAGTTTGTGTATTGTAGATACAAAGGGATCACATGCAGATCTTACTCCAGAATATGCAGCAATTCCTATAGAAATGAAGGAAGTTGCCGCTTTCTTTGGAAAAGAAGTTTTAAGAGAAGTTGACGAAGACGAGTTTTATTCAAACATTCCTAAACTTAAGGGTAAGGTTTCTGATAGAGCCATTGTTAGAGCTATTCACTTTTATGGAGATCATAACAAAGTAACTTATGAAGTAAATGCCTTGGAAGAAGGTAATTTTGATGAGTTTAAAAGAATTATTTCATTGTCTGGAGATAGTTCATTTAAATATCTTCAGAATGTGTTTGCAGCATCTGATGTGAGAAATCAGGGGCTTTCTCTTGGTCTTGCCGTAAGTGAACATATTCTTGATGGTAAAGGTGCAGTGAGAGTTCACGGTGGTGGATTTGCTGGAACAATTCAGGCATTCGTGCCAAATGATATGGTTAGCAAGTACAAAGAAGAAATGGATAATCTATTTGGAGAAGGATCATGTCACGTACTCAAGGTTAGAAAGTACGGCGGAATGAAGGTGTGTTAGTATGATCAACAAATATATAAAAGCACTTGCAGAATATGCAATCAATAAAGAATTGATCACGGCGGAAGATAAAATTTATTCAATTAACTTATTACTTGATGTACTAAAGCTTGATGATTTTGAAGATGTAGAAGTGGATGAAGAGGTTATAGATTTATCTAATAATCTTGAAGTTCTTTTATCTAAAATAAATGATTTTGCTTTTGAAAAAGGATTAATAGAAGATAATACGGTAGTCTATAGAGATTTATTTGATACAAAAGTAATGAATTGTTTTCTTATGAGGCCATC
The DNA here is from genome assembly GCA_030523345.1 of Lachnospiraceae bacterium. Lineage (GTDB taxonomy): Bacteria > Bacillota > Clostridia > Lachnospirales > Lachnospiraceae > UBA2868. The sequence continues at coordinate 3,373 of JAUNIR010000098.1, forward strand.
CGAAGTTATAAGGGTTTTCAAAGAAAAGTATTCCAGTTCACCAAAGGAAGCAACTGACTTTTATTACGATTTTTCAAAGGCATCAGATTATATTCGTACATACAGAATTAGTAAAGATATTAAGTGGAAATATTCATCAGAATATGGAGAGATGGATATTACTATTAATATGTCAAAACCTGAAAAGGATCCTAAAGCCATTGCTGCTGCAAAAAATGCTAAGCAGTCTTCATATCCTAAGTGTCTTCTCTGTCCAGAGAATGAAGGATATGCAGGTAGGGTTAATCACCCAGCCAGAGAGAATCATAGAATTATTCCAATAAAAATTCTTGGTGAGGATTGGGGTCTTCAGTATTCACCATATGTTTATTACAACGAGCATTGTATAGTTTTAAATAAAAAACACACTCCTATGACAATTAACAGAGAGGTGTTCGCCAAGCTATTTGATTTCATAAGACAGTTTCCACACTATGTAATTGCTACGAATGCTGATCTTCCAATTGTTGGTGGATCAATCCTTGCACATGAACATTTCCAGGGTGGAAATTATGAATTTGCCATGACTAATGCCAGCATAGAAAAAGAGGTAGTGTTCAAGGGATTTGAGGATGTCGAGGCAGGTATTCTTCATTGGCCGCTCTCTGTAATTAGAATTAGCAGTGAAAGTCAGGAGAGACTAGTAGATTTGGCGGATAAAATATTAGCTTCCTGGAGGGGATATACTGACGAAGAAGCTTTTATTTTTGCTAATACAGATGGAGAACCCCATAACACAATTACACCTGCAGCGAGAAAAGTAGGAAATAAATATCAGCTTGATTTAGCACTCAGGAATAATATTACAACTGAGGAAAGACCACTTGGTGTATACCATCCAAGAAACGAGTATCATCATATTAAGAAAGAGAATATTGGTGGAATTGAGGTAATGGGACTTGCTATTTTACCTATGAGACTGAAAAAGGAGATGGAACTCCTTAAGGATTGTATATTAAATGGCAAGGATTATAGAAAGGTCGAAGAGCTTGAAAAGCACGCCGATTGGGCAGATGAATTTATCTCTAATTACAATGGAAAGATAGACAGTCAGAATATCGAAAACATAATCAGAGATGAAATAGGAAAAGTGTTTGTTAAGGTACTTGAGGATGCTGGCGTGTTTAAATGCGACGCACAGGGTAGGGAGTACTTTATGAGGTTTATAAAGTCAGTTCAATAGTTGTATATGTACGTAATCGTTATAGTAATACTGAACTGTTTTGATGTGCGTAAAATGTTGAAAATAGGGCACTATCATGATAAACTTAACGTGGTCTTTTTGTTAAGTAACTAAATAAAAAGTGAAACTCTAAAAAGGTTAAATTATAAACAAGAAAGGATAAAATCATGGACAATCTTGAGCTTAAGAAAACTGCCAATGAAGTCCGTAAAGGTATTGTTACTGGCGTTCATGCTGCAAAGGCTGGACATCCAGGCGGATCTTTATCATGTGCAGACATTATGACTTACCTCTATTTTGAGGAAATGAACATCGATCCAAAGAATCCTAATAAGGAAGACAGAGATCGTTTCGTATTATCTAAGGGACACGTTGCACCAGCACTCTACGCTGCACTTGCAAATCGTGGATATTTCCCAGTAGAAGAACTTACAACACTTAGAAAGCTTGGATCACACCTTCAGGGACATCCTTGTATGCAGCATACACCAGGTGTTGATATGTCATCAGGTTCACTTGGACAGGGAATCTCAGTTGCAACAGGTATGGCTCTTTCAGCTAAGCTTTCAAATGATGATTACAGAGTATATACACTTCTTGGTGATGGTGAAATCGCTGAAGGTCAGGTATGGGAAGCTGCAATGTTTGCAGGATTCAAGAAACTTGACAATTTTGTTGTTATCGTTGATAACAATGGTCTTCAGATTGATGGACGTATCGAGGACGTATGTGATCCTAACCCAATTCCAGATAAGTTCAAGGCTTTCAACTTCCATGTAATCGAAATAGATGGTCATGACTTTGACCAGATTAGAGCTGCATTTAAGGAAGCTAAGGAAACAAAGGGAATGCCTACAGCTATCGTTGCTAAGACAACAAAGGGTAAGGGCGTTTCATTCATGGAAGACCAGGCCGGATGGCATGGAAAGGCTCCTAACGATGAGCAGTATGCACAGGCTATGGCAGATCTTGAGAAAGTAGGTGAAGCAATATGTCAGAAGTAATTAAAATCGCTACTAGAACAAGCTACGGCAACGCTTTAGTTGAGCTTGGAAATGAGCATGATGATCTTGTAGTTCTTACAGCTGACTTAGCTGCTGCTACAATGACAAATATCTTTGATAAGGCACACCCAGATAAGCATATTAACTGTGGTATCGCAGAAGCAAACATGACATGTATCGCTGCAGGTCTTGCTGCAACAGGTAAGGTTCCATTTGCATCAACATTTGCAATGTTCGCTGCTGGACGTGCTTTTGAACAGGTTCGTAACAGTATTGGATATCCACACTTAAATGTTAAGATTGGTGCAACACACGCAGGTGTTTCTGTTGGTGAAGATGGTGCATCACATCAGTGTAACGAGGATATCGCTCTTATGAGAACAATCCCAGGTATGGTTATTATTAACCCAGCTGATGATGTAGAAGCAAGAGCAGCAGTAAAAGCTGCATACGAATATAATGGACCAGTATATTTACGTTTTGGTCGTGCTGCAGTTCCTGTATTTAATGACGAAGCTACTTACAAGTTTGAAATGGGTAAGGGTATCGTTCTTAAAGAAGGTAAGGATGTAACAATTGTTTGTTCAGGTCTTACAGTTCCTGAATCAATGGAAGCAGCTAAAATGCTTGCAGCAGATGGTATTGATGCAGAGGTTATTAATATTCATACAATTAAGCCTCTTGACGAGGATTTAATTATTGCATCTGCAAAGAAGACAGGTAAGGTTGTTACAGCAGAAGAGCATTCTGTAATCGGTGGACTTGGTTCTGCAGTTTGTGATGCATTAGCTGAGAAGTGTCCTACTCCTGTTAAGAAGATTGGTATGTATGATTGCTTTGGTGAGTCAGGATCAGCTGCTCAGCTTGTTCATAAGTATGGACTTGATGCAGAAGGTATCTATAACGTAACAAAAGCATTTGTTAAATAGTCTTTGACATTTTTCAAAGATATATTATATTAGAGGGGATGCTTCTTAGGGAGCGTCCCTTCAGTATTATTTAAAGGAAGCTTACTGCGATAGGGGAGAATATGGCAGACGAAGTAAGAGAAGTACCTGAATTTAATGAAAAGTACGCCGAAAATGATAAGGAGTATAAGAAAAAGCTGGCAAGGCATCGTAGATTTATTATCTACAGAATTATTGCTATTGTTGCAGCAAGCTTATTTATTATAGTTATGGCATATTCCAGTTACAGGAATATGATTTATTCAGATTATACAATTCTCGATACTCTTCAGTATGAAGATTCAGCTGGTGCAAATTTTAGAAATTTCAACGGAAACGTTTTAAAATACAGTAGAGATGGTGCTACTGCTTTTAATATGGACAATAATATGCTCTTTAACCAGACATATGAAATGCAAAATCCTATGGTGGATATTTGCGGAGACTATGTGGCATTAGGAGATTATAAGGGCACTAAAGTATACGTTATGAATTCAGAAGGTCTTCAAGGACAGATTGATACAACACTTCCTGTTCAAAGATTTGCTGTTGCAGCCAATGGTAATATTGCTATAGTTCTTGAAGAAGATGAAATAACATGGGTAAGACTTTACAATAAGGAAGGTGAGATAGTTGCTAGTGACAGAACCACTATGAAAAAGAGTGGATTTCCTCTTAGTATGGATATTTCTGACAACGGCATAATGTTAAACATTTCTTATTTATATATAGACAGTGGAAAGATCTCATCATCAGTTGCATTTTATAACTTTGGATCGGTTGGACAAAATGAAATCGATAATCTTGTTAGTGGGTACAATTATGATGATGAAACAATCACATATGTACAGTTTATGAATTCTAGTACGGCTTTTGCAATCGGAAACACCCAGTTTTCAATTTTCAAGGGTGATCAGAGACCAGAACGAGTTTTTGATGTTACTTTGGAAGATGAGGTTAGAAGTATCTTCAATAATGATAGCTATATTGGATTGGTTTATGATCAAACATCTACAGAGAATCCATATAGATTGGATGTATATAATACTTCTGGTGACATAGTATTATCAAAAGAATTTTCATTAGAATACACAGATATTTTATTCAATAAAGATTTTGTTATTATTTATAATGCCAATGAGTGTCTAATATGTGATATTAGTGGTAACGAGAAGTATAGTGGATTATTTAAAAATTCCATTATAACAATGGTGCCAAACGGGAACAAAACAAGATACTTATTCGTATCAGGATCAAGAACAGACGAGATTCAGCTTAAGTAATGTCAGTTAATTATTTATTTGTTGCAGTAGTTGCATTATTTGTATATATGATTGTAAGAGGGTACAGCAGGGGTTTCCTAAGAATGGTAGTTACATTCGTAGGCCTTGTTGTAATACTTGTTGCTGTAAAAAGTGTATCACCATACGTAAGCAGCTACTTAATTAATAACACAAATACATATTCATCAGTTCAGGAAAAAATCACAGAGAAGTTCAAAGAATCAAATCTTAAGTATGACAATACTATTAAGGAAAACCAGGAGCTTACAATTAATTCATATGATGTTCCTGATATTTTGAAGAATAATCTCATAATTAATAATACCCAGGAAATGTATCAGAAACTCTTAGTGTCTGTTTTTGAAGAGTATGTATCAGCGTATCTGGCAAAGACAGCTATTAATGCCATGTCATTTGTTATCCTGTTTGTAGTATTGATTGCAGTATTCAAGATAGTGCTTGCGGCAGTAGATTTAATTTCCCGCATTCCTATAATAAAAGGAATAAATAAATATATAGGAGGATGTTTGGGATTTTTAGAAGCGCTTGTTATAGTCTGGATATTTTTCTTTATTATAGTTGTATTTATAGGTGCAGATTCATCATCGCAGCTATTTAGTATGATAAATGAAAGCAAATTCTTAACGGTTTTATTCAACACAAATGCTTTAATGGGCGTTATTTCGTAAGTTTATCACGCTAAAGTGTTGAATTCTTGGGCTTTTTGGCCATTTTCCACACAATATATTGTATAAAAAATAAGTTCGTGAAATACCACTAAAAAAATAGTT
>JAUNIR010000099.1 GCA_030523345.1 Lachnospiraceae bacterium
GTGTTGATTATCTTAGGATCCGTGATGATATTTAGAGCAGAGCATATTGTTGGATTTTTAGCATTTTGTATTGGCATTTTTTTACTAGTAGATGCAGCACTTAAAATTCAGACAGCAATAGAAGCGAAGCGCTTTGGAATTGAAAGATGGAAATGGATTTTATTTACAGCTATTGTAGCTGGTGTTATTGGAGCTTTGCTATTATTCAATCCATTTAAAGCAACAAATATCATAGTAAGAATGGTTGGACTGGGTATATGTCTGGATGGACTAATGAATTTGGTCGTAGTTATTAACACTGTAAGAACAGTAAAAAGTTCTTCAATAGAGATTATAGATTAAAGTAGAAAGGTCGGAGGATTAGAAATGAATACTTTGGGACATACGGCTGCTAGAGCAACTGCATCAACATTAATTGATGTTATCGATAAAAAGATCGGAAAAGACAGAGAAAAGGAAATGGTTAAACTGATAGACTTCATGGAGAAGTATATGTCAGGCGAGAAAATGGATATTGATTATGATAAGGCAAGAGAAATGGTATGTGATGAATCTTGTTCCTTAAATCATTATTTAAATAAATTAATAGACGAGCTTGATCCAAACGTTATGAAGACAACACTTTTGAACTTTGGATTCGAAGCTATGTTAAACGGAACAAGAACTATAAGAAAAATGAGAAAAATTCATAACTGTAATATTCCGTGGCTTATATTAATGGATCCAACAAGTGCCTGTAACCTTCACTGTACTGGATGTTGGGCTGCAGAGTATGGAAATAAGTTGAATCTGACTTATGAGGAATTATCAGATATTGTAAAGCAAAGTAAAGAACTTGGCGTTTATTTCTATATGTTTACCGGTGGAGAACCATTGGTAAGGAAGAATGATATCATCAAGTTATGCGAAGAACATCATGATTGTCAATTCCTCGCTTTTACAAATGGAACACTTGTTGATGAAGCATTTTGCCAGGAAATGAAAAGAGTTGGAAACCTGATGCTTGCTATCAGTCTGGAGGGCTCTCCAGAAGTTAATGATTTACGAAGAGGAGATGGAGTATATAGTAAGGTAATGCATGCTATGGATCTCTTAAAAGAAAATGGTTTAATCTTTGGAACTTCTATCTGTTACACATCAAAGAATTGTAATTCAGTAACCAGTAAGGAATTTGTAAAACTGATGGTTGATAAAGGCTGTAGATATGCGATGTATTTCCATTATATGCCGGTAGGAAACGAGGCTTCATTGGAATTGTTGCCTACTCCTGAGCAGAGAACTTATATAAAGGATAGAATCAGAGAAATCCGTCGAATGAAGGATGGAGAAGGCTTATTTACCATGGATTTCCAGAATGATGGTGAATATGTAGGTGGATGTATTGCCGGTGGAAGAAACTATTTCCATATTAACGCTAATGGAGATGCAGAGCCTTGTGTATTTATTCATTATTCAGGTGCTAATATCAGAACACATAGTATATTGGAAATCTTAAAACAACCATTGTTCATGGCATACCACAATAATCAGCCTTTTAATGAAAATCATTTAAGACCATGTCCTATGTTAGAGAATCCTGAGATATTGCAGAAAATGATTGCTGAAACAGGTGCGAAGTCAACAGATTTACAGTCTCCGGAATCAGTCGAGCATTTGTGTGGTAAATGCGCAGAATATGCACAGAATTGGAAGCCTTGTGCTGATAAGCTTTGGGAAGAAACAAAGGTATCACCAAAGGCATATGAAAATTATAAGACAGAAAATAATTAGGAAGGAGGATCTAAATGAAGAAAAAGAAACTTGCTTTTTTGACAGGCATTGTAGCAATTGCTGGAGCTGTAATTCTTGTATACAAGAAAGTAAAGAAAAAGGCTGCCCCCAAATCAGAGGAAAGCGATGATGAGAGCAGTGATAAGGTTGACGATGAAGAAGATTTATCAATTTTTGAAGATGAAATATAGGAGGTATACTTGATTATGACATATCATGAATTTGTTCAGGAACTAAGAGAGATTTTTAATACAATAGATGCATCAGCAATAGAAGAGCATTTTGCAATCCAGTTAAACATTGTTGGCGAAGCAGAAGGCGCATTATATATTGAGTTTGCCGATGGCGCAATAGATGTTCAACCGTATGAATACTATGATAGAGATTTAATTATTAATGCAGATTTTGAAACCGCTCTTGATATTGTAAGTGGTGAAACTGAACTTGCAGAAGCATTTGCAGAAGAGAAGATTGAAGTATGGGGAGATTTTGACAAGGCTATTGAGATTTTCAGCATTATTCTTGGAATGAACAAAAAGGCTAAACCGAAAAAAACAACGAAGAAAGGTTAAAAAGGAAAAGACGATGAGAGCAGAGGAAAGAACAAATATACAGAATAGTATAGGAAGGCTTGTAATCTCTGCTCTGTCGTTTCTTATTCAGATTAGCTGGCTATGTTTTATAGGAATTAAGTTAAAGAATTATTCTCTGGCAATCAATCTATGTACCAGTTTCATAGCACTTATTCTCGCCATTTGGGTGTTTAACAGGCGAGATACAAATTCGAATTTCAAGATGCCTTGGATACTGCTTATTCTTGCGTTTCCTATATTGGGAATCTGTCTGTTTGTTGTTTTTGGACATAAGTATTCTATGAAAGCGCGCATGAAGATGGAACAGCTTCATAAAGATTGCGCTGAGGTGATTTCAGAAGATAAAAAAACGTTTGATACATTTGAAATAGCAGACAAGGGAGTTTTGAATCAATTTCGATATCTGATGGATGTTGAAGGATTTCCTGTATATCAGGAAACAGATATTGAATTTTATGGAGAGGCATCTGAAGCATATTCTAAATTAATTGAAGATGTGGAAGGTGCACATAGTTTTATTTATTTGGAATATTTTGCTGTACAGTGTAGTACAGCGTTTATGAAGTTATATAAAGTACTATTAAAGAAGATATCAGAAGGTGTTGAAGTAAGATTATTATATGATGATGTCGGTAGTATAGGATTCGTAAATGATAATTTTGCAAAGAGATTGGAAGAAAAAGGAATCCGATGCAGATCATTTAATAAAGTATCTCCAGCATTTCGTTTATATATGAACAATCGTGATCATAGAAAGATTGCGGTAATTGATGGAAAGGTTGCGTATACTGGAGGGTTTAATATTGCAGATGAGTATTTTAATATCACACATCCCTATGGGCATTGGAAAGATACCGGTGTAAGGCTAGAAGGCAAAGCAGTTAATAGTCTTTTATGCATGTTCCTTGAGATGTGGAATAGTACGGAAAAAGAAATAGAAGATATTGGCAGATATAAAAATATAGATCACTGTCATATGAAGGCTGATGGATTTGTATTACCATACGCAGATAGTCCATTGGATGATTCCAGAATAGGTGAAAATGTATATATGAATCTAATAACAAATGCAAAGGAGTCAGTATTTATTACAACCCCGTATCTTGTTATTAGTGATGAAATGTTACGAACTTTACAGATGGCTGCACAAAGAGGTGTTGATGTCAGAATTGTAACACCTGGTATTCCGGATAAGAAGGTTACATATAAACTTACTAGATCATATTATAGCAACCTTATGAGATATGGGGTGAAAATATATGAATATACACCAGGATTTATTCATGCGAAACAAGTAATAGCTGATGATAATCTTGCCATAGTAGGAACTATTAATATGGATTATCGTAGTCTGTTCCACCATTTTGAAAATGCTGTGCTTTTGTACAACGTAGATATGATAAATGATATATCAAACGACTTTGAACAGCTATTTAAGGTATCACGCCTTGTCAATGAGATAGAACCTACCAAGAAGAAAATTGGAAGAAGAATATTAGGGGCAGTGCTGAGGCTGATAGCACCACTAATATAGTTTGGAGGATAAAATGGGAAATCTTGAAAAGTATTCTGAAAAACAAGCACAGCTCTGTATTAAATACGGGGAAGTGGATTCTGAACTTTATAATATTTGCGGAGTGAAGAGAGGTCTAAGAGATATAAATGGTCAGGGCGTAGTTGCTGGATTGACTAATATATCTAAAATAACTGCGTTTAAAATGGAAAATGGAGAAAAAATCCCTTGTGATGGAGAACTCTTATATCGTGGATATGATATACAGGATTTGATTATAGGAAATTTGGGAAGAAAAAATATATATGAAGAAGGTGCATATTTATTACTATTTGGAGAACTTCCAAACGAAGAGCAGCTTGTGGAATTCAAAAAAATGATTGCTGATAATATGACATTACCAACTAATTTTACAAGGGATGTCATAATGAAGGCTCCGGATACTGACATAATGAGCTCTATGACAAAAAGTATTTTGACATTAGCAAGTTATGATACTAAGAAAAATGATTTGTCTGTTGAGAATGTTCTTAGACAGAGTATTCAGTTAATTAGTACATTTCCAATGCTGGCAGTATATGGATATCATGCATATAACCATTATAAGAATGATGAAAGCATGTTCATCCATAGACCAAGTGCAGACTTGTCTATAGCTGAAAATTTCCTAAGAATGCTTAGACCAGATAAAAAATTTACTGAGTTAGAGGCAAAAGTATTAGATGTGGCTTTGCTTTTGCATATGGAACATGGTGGAGGCAATAATTCTACATTTACAACAAGAGTAGTAACATCATCAGGTTCGGATACATATTCAGCTATTTCGGCAGCAATGTCTTCTTTGAAAGGTAAAAGGCATGGTGGAGCAAATTTGATGGTTATGCAGATGATGGATGATATTAAGGAAAATGTAAAAGATAAATGTGATGATGATGAAGTAAGAGCATATCTTACTAAAATAGTAAATAAGGAAGCGTTTGATCGAAAGGGCTTGATTTATGGAATGGGACATGCAGTATATTCATTATCTGATCCTAGAGAGCAGGTTTTCAAAAGTTTTGTTGAAAAACTAGCTAATGAAAAAGGCAGAAATGAGGATATGTATCTATATAGTAGTATAGAAAGAATGGCTCCGGAAATTATTGCGAAAGAGAGAAAAATTTATAAGGGAGTGAGTCCTAATGTAGACTTTTATAGTGGATTTGTATATGACATGATGGGGATTCCAAGAGAATTGTTTACTCCACTTTTTGCAGTAGCACGAATAACTGGTTGGAGTGCACATAGAATTGAAGAATTAGTTGCAGATAATAAGATTATCAGACCTGCATATGTAAGTCTTGTTGAAAAAAAGATTATGCATCGATAGAAGAACGAAGGTGATTTAGATGTTAAGCAAAGTTACGCCTTATATTATTGTGATTGTAGTTGCATCTTTACTAGGATTTATTACAGAAAATATATGGGTAGGATTGAGATTTGGATTTGTTGACAACAGAGGAATGATGGCACCAGGACTTATAGGCTATGGCATGGCAATGGTAGGTATGTATATTTTGCTTGGAACCCCAGAAATGCCACGATTTCTAGGTCAGCGGATATATTTTGCCAGTAATGAACTTCAGATAGCATATTACATTTTTATGGCAGGCGTGCTTGTTTCGGTTGGAGAAATATTGTTAGGGACAGCTGTAGAAAGATTTTGTCAGATTGAATGGTGGAATTATTCTTCGCTTCCTCTTCATATTGGAAAGTATACTTCTGTTTTTACATCAATCGGATTTGGAATGATGATTACTATTTTTATGAATCATATCTTTCCATATATTTTTAGCAGAGCATTAGCTGTGAATGATGTTTTAATTGAATCGCTTGTGTATGTTTTGTTTGTCTTGCTGGTTGTAGATTTTATTCATGAAGCAAAATATATGATTAAAAATAAACATATCAATAAAATCTGGAAGGTGGATATAAAAGAAAAATATATCGTAAATCATGACCAGGTGAGATATATTCACTGATGCTGGAGGCAAGCGGTATGAATAAAAAGCAAAAGATAGCTATGACAATTGCCAGAATTGCCGCCTTGATATTACTTCTTTTAGTTATTGCTTATGTATTTGTAAGAATAAAAAGAGATCCGGAGTTAGCAACTGCAGAGAATATAGTCAAGCTAATTTCACAGAACAAGATAATTGCAACACTTGAATTTACTGTGTTGTATCTTCTAAAAGGAATAAGCATGGTATTTCCTTCTGCAGTGATTAATATTGCATCAGGAATGGTATTTGATTTTCCGTTATCTGCATTTATAAGTGGCTTTGGCATTTTTGTTGAATTCATGGTTATGTTCCTGGTTGGAAGATTTCTGGGAAACGAATATATCCAAACCATAAAGACAAAATATCCTGTCGTCGAGAAAGTTGATAATTTTCAGACAAATAATAGTTTTTTTGTGAGCTTTCTTATCCGTATTATGGGTGTGATTTCGTATGATATGGCTAGCTTATATCTAGGTGCGTCAGGAATAAATTGGCTAGGATTTATTGCTGGAAGTATGTGTGGTGCCACACTCAATATTATTGTTGATGGCCTATTTGGAAAATACATTTTCAATCCATTTAGCTGGCAGTTATGGGCGGTGGTTGGAATTCGTTTATTGGTAATAATATTAGCAATATTTATAAGAAAAGTGATTAGAAATAAATGTGTTACAAAAGGATAGATCTTTATTTCTTAAGCGTCATACGGCAAAGGAATTGACTGGCGGGATAGTAGTATGTCTGTTATCGTTTGGTTTGTCACTTATAATGAATACATTCATATGATGTTGGAGGAACATGATGAAGGTTGCAATACTGACAGATACTAATAGTGGAATTTCGAAGGCAGAAGCTGAGAAAAAGGGCATTTTCGTAATGCCGATGCCAGTTCTCATTGATGGTAATGTATATTTTGAGGGTGACAATTTAACGGAAGAAGATTTTTATGCAGCTCTCACCGGTGGAAAGAATGTTTCAACATCACAGCCTTCTCCAGCAGATGTAATGAATACATGGGATTCAATTCTCGAAAGTGGATATGATCAGATTGTATATATTCCTATGTCGAGTGGACTTAGTGGCTCTTGTATGACTGCAAAGGGATTTGCACAAGAATATGAAGATAAAGTATTTGTAGCAGATAATCATAGGATATCTGTAACTATGCGACAGTCTGTTGTAAAGGCCAAGGAAATGGCAGATAAAGGACTGGATGGAAAGACTATATGTGATTTTTTGGAAAAGGATGCATATAATGCTACAATTTATGTATCTGTGAATACATTAGAATATTTAAAGAAGGGCGGAAGAATAACTCCTGCAGTAGCTGCGATAGGTATGCTTCTTAGTATAAAGCCTGTATTGTCCATTCAGGGTGAAAAACTTGATCAGTTTGCAAAAGTTAGAGGTTCAATGAAAAAGTGCGAAGAAAAAATGATCGATGCACTTAAAAACGATCTCGCACATCGATTTCCGAATGCTAAACCAGGTGATTTACATGTAGGTGGAGCAGGAGCTGGATTATCTCAAGATGAGATTGATCAGTGGATGGGAATGCTTGAAGAAAACTTTCCAGGCTCAGATTTGTTCTATAATCCATTGTCAGCAAGTATCAGTACACATACCGGTCCAGGGGCAGTCGGTGTGGGAATATCTGTTGATGTAGAATAAAATGTTTTTGTTTTAATTATATGACTATTGGAGAGCGATACCTAAATACAGGGTATCGCTTTTGGGGACATATTTGTGAATATGCCTAAAAAATATACAGAGTGATTTGTTTGCCCATTTGCATATTGTTTTAAGGGGTTAGAATAGAAATTATCCAGTATTTAAACTGGGAAGAAAGGATGAAATTGCTTATGAAGACGGTCGTAGTTTATCAGTCAAAATCAGGAAATACAAGACTAATGGCAGAAGAAATATATGAATATCTTGGAGATATGGATAAAGACATTATTGATATCGATACGGATAATGATATTCCAGAAGCGGATTTATATTTCGTAGGTTTTGGCGTGCACAATAATAATTGTAGTATGGATATTGTTGATCTTTTTGAACGAATGGAAGAAGGTAAGTATGCATTGTTTATGAGCAGTGGATTTCTACCAACTGATAAATATAAAGATAAAGTATTAAGTAATATTGAAGTTTGGCTTCCGGAACAATGCGAGCTTGTTGATTCATTTATGTGCCAAGGAAAAATGGAGAGACATGTACTTGATATTATGGTTGGCAAAATGCCACATGCGGAAGAGCAATTAAAGCAAATGTATGCAGAGGGTTCTGTTCATCCAAACAATGATGATATGGAGAATTTGCAAGAGTTTGTAACTCGTTTATTGAGAGATTCGTTTGAGGTTTAAGTGTAAAATGGGGATTCCGGTTTTAGTTACAGTTGATGAAAACTATATTCATTGTCTAAAGGTTATGCTTTATTCACTTAAGCTTAATAATCTGAAGCAATCGTTTGATATATATCTATTACATCGAAATATTAATAAAAAAGCAATTGATAATTTGAAAACTTATAATGAAAAGATTGGTAATAACCTGATACCAATATGTATTAATGGAGATATATTTATAAATGCTCCATCATCAGAAAGATATCCGCAGGAAATGTATTACAGATTGTTAGCACAT
>JAUNIR010000013.1:0-24475 GCA_030523345.1 Lachnospiraceae bacterium
CTTACAAGGGCGTATTTGTCTTCGCCCAGCAGGTTGACAATCAGGTAAGCGGTATCGCTTACGAACTCCTTGGAAAGGCTAAGGAGCTTGCAGCTGATCTTGATACAAAGGAAGTTACAGCAGTTCTTATCGGATCAGATGTAAAAGGATTAGTAGATGATTTAGCAGCATATGGTGCTGATAAGGTTATCGTTGTTGATGATCCAGAACTTAAAGAGTACAGAACAGAGCCATACGCTCATGCTCTTGCATCAGTTATTAACGAGTATAAGCCAGAAATCGTACTTGTAGGTGCTACAGCAATTGGTAGAGACCTTGGTCCTACAGTTTCAGCAAGAGTAGCTACAGGACTTACAGCTGACTGTACAGTTCTTGAAATTGGTGATTTCCCACTCGTAGCAATTCCTGGTAAGGAAGATGAGCAGCTTCATAAGCAGCTTCTTATGACTCGTCCAGCATTCGGTGGAAACACAATCGCAACAATCGCTTGTCCATACAACAGACCACAGATGGCTACAGTACGTCCAGGTGTTATGCAGAAGATTGATCCAGTAGCAGGTGCTAAGGCAGAGGTTATTGAGTTCAACCCAGGATTCACACCTAACAATAAGTATGTTACAGTTAAGGAAGTTGTTAAGGCAGTTTCAGACATCAAGGATATCATGGATGCAAAGATTCTTGTATCAGGTGGCCGTGGTGTTGGTTCAGCAGAGAACTTCAAGATTCTTGAGGATCTTGCAGAAGCACTTGGCGGACAGGTTTCATGTTCAAGAGCAGTTGTAGATTCAGGCTGGAAGCCAAAGGATCTTCAGGTAGGTCAGACAGGCAAGACAGTTAGACCACAGCTTTACTTCGCTATTGGTATTTCAGGTGCTATTCAGCACGTAGCTGGTATGGAAGAGTCAGACATCATCGTTGCTATCAATAAGGACGAAGATGCTCCAATCTTCGATGTAGCTGACTATGGTGTAGTTGGAGATCTTAATAAGATTGTTCCACAGCTTACAGCGGCTATTAAGGCTGAAAAGGCTAAGAAAAACTAATTCATTAGTTGAGCTATTATTTATAAAGCGCGCTCCTTTAGGGGCGCGTTTTTATGTTATAATAAATGCGTAATAATAATTATAGTTAATCAAAAGAGGATGATATGGCAAAACTATATTTTAGACATGGAGCAATGGGTAGTTCAAAAACTGCAAATGCTCTTATGGTTGAATACAACTATTATGAGAGAGGAAAAAAAGCGCTTCTTTTAAAACCCCAATTAGATAATAGAGATGGCGAGGGAATAATTAAGAGCCGAATGGGTCTTGAAAAGAAGTGTGACTTCGTCGAGAATTTTGTAAAAATGTCTGATGATGAGATAAAGCAATATGACTGTGTAATAGTTGACGAAGCACAGTTTTGCAAAAAATCAGAGATAGAGTTTTTTATATATGTAGTGGACGAACTGAATATTCCTGTAATATGTTACGGACTTAGAACGGATTTTCAAAGAAATCTTTTTGAAGGATCGATGTGGCTATTGGCATGGGCAGATGTAATAGAAGAAATTAAAACAGTTTGTTGGTGTGGCCAGGGTGCAGTATGTAACACTAGACTTAACGAAAATGGAGAAGTTATTACAGACGGGGAACAAGTATGTCTTGGAGCTAATGATAAGTATATAGCTCTTTGCAGAAAGCATTATAAGGAAAAGAACCTCGGACCAAATTGGAAATTTTAAATAGATATCATTAATTAGGGGATATTATGGAATACAAGAATGTATTTGAAAAAATAGGTTATGGAAAAGAAGTAACAGATGAAAGGCTAGAACTAATATTTGAGACTCTCTTTTATGGCAATGAGGATGAGAGGATATACCATGAGGCTGGAGATGATATGGGCTACATGGTAGATACAGGTAATATTGATGTCAGAACAGAGGGCATGTCATATGGAATGATGATGTGCGTCCAGATGGATAAAAAGAAGGAATTTGACCGCATTTGGAAATGGTCAAAAACATATATGTATATGGATGAAGGGGAAAATAAAGGCTTCTTTGCATGGTCGTGTGATTTAAATGGTGAAAAGAATGCTTATGGTCCTGCACCAGATGGAGAAGAATATTTTGCGATGGCATTGTTTTTCGCTGCTCATAGATGGGGAAATGGAGAAGGAATATTTAATTATGAGAGAGAAGCTCAGATGATTCTTCATGATATGGTTCATAAGGGCGAAAAGGATGGTATCGGAAGATCTATGTTTGATAGAGATAACAAGATGATAAGGTTTATTTGTGAAGTTGATTTTTCAGATCCCTCTTATCATCTTCCACATTTTTACGAATTATTTGCGAAATGGGCAGCAGAGGAAGATAGAGAATTTTTCAAAGATGCTGCTAAAGCAAGTAGAGAATATTTGAAAAAAGCATGTCATCCGGATACAGGAATGTCAGCAGAATATGCACATTACGATGGCAGACCGTATGATGATGATACAACAACATGGGGAAGACATGATTGGTATTATTCTGATGCGTACAGAACTATTATGAACATTTGTCTTGATTACTCGTGGTTTAAAGCGGATGAATGGGCAAAAAGCATTGCTGAAACGTTCGCTGATAATTTTGTTAATAAAATAGGATTTGAGAATTGGAACCACATATTCATGATTGATGGAACAATGCTTGAAGAAAATGCTCTACATCCAACAGCTATTATTGCGACAAACGCAATGACTGCTCTAGCTTCCTATAATTTAAATACGGAACAGTGTCTTAAAAAATTTTTTGATACGCCACTTAGGAGTGGAGACAGAAGATATTATGATAATTGTCTCTATTTTTTCTGCTTTATGGCGTTAAGTGGTAACTATAGAATTTACTAATTTTTTTATAGAATATTTACTGAGTAAGAAGACAAAACAATAATAATTTAAAGCATTTACGATATTATGTTGACTTTGACAACAAAAAGGTATATAGTGACTATATATAAATAGGTTTAATGCCCGCACTGTATCCTCGAACCGGTTAAAATCACAAGGATAGTGATAAAAGAGGATATTTGGATTCAACTCCATATTGAATCCTTTAAGTGTACATTCATTTCATGGAAGAAAGGAGGGGCACAATGGCTACAAACATAGCTGCATTAAATACAGTCTATAATCATTTCATGACCACGTACGCGCCAGAGGGTACTAACTCTAAGTATGATACCCATAAGAAGAGCGAGCTTCGTGGTGTTTATAGTTCCATAGTCAAAATGAATAAAGATGCTCCGCTTTTCTTACTGGATACTTCGCCGAAGACCCAGGAATTTGCTGTATCACTTAAAGAAGGTGCGCGTTCACTTAAAAACGTCATTTCATCAGTGACACCAGAGGATAACGGGGATCTTTTGTCCCAGAAAACGGTATCTTCTTCCGATGAAAGTATCGTAACAGCTTCTTATATTGGTGATACCAATGCAGATGCAGAGGCTCCTTCTCTTGATATTGAGGTTAAGAACTTAGCTCAGGGGCAGACGAATGTTGGTAACTTTTTACCAGAAGAAGAAATGGGATTGGAACCTGGCTCATATTCTTTTGATGTTAATTCGCGCGATACGGATTATGAGTTCCAGTTTAATATAGGCGAGGGTGATACTAATAGAACTATTCAGGAAAAACTCGCAAGACTGATTACTAAATCTAATATAGGAATACAAGCTTCAACGATTTCAGATGGAAATGGAAATATGGCACTTAAGCTTGTTTCTGATGATTCGGGATTAAGAGATGGTGCTGATTTACAGTTTAGGATTACAGATGATAAAACGTCTAAGACTCAAGGAACTGTTGATTATTTTGGACTATCGAATGTAGATACAAGACCGACAAATTCTAATTTTATCCTTAATGGAGAAGAGAGATCGACACAGTCTAATACATTTACTGTTGATAAAACTTTTGAGATTACACTAAATGGTGTAAGTGAAGAGGGTAAGACAACTCAGGTAGGACTTAAAACTGATGTTGAGTCGTTGACAGATAATATATCTTATCTTATTGAAGGATATAATTCATTCATTAATAAGGCAGCAGCGTATCTTGACTCACAGCCTTATTCAGGAAGACTCGTAAGAGAGATGAATTCGATTTCGTCATTATATGGCAAAGGCCTTTCAGATATTGGTCTTAATATTAATGAGGATGGAACAATTGAGCTAGATAAAGATGCGTTGTCGTCTACAGCTCGTTCGGAAGATGCACTTCAGAAGTTTGAAAGTATCAAGAGCTTTACGGGAACGGTGCTTGATAAGATTAATAAAGTTGCCCTTAATCCAATGGATTATACACAAAAAACAATTGTTGCATATAAGAACCCTGGACATAATTTTGCCAGCCCATATGTAACAAGTAATTATTCAGGTATGATGTTCTCATCATATTGCTAATATGTTTTAAAAGAATTATAATTATTTTATAGAAAGGAGCGTTGGAAATGGATATTACAGGACTTTCAGTTGATTCAATCCCTACACTTGCAATGGGAATGGCTCAGATTGATACACTCAGTAAAGTTAATACTAGTTTACTTGATATGTCCCTTGATACAATGAGCGCTCAGGGAAGTGAAATTGCTAAGATGATGGAGCTATCAGTTAATCCAGCCGTTGGCGGTAACTTTGATATGTCCGTATAATTAGAATGTTCATTTGAATTAACGTACAAAACAGCTGCCCAACAGGTGGCTGTTTTGTGTTTTAATGAGTTCACACAATGTTCAATTGCAATTTTATGTAAATCATGTTAGAATTATGGTTGCGAAATATTGGTTTATATTTCATGTATTTGGGAGATAAAAATGGACGGATTTAGAGACAGAATGAATAGGGGTGCTTCTGAAAGAGGCTCATATGACAGACACGAGAGAAGTGCTAGACGCAGTTCATACAGTGCGCCAGCAGCAGGCGTAAGTGCGGATGAAATTGCACAGCTTGTAGACGAGAGCAACGGAAAACAGCTCGAAGTAATAAATGATTTATTTGAAGATGCTAAAGATGACAGATTTGAGTCAGAAAAGCAGATTTTGGCAGCAATTGATGATTTGATTGCTTGTGTTAACAATAAGGAGGCTGCACCAGTAGAACAGCAACAGCCTTCATATGAAGAGGAGACAGCAACTGAGGAGATAAATCCTGCAACAGAGGAAATATTAAGAACAGTAAATTCTAACGCAGATTTACTTGCACAGTTTGCAGAAGAACAGCTTCCAATGCTTGTAAGAGGCAATAGCTCTATTCTTAACCAGATTAGAGAGGCTTTATCAGAACAGGAGGATGCTCTTAGAAGAATTTCGGAAGAGATTGCAAGAAATGCGTCTCAGGCGCCTCAGGACACATATTCATCAAGTACTGGAAACGAAGAAATTTTAAATGCGGCAACTACTAATAATGCGCTTTTAAATGCTCTTAGATCGGATGTTGCAGGCCTTCAGGCAGAAATGAGAAGCCAGTCAGAAAGACTTTCAGCAAAAGCTGATGAAGAAAATACTCCATTAGATGATGAAGACGTATTAACAAAGGCTAAGGCTGAGGAATGGTATAAGAGTCTTGATGAGACAATCCATGCGGATTGTGTTAAAGTTTATAGAAATGTACAGAAGCTTTTCGAAGAGAAAAACACAGGATCAGAAGGGGATGTTACTAAGAGCATCGGTGGACTTAAAGTTCTTGCAATCATTAATCTAGTGTTGCTTTTACTTAATTTGGTTGCTGTACTTGCGAATGTATTAGGATTCATTGGTTAATATATTATTTATGTTTTTAAGGGAGCCTATTATTGTAGGCTCCTTTTAATTATTAAGAGGAAAAAATGTTTAAATTAGGCGAAAAACAGACACTAATAGTCATAAATAAGGCTGAACAGGGAGTGTATCTTGGTGAAAAAGACGGAGCAACTGATAAAGTACTTCTTCCTAAGAAACAATGTCCTGAAAATTTAAGACCGGGAGATAAAATAGAGGTATTTATATATTTAGATTCCCAGGATAGAATTATTGCGACAGTAAGAGAACCGAAACTTATGATGGGAGGTTTCGCTCTTCTAAAAGTTGCCGGAGTAAATAAGATAGGTGCATTTATGGACTGGGGCCTAGAAAAAGACCTATTTCTTCCTTTTAAGCAGCAGACTGTTAAAGTTAAAGAAGGAGAAGAAGTTCTCTGTGCCCTTTATATTGATAAATCGGGTAGACTGTGTGCGACGATGAAAGTATACGACTACCTAAAAACTACAAACAAATACTCCATAGGAGACGAGGTAACCGGTAGAGTATATGAGATTAGTGACAACTTTGGTGCATTTGTTGCAGTTGATGATATGTATTCAGCACTCATACCTAAGAAGGAAATGTTTGGAAAAATAAAGGTGGGAGATGTAGACGCATATCGTGTTATAGCGGTTAGGGAAGATGGCAAATTAACACTTGCAAATAGGAAACCGGCATATTTACAGATAGACGAAGATGCGATAAAAGTACTAAAGGTAATAGAAGAATTTGACGGAGTATTACCATTTAACGATAAAGCTTCGCCTGAGGTGATTAAGCGCGAGTTTAATATGAGTAAAAATGAATTTAAACGTGCGGTTGGTAAACTATATAAAGAAAGAAAGATAGAAATAACAGAAAAGGCAATAAGGATACTCTAATATATGGAAAGTAAAAATACAGTAAAAATGGCAAATAATCTCTTTATGTCCATTGTACTTATATCGCTATGCGCAAACATATTTGTATCGCTTTTAAGCATAAAAAATATATCGATAAATATAGTTGTGAATCTTATGGCATCCCAAATGATGATTATGGTTCCTGGGCTTATTTATTATGTATGTATAACAAAAGATGGTCATCCATTTAAGATGTATAAAAAAATAAAACCATTGACCGTTCTATTACTTATTATATTTACATGGTTAATTTTACCTTTAGTCTCAGCAACAAATGTTTTTTCACAACTATTCACTAAAAACGAAGTGGTTTCAATATCTGGAAGCGTACTAGAACTACCAATAGCTCCAATGATTTTTATAATAGGCGTTTTTGGACCTTTCTGTGAGGAGTTTGTTTTTAGAGGGTTGATTTACAATAGTCTTAAATTACGATCAGAAAGATATATTGCATCAGGGATAGTGTCGGCTTTGTTTTTTGGGTTAATGCACATGAATCTTAACCAGTTCTGTTACGCATTTGTGCTTGGAATAGTATTTGCATTTATTAATGAAATATTAGATAGCACATGGCCTTCTTTCATTTGTCATGTAGTTATTAATACTCAAAATGTACTGTTATTGTATATGATGAATAAATTAACTTCTGATACTATGGGAAAGACTGTTTCAGAATTATATAACAATGAAGCAGCTACAAATATTATGACGAATAAAGTAGCTACGTTTATAATGTTTGCTGTTATTTTTATAGTTTCGATTTTTACTACGACGCTTGCGGCACTTTTGTTTTATTGTATTGCTCATATAGAAGGTAAGAGCGAAAAAATAAAACTTCTTTTAGAAAAAAAGGATATAAAGAATAAAGAAAAACTTATTAATATATTTGGATATGTAGCAATAACAGTTTGCATTTTTGTGATGTTTGTATTAGAACCTATCATAAATCTAATAAAAAAATAGACTTATTCTAGTGAATTTTACCAAATAAGCCTTTAAATAATTGTGCTTTTGTATTAAAATTACTATGTATTGGGTTTATAAGGAGATGGGTATGATTACTAATCAAATATTACAAAGCACTATTGACGGTTTGTCTTCAATAACTAAGGCAGAACTGTCAGTTATTGACCCTGAGGGAAAAGTTTTAGCATCAAATTTTAAAGAAAGTGTTAGTTTTTCATCTATTGCAAAAACATTTTCTGGATCGCCTGCAGAAAGCCAGGAGATCCAGGGATATCATTTTTTCAAAATACATGATGAATTACAACTTTGTTATATATTAGTAGTGGCTGGAGTGTCAGAAGATTCATATACAGTCGGAAAAATTGCTGCATTCCAGATTCAGACTTTACTTATTGCATATAAGGAAAGATTTGATAAAGATAATTTTGTAAAAAATCTTCTTCTTGATAATCTTCTTCTTGTTGATATTTATAACAGGTCTCAGAAGCTTCACATTGAGACGAATGCCAGAAGAGTTGTTATTATTGCGGAGACAGATATAGACAACGAAGTAAATGCGCTAGAGCAGCTTAAAAATATGTTTGCTGGTAGAGCAAATGACTTCGTTACAGCTGTTGATGAGAGAAACCTTATCGTTGTAAAGAGGGTAGAAGACGGTGAAGGTTATGATGAGGTCAGAAAGACAGCACTTAAGATTTTCGATCTTTTCAATGGAAAGAAGAAATCTGATAAGGTAATACATGTTTCCTACGGTACAATCGTAAATGAAATCAGAGAAGTTTCGCGTTCATACAAGGAGGCAAAGATGGCCCTTGATGTAGGTAAGATATTCTTTGATGATGAGAATGTTATTGCATATAGTTCACTTGGAATTGGTAGATTGATTTATCAGCTTCCAATACCTTTATGCAAGATGTTCATTACAGAAATTTTTGGTGGACAGTCACCTGACGATTTTGACGAGGAAACACTTACAACTATTAATAAGTTCTTTGAAAACAGTTTAAATGTATCAGAGACATCTAGACAGTTGTATATTCACAGAAATACACTTGTGTACAGGCTTGACAAACTTCAGAAAAGTACGAATCTTGATTTAAGAGTATTTGAAGACGCTATAACATTCAAGATTGCACTTATGGTTGTTAAATACATGAAGTACATGGAAGAATCTATTTAATATAGATTTGAGGGGACGCGGGAAACCGCACATAAGGGGAGAATTTAATATGATAACATTGGAACATGTCTCAAAGACCTATTCCGGAGCTCTGACATCTGCCAAAGATGTACCAGCTGTTACGGATATAAGTCTTCACATTAAAAAGGGCGAGTTCGTCTTTATAGTGGGCGACTCAGGTTCTGGTAAGTCTACACTTATTAAAATGTTGCTTAGGGAGATTCAGCCATCATCAGGTAGAATCATTGTTAATGGAACAGATATAACAAGACTTAGAAACAGAAAGATTGCTCTTTACCGTCGTCAGATTGGAACAGTATTCCAGGATTTCAGACTTTTAAAGGACAGAAACGTATATGAAAACGTTGCTTTTGCGCAGCGTGTTATTGAAGTGCCTAACAGAAACATTAAGAAAAATGTTCCTGTTATGCTTTCTTTGGTTGGACTTGCTGGAAAATATAAAAGTAAAATCAAAGAGCTATCAGGTGGTGAACAACAGAGAGTTGCTATTGCAAGGGCTCTTATAAATAATCCACCAATATTGCTTGCAGATGAGCCTACTGGAAACCTTGATCCTAGAAATACATGGGAAATTATGAAGCTTCTTGAGACTATCAACAGAGGTGGTACAACAGTGATAGTAGTTACACACAATAGAGAAATTGTTAATGCCATGAGAAAACGTGTTATCACTATTCAAAAAGGTGTTATTATCAGCGACGAAGAGAAGGGTGAGTACATAGATGAGAATTAGTACATTAGGATATATTATTAAACAGGGTTTCAAGAATATATTCAGTAACAAAATGTTTTCACTGGCATCTATTGCTACAATGTCAGCCTGTATATTCTTGTTCGGTATTTTTTACTCAATACTGATAAATGTTGAGTATTCTGTAAAAGAAGCACAATCAAGTGTTGCAGTTACAGTGTTCTTTGATGAGGACATAGATGATGCCAGGGTCCAGGAAATAGGAACAGTCATTCAAAATAGGCCAGAAGTTGATCATATAGTATATATATCAGCTGAAGAAGCATGGGAAGGGTTTAAGGAAGACTATCTTGGAGAGTATGCAGAAGGATACGAGGGAGATAACCCTCTAGATGGATCTGACAACTATGAGATATATTTAACAGATGTGTCAAAGCAGACGGATTTAGTTAATTATCTTTCAACTGTGCCAGGAATTAGGGAAATCAATAGATCTGATATAACTGCAGATATTTTATCTAATATAAATAGACTTATAACATATGTTTCTATGGGAATTGTTGCGATTCTTTTAGCAGTATCATTATTCCTTATAAGTAATACAATTATTGTTGGTATCGCAGTTAGACGAGAAGAAATATCTATTATGAAACTTGTTGGTGCTAAGAATTTTATTGTTCGTACGCCATTTATTATCGAGGGATTAATTATTGGACTTATTGGATCATTACTTCCACTTGTTTTGATTTATTACATATACACTGAAGTTATTGTTTATGCAGTTGAGAAATTTGCCGCATTATCAGACATTCTCAAGTTTATGAGTGTCGAGCAGCTCTTCTCACAGCTTATGCCAGTTTCGTTGATTCTTGGCATAGGTGTAGGTGTTATAGGAAGTATGTGGGCTGTAAGAAAGAGACTTAAAGTCTAAAACGGGGAAATGAGTATAAATAAGCGAAAGGGAAAAAAAGGCAGTTTGAAATATTCAATCTGTTCTATATTGCTTGTTTTTGCAATGGCTGTTTCATTACAGTCACCTGTATTTGCTGCACTTACAAATGATTTCATAGAAGAAAGTGAAGGCAAGAAAAAAGAAGCTGAGGAAAACCAAAAAGCTATTCAGGGAAAACTATCCCAGGTCAAGCAGATGCTTAAGGAAGTTCAAAATATAAAAAGCGAACTTGATAAAGCTATGGTTGAAGCGGATGCAAAACTTGAAGATTTAAATGACAGCATTGAAATACTCAATGCGGACATCATCGAATTAGAAGATAATATTGCTACTACTCAGGCAGAGCTTGTTGTTGCAAAAAGTGTCAAGGAAAAGCAATATTACACAATGAAAAAGCGTATTCAGTATATGTATGAAAAGGGTAATAAGTCATATATTGAATTACTCTTCACGTCAGGATCATTTTCAGATTTCTTAAACACGGCAGAATTCGTCAATAAAATATCCAAGTATGATAAAGAAATGCTTAATTCGTATATGGACACGGTTAAGGATATAGAAGAAAAAGAACAGAAGCTTCTCGAAGAAGAAACAAGACTTAAGGAAAAACAGTCTGATTTGAATGCTCAACAGGATGAGGTTGAGAATGAAATGGAAGAAAAGCAGGATGCAATAAATATGTATACTGCAGACATTAATAATAAAGAAGCGGCAATTCAGGAATACGAAGCCTATATAGCTGAGCAGAAGGCTGTTGTGGAGGCTCTTGAGGCAGCCATTCTTGCGGAAAAGAAAAGACTTGCAGAAGAAAATAAATCATCAGTTACGTATGATGGAGGTAAATTTGCTTGGCCAGCTCCAAAATATGTAAGAATTTCGGATGAGTATGGTAATAGAACTCATCCTATTTTGGGAACACAACAGTTCCATAATGGAATTGATTTAGCAGCGCCAGGTGGATCACCTATATTAGCGGCATATGATGGAGAAGTTGTAGCAGCGGATTATTCAGCTACTATGGGTAACTATGTAATGATCAACCATGGTGATGGCCTTATTACTATATATATGCATGCATCTGCTCTTGAAGTATCAAAAGGACAGATGGTAGTAAGAGGAGAGGAAATAGCAAAAGTAGGATCAACGGGACGCAGCACAGGAAATCACTTACACTTTAGCGTACGTGAAAATGGTAGTTACGTAAGTCCATGGAAGTTTATATCATAAATTAAGTGTAGAAGAGTTGTATGGAAGAAAATAATATAGTAAATGAGACAAATAAAGAAATAGAAACAGAAAGCATAACAGAACTTACATCAGATGAGATAGAATTATTGCTTCATAACGAGAGACGAAGTGGCATAATACATGGAGCATTTGTTACTGTATTTGTTTTTGCAATTATTACAGTTATCATGTGCATTGTGTTTGCTTTTGCAGGAGGAACAAAACAAACAAAATCAGATCTTCTATCGGATGCAGTAGTTAAAAAAACAAACTATCTGTGGAGTATGATTGGAAACAATTTTCTATGGGAAAAAGATGTTGATATCGATAAAGCGGTAGATGGGATGTACAAAGGTATGCTGAATTCTTTGGAGGATCCATATTCCGTATATTATACAAAAGAAGAGTTTGCGGATCTTATGGAAGACAGTTCTGGGGAATATTCGGGAATTGGAGCATATATTTCACAGGATATTACTACGAAAGAATCTTTTATTTCACGTCCAATGCCAGGGTCGCCAGCAGAAGAAGCAGGTCTGGTTGCAAATGATTACATCATAGAAGTTGATGGCGAAGACGTTTTAGGTCTTGATTTGAATATTATTGTATCTAAAATTAAAGGACCTGAAGGCACGACTGTTGATATTACTGTTAAGCACGAAAATGCAGGTGAGCCAGAGGTAATAACAGTAGAAAGAAGAAAGATAGAAGTCGCAAGACTTGAATCAGAGATGATTGGCGATGATATAGGCTATATATGGCTGTATGAGTTTGAAGGAAATACATATGAGCAATTTAATAAAGCTTATGATAGCCTAAAATCAGAAGGCATGAAAGGTCTCATTATAGATTTACGTGATAACCCAGGTGGGGACCTTAGTGTAGTTGTTAAACTTGCAGACAAGTTTATAGGTGACGGAAAAATTGTATATACTAAGGAACGAAATGGTAAAGGTAGTGTATATAAAGCTAATCCAGAGTGTGAAAAATTACCAATTGTAATTATCACAAATGAAAACTCAGCATCAGCATCCGAAATTTTTACTGGTTCACTTAAAGATCATGGGGTAGCTGCAGTTGTTGGAAAAAATACATTTGGTAAGGGAATTGTACAGGGCCTTTATGGACTTAGTGATGGATCCGGTGTGAAGATTACGGAGTCAGAATACTACCTTCCTAACGACGAGTGTATACATGGGGTAGGAATTGCACCCGATTATGAGGTCGATCTCGATATAAAGGCATACAAAAAAGACAAATCTAGCGATGCTCAAAAGAAAAAGGCAATTGAGGTAATGAAGGAGTTACTTAAAAAATGATGAACGTGCAGGTAAACCAGGTAGGGTATAGACCAAATGACTTTAAAACTGCAACATTCAGAATCGAAGATACTAATAGTGTCTCCGATTCTGTTAATTTGGAGAAAAATATAGATGCAGACTTTAGAGTGATTGATGTTATCAATAATGAAGTAGTGTATGAAGGTAAAATGACGAAGGAAGTAAAGTCGGAGTCTTGTGGTGAAATCAACAAAGTTGCGGATTTTACAAGAGTTAAAAAGCCTGGAAAATATGTTGTGGAAAGCAATTCATGTGGAAGGTCATATGAGTTTGAGATAAGAGAAGATATTTATAACGATATTTTAAAATCTTCGATGAAGATGTTTTACCTCCAGAGATGTGGCTGTAGTCTTAAAGAGCAATATGCAGGTAAATATGCACACAAAACATGCCATAATACAAAGGCCAGAATTTATGGTACAGACGAATTTATAGATGTATCAGGTGCGTGGCACGATGCTGGAGATTATGGAAGGTATGTAGTTGCTGCTGCAAAATCAGTAGTTGATTTAATGATGGCGTATGAGATGTATCCACAAGTAATGGAAGCATCATTTGATATAGAAGAAAGCGGAAATGGCATCCCAGACATATTAGATGAAGTTAAATATGAACTTGACTGGATGCTTAAGATGCAGGATAAAAAGACAGGTGGCGTATATCATAAAGTAACTTGTAAGTCATTCCCGGGGTTCGTAATGCCGGAATTTGAAACAGAAGAGCTTATTGTATGTCCTATATCTGATGCAGCGACTTGTGATTTCATAGCGGCAATGGCGTATGCTTACAGAGTATATTCAAGCCTATCAGAAAAATATGGTAACAAGGCAATGGAATACGGTGAAGCTGCAAATATGTACATGGAAGCTGCAAATAGAGCGGTAGCGTATCTTGAAAAGATAAGTGCTGGACCATTTACTAATCCGAAGGATATTGTTACTGGTGAATACGGTGATGAACGTACGATAGATGAATACTTTTGGGCATATGCAGAGATGTACAAGACTACTGGAGACAAAAAGTATGAAGAAAAGTTAAAAAGTATGAATCTTGACGATGTACCTGGAGAATTAGGTTGGAAGGAAGTAGGAGACTACGGCTTCTATGCATACATTACGGCTCCATATACTAAGGACGAAGAACTTTATGGTAAGGTCTTTAAACGATTTGAGAATGAAACAGAGGAAAAGCTGGAGAAATACATGAAAGATCCATATCGTGGCACTTTGTATGATTACTACTATTGGGGTTGCAATATGGAGATTGCGAATAATGCTATGAGAGGCATTCTTTTAGACAAAATAAAAGGAACTAGCAGATATGAATCTATGGCACAAGCTCAGCTTCATTATCTTCTTGGAAACAATCCAAATGCAAAATGTTTTGTAACTGGTTTTGGAAAAGATTCACCAAAGAATCCACATCATAGACCATCAGCTGCAGTTAAATCAGCTATGCCTGGAATGTTAGTAGGTGGCCCGGAACCCCTTCTTTTAGATGATGTTGCAAAGGCAAAACTGTCTGGGAAGCCAGCGGCTAAATGTTATATTGATGAACTTGATAGTTATTCAACTAATGAAATTACGATTTATTGGAATTCACCACTTGTATTCCTATTAGCACATATGAATGCTGAAAGATAGCAAAAATTTAGGAGATAATAATGGGTAAACAAATCTGGAAACCGGGAAATATGGTATATCCACTTCCTGCTGTACTTGTAACGTGTACGGATGGTAATGGTAATGATAATGTCCTTACAATTGCCTGGACAGGTACCATTTGTACTAATCCCGCCATTGCATACATTTCGGTAAGACCTGAAAGGTATTCTTACAATATGATTAAGGAAACAGGAGAATTTGTTATTAATTTGACTACGGAAGACCTTGTTTTTGCAACAGATTATTGTGGAGTACGCAGCGGAAAGGATGAAGATAAATTTAAAAAGTGTGGCCTTACAAAGGAAAAGGCTTTGGATGTTAAGGCACCACTTATAAAGGAAAGCCCTGTTAATATTGAGTGTCGTGTCAGAGAAATAAAGGAATATGGCACACACACAATGTTCGTGGCGGACGTGCTCAATGTACATGCAGATGAGAAATATATGGATGAGACTGGTCGCTTTTGCCTAGAAAAGGCTGATCCAATCTGTTATAGCCACGGTACATACTTCACAATGGGCAAAAAACTTGGGACATTTGGCTATTCTGTTAAGAAGAAATAAGCAAAGTAAGAAACGAAAATGAATAAACAAAACAGATTAAACATAGTAGACGAAGCAAGAGGGTTCACATTAATATCGATGATCTTATATCATTTTATGTGGGACCTTAAGTATATTGCTATGTTTGATATAGATTGGTATGCAGGACCTGTAGGATATGTATGGCAAAAAAGCATTTGTATAAGCTTTATTTTTATATCTGGGTTCTGTTTTTGTTTTGGAAAAAATAGATTGAAAAGAAGTGCACGGATATTTATATGTGGAATAGTTATAACGACGGTAACACTTATTGTAATGCCAGAGAACAGAATTGTATTTGGAATACTGACATTTATCGGAACGGCGGGTATTTTTACAATATTAGTTGATAGGCTTCATACAAGATTAGAAAAGATCCTCAATAAAAAAACATTAAATCTTACTATGATCATAGGTATGGTTTTATTATTTGTTGTCTTTTTCAGAGTCAATGACGGTTTCATATATATACTGAAGAGGACGGAGCTTCCAAAGTATTTATATAAAGGATACATAGCTACATTTGTAGGATTTCCAGACCCTACCTTTTTTTCAACGGATTATTTTGCAATTCTTCCGTGGACATTTCTTTATTTAGCTGGGTATTACACAAATAGAGTCGTTATGAATAATAATAAAATTGTTACGTGTTTAAGTGAAAACCACATTCCGATTATTTCAAATATAGGGAGAAAATCTCTTATAATATATATGTTTCATCAGCCAGTACTATATGCGATTATGCTGCTAATTCAGAATATTAAGTAAGGAAAAATATGGAAAATTACGAATACAGGCCTACACCTTCTCAGGTTAATAGAAATAATGGGGCTAAAATTAAACGATTAAAAAGAAAAAACAGAAACAAAAGTATATGGATTATTATCCTTGTTGTTGTAATTGTAATATTGCTTGCAGGAATAGGAATAGGATATGCAAAGTATTACAAGAAAAATTACAAAGATCCCTCTTTTGAATATATATCTATGACTGAGGAAGCATCTGCGAGAGCCTACGTCTGGTTAAGCAAGATTGAAGACACCGATTTAAGCTATGAAGAAGTAAAGAACTGCATGGGAAACTTTAACTTAGAAGTTATTAAAAAGCCAACAGATGTTAAAGGGGAATATACGTATGAACTAGCCGAGGGCGGCTATGATTACTGCAGAAATCAAGCGAGAGTTGGGTTTGAAAAAGCATATTACGAAGCTATAAAAAAGAGAATAGTGAATTCTGGCTATGAGGGCACAGTTGATGATGAACTTGTTGATCGACTAATGACCGAAACGTTTGGCATGAGTGTATCACAGTACATTGATGAATGTGATATAAAGCTCCTTCCAGATTTAGTAGATATAAATGTTAAAGAAATACTTGAGCACAACGAGAAGGAAGAAACGGAGGTTACAAATGAAAAATAATAGAAGAATTGTAGCCTTTATATTAATAGTGAGCATGCTTATACCGGGATTCTCTAATCAGGTTAGTGCAGATTCAAGCATTAGAAGAACATATGGTGTTAGCGTAAACGGCGGGGAAGTAGTTGATATTCCAGCTTTGGAAGTCAATTATGATGAAAATATGTTTATTTCACTTAAAGGAATTGCTTATTGTCTAAGGAATACCAATAAGTCTTTTGGAGTATCTGTAAGCGGTGAAGAAATTAACATTAATACGGGAGAATCTGTATATGATCATCCCGGTATGTGGACCGAGGAGGAAAAGGGTACACGACCAAAATGGAAACTAAATAGAACAAAAGTATATATAGATGGCGACGAAAAAAGGTTTTATTCACTTGTGGGAACAGCCTATGGTGGAGTAGATGACGCATTTTTTAGTCCTTTAAGACTTGCGATGGCTCTAAATTTGGACATTGAAATAGTAGATGGAATAATGAGCATAAATACAGAAAATGACTTTCATATTTCTGATGTAACTCTTGAAAACTCAGGGTATTTGCAGGGAATTAACGCACTATTAATAGGTGATGGTACTACAGGAGATATTTATTTTGAGCATACTGGTGACAAAGCTGTACCGATTGCAAGTACTACAAAGCTTATGACATATTTTGTGATGATGGATGCTGTGTCAAAAGGGGCGATTTCGCTATCGGATAATGTGACTATTTCACAAAATGCTGTGAGCTTGTCAGAGGGAATTGATGGACTTGTGTCCTTTGAAGGAATAAGTCAGGTCCCTCTTACGGAGCTTATTGGAGGAATGCTTATTGCATCATGCAATGAATGTGCACTTGCTATAGCAGAACATGTGGCAGGTAGTGAAGATGCATTTGTAGAAATGATGAACGATAAGGCAGCAGAATTAGAACTGTCAAAGGCAGAATTTTATAATTCAAATGGCCTACCTGTATATGAAGATACAATCTTGCCAGCAAAGCTTCAGAATCATATGACGGCGGAAGATATGTTTAAGATTACATCAGAGCTTATAAAAACGTATCCTGAGATTATGGAAATTACTTCTACTAAGGTAATGGAATTGCCAACACTTAGATATACTGCAAAGAATACTAATGCTCTACTGTATAAT
The DNA here is from genome assembly GCA_030523345.1 of Lachnospiraceae bacterium. Classification (GTDB taxonomy): domain Bacteria; phylum Bacillota; class Clostridia; order Lachnospirales; family Lachnospiraceae; genus UBA2868. Next base: position 17,884 of record JAUNIR010000013.1, read on the forward strand.
ATGGGTGAGGTAAAGGGTCTTAAGACAGGTACTACGAACAAGTCGGGCGCATGTCTTGTTACAGTAATGCCTACAGATAAGGATGGCGAAACACATAACCTTATATGCGTACTGTTTGGGGCAGAAGGGGAATTTGATAGAGCTTTGGTGGCGGAAATTGCCAATAGAATTGCACTAACAAAACTCTCAGGAGCTAAAGAGATTGAGGAAGAAAAATTTACAATTACTCCGACTGACCCGGAAGTAGATGTTAAGAGAATGCTTAGAAATCTATAAATAAAAAAAGAAGAGAATAAATCTCTTCTTTTTTTATATGCTTAATTTGTCTGCCAAAGTATGTAGGATAGGTTCAAATTTTACACCATACCAATGTTCGCTATCGTCTGAAGTATTTTTCATGGCTTCAAGTACGAAGTCTGCGGCAATTTTTGCTGAATCATATAGGTTCTTCCCTGACAAATGAGAACCAGTGAAGGCAGATGCAAATATGTCTCCGGTTCCGTGAGAACCTTTTTCGAGTTTCTCATGTTTATAATAGCTAATCTCATTGCCTTCACATATTATAACTCCAGTAGTATTAGGGGAGTAACTAACACCTGTCATAATAATAGTCTTCATGCCTTTATCACGCAGAGCCCTAATCAAGGCGGTAATATAGTCATCATCGTAGTCTTCTTCATACTCAAGGCCTGTCATAATACTTGCTTCAGTTATGTTTGGCAATATGATGTCAGCTTTAGAACAAAGAGTGGTCATAGCCTCGGCATAATTCAAGTCAAAATTTGAATAGAGTTTTCCGTTATCAGCCATCGCAGGATCTACAATTTTAATACATCTTTCGTTACCCATAGATGACAGAATATCAGATAAATAATCAATTTGCTTTATAGATCCTAGATATCCTGAATAGATGGCGTCAAATGCTATTCCTTCTTTTTGCCAATGGCTCTTAATTAGTGGAATGTCTTCTGTAAGATCTCTGAATGTGAATCCACTAAATCCACCTGTATGCGTAGATAAGACTGCAGATGGAAGGATGACTGTTTCATGTCCGCAGACAGATAAAATAGGCAATGCAACCGTTAGAGAGCACTGGCCTATGCATGATATATCCTGAATTGTTAGAATTCTTTTATATGACATATAATTTTCCTGCTTTTATTTTATTTCTAAAAAGTATCCTGCTTTCTTTAACTGAGGCCTTAACGCCATATATACAGCTACCGAAAGAATTAATGATACAACCGCATTGATTGTCGTTGATGCAACGTTCCATGCAAGAGTAAGTTCTGCTGCTGGCTTTCCAAGAATTAATAGCTTGTAAAAATAGCCAACAAGTGGATCGAATATAACATTAAATAATAATCCGGCTGCTGATGCAATTGTAACATTTCTAAAGAGCTTTTTGTTATCTGTTTCAGATGTAATGTGGAACAATTTATGTGCTACAAGTCCTGTTATAAGACCAATGCAAAGCTTTAAGATTAGCGTCTTTGGAGCGTATACAATGTATACAGGATCAAATATGTCACCTATTGTCATACCAATTGCACCACCGAGGCCACCATAGAAACCACCAAGTATTAGCGCGCCGATAACACATATGGCATTACCTAAATGAATGGATGTAGCGTCGCCGCCTGGGAGTGGAATTTTGATCTGAAGGAATGTAAATACTACATATGATAAAGCAGCAAATAATCCTACTAAAACTGTTCTGTATAATTTTTCATTTTTCATAACATTCTCCTCGTATACAAATTAGTAATTTGCATTTTTTGTTTAAATTGATTACTTTTTAAGAGCTCTCTTATTTATTATGTTGATATTATATATGAAAACTGTTATTATAAAAATATGCAATAATAAATATTATAACAATAACAGCTCGAGGAAAAATAACGAAATGAAGCAAATTGTTATGGAAAAGAATAACAGTTCAGATGGATTTTTATATGAACAGTTATATTTAAATATAAAAAAACAAATTATGGAAGGCGACATGTATCCAGGAGAGAAATGTCCATCATTAAGGTCTTTGGCAGAGAATCTTTCTATATCGGTGACAACAGTAATGCAGGCATATAACCAGCTTACGGCTGAGGGATATATTAAGAATAAGCCAGGAAGCGGGTATTATGTGGAGTCTTCTCTTAACTCATCTAATAATGATAGTGTTAGTAAAGAACTATTTATAGATACTGAAGAATTTGTAAATAATAAATCAGATTTCATAGTAGATGAGGAAGCGTTTGACTTTAATAGATGGAAAAAGTGTGCCGCCAAAATATATACAGAGTATTCGGAGAGCCTGCTGTCAGGTTCAGATTTAAAAGGTGAATTACTACTTAGAAATGAAATTGCCAAGTATTTATTTCGTTCTAGAGGTGTGTCTGCTGATCCAAATAATATTATAATTGCTGCAGGAACCCAGCAATCAATTCTGCACCTCAGTCGTGTTCTCAAGAAGACGGGAATTAAGCTAATTGCTATGGAAACACCTGGGTATAGCCCAGTAAAAGCAATGTTTACAGATGCACAATTCAATGTAGCGGAAATACCAGTTACTGAATCTGGAATTTCAATTAATATGCTTCCGTCAAATATTTCTTCAGCAGCGTATGTTAATCCTTCTAATCAGTTTCCAACAGGGGTAGTAATGCCAGCCGCAAAGAGAAATGAGATATTAAAATGGGCGGAGGACAATAATAGCTTCATAATAGAGGATGACTATAACAGTGAGCTTAGGTACTTTGGAAAGCCTCTTCCTACGATTAAGAGTCTGGATACTAAAGATAGGGTGATTTATTTAGGCTCTTTTTCTTCTACTTTATTTTCGGCTATAAAGATATCTTACATGGTTCTACCAGAGGATCTTTCAAAAATATTTGATGAGTTCAGAGGACAATATTCACAGACGTGCTCTAAAGCAGAACAGCTAACGTTAGCCTATTATATGTCTATGAATTACTATTACACTGCAATTAGGAAAAAGAGAGCGTTATATACTAAGAAATTAAAAGCACTAAAGGATGCTTTTGATAAATATAAATATGATGGAATAGAATTAATTAACACAAATTCGGGTTTGTTTGTTACAATAAGAATAAATTCAGACAGAGATGCTTCTGAATATATAGAAGTAGCTAAGCGATTAGGAGTATATGCAACATATATAGAAGAAATATCAAATCCTACTCAAATATGCATATCAATGTATTATAGTTACATTCCGCTTGGTTCGATAGAGCTAATTACTAATATATTAATAAATAAATGGAGGAGTCTATGAAATATAAAAAGAAAGAAAATGAAGCTATAGATATAGAATTTAAAAATGCGTCAAGACGTGGATTCAATATACGCTTTTCGGGAGGAATTCTTTTTTATAAGAAAGGGTTTCACTGGGAATATTTAGAACACGAAAACATTACTAAAATACACAGACGTATAGAAGAAGTAATCACGCATACTAGTTGTTGCGCTGAAAACATGGATATCCAGAAACTAATTGTCACACTGAAGGATGGACAGACTGAAACTGTTCATGTATGTGATGGGGAGCCAAGACTCGCTGAGAAGCTTTACGATGATCTTAAATCATCTTGGACAAATGTTGAATTTGGTACTTAATAGAGATTAAATAACGCAAACAACACATACGTGCAAAGCAATACATCAAATACTGGCTTTCTTTGCCAGTATTTTTTTTAATGTTGATGACATCTTCAAAGAAATAGGGAAGCTTGTTCCATCGTCCATAATTACACTAAAGGTGTTTACTTTATCTACATGATATGTGCTTATAATAGTGTCTTTGTTTACGGCAATCATAAAAGGATATTCGGTTATGGATTTTTTTACCATTGTTATATCTTTGTAATATATAGTATCGCCTCTTCCTGCGAGAACAATAGTAGTTTTCCCAGCAACAAGGGCTTTTGCATAGATGAATTCATTATATTTTACATATAGAGTTTCATCTTTTGTCCTTATTTCTATTTGAGGTTCTCTATCAAGTCGCTTTTCTTCGCAGACTTTAAGTGTATCTTCAAGGTCACTGGTTTTAATTGGCTTATCTATGAATAGGAAGTGATCGGCATATTCGCTGCTAATGATTTCTCTATAATTAATTGTAGAAATGCAGAGAATTATTTTGCCTTGTATACCACTTTCAAATATACTTTCAGCAATCTCGTGTCCTTTCATATCGCTATCAACCATATCGATAAAAATTCCATCATACATGGCAATTCTTTTATGAAGGGGCTCGTAGTCCCCATATGAATCGATATAATAACCTTCAAGGCCATTCTTTTTATTTGCATCGGAAGCTCTTTCTAAAAGGCGTTCCATCTGTTTTCTGCTGGCTACATCATCATCAAGTACTGCTATATGCATAATAAACCTCTAAAATTCTACAATGTAAAAATCATTAATAATTAGTTTATATCATAAATATTTTGTTTACAAAATGTTTACTTAAACTTACGTGTTTTTTAACAAAAAGTTGTATATTTACAACCTACAATGATGTAAAGGTACATTTTGGCAAAGGGGGTATTTATATGAAAGTAATATTAGATGATGTATCGGACATTAGAAGAAAGGAACTAAAATCTATTGAGAGAAGAATAATACGACAGATAGCTAACATTTTGCGTGGAAACAATCAAGTAGAAGAAGATATGAATAATCTTGAATATATGTTTAAAGAATATTATCAGTATTATTTTGACAATATGATTGTTAATGCAAAATGTTGTGAAGAGTCGCTTGAAAGACTTCTACGATTTTTACTTGTTTTTCCAGTAAGATACAGAATTGACATCTCTTCCATTGAATTTCTGTATAAGAAGTATTCATTAGTAAACTTTGTTACTTATTGTTTGTATCAGTTGTGTGAGAGTTCTGTTAAATGTTCATACATTAGAGATTATCTTACGTATATACAAGGATCATCCATAGAAAAACTTACAACATTTTATTTGTACAGAGTAAACCCTGATTATGTCAAAGGGAACTTCCGTTGTCATCTAGTAAGTGAGCTAACACCTAAAGAAATATATTATGGGGTAACGACAGGGTATTTGAATATAAAAGAAAAAGGAAATGGAGTATTGGAACGTTTATATGATTTGTCTGCTTTTGAAGAAATAAGACAGCTTAAATCAGATGGATTTAGAATTGTATCGTAATATGATAAAATCAAACTGTTATGAATTACAGCGCTATTGGAATACTGGCACATGTAGATGCGGGTAAAACAACTTTATCTGAAAGTCTTATGTATGCTACAGGTAAATTAAATAATCCTGGACGAGTGGACAAAGGTGATGCATTTCTTGATACAGACCCTTTGGAAAAGGAGAGAGGAATCACAATATTCAGTAAACAGGCAATTCTTGAATTCGAAGAATTTACTGCAACACTTCTAGATACCCCAGGACATGTCGATTTTTCAGCAGAGACGGAAAGAACTCTGTCTGTTCTTGATGCTGCGATTTTAGTAATAAGTGGACCTGATAAAGTACAGAGCCATACAAGAACGCTATGGCATCTTTTAAGAACTTATAATATTCCGACGCTTATATTTGTAAATAAGATGGATCAGGAGGGAACTGATAGAGAGGAAATACTTAAATCGCTGACTGATTCGTTGTCAGATTCATGCATAGACTTTACTGATTTCAAAGTGATGCCAGAAGAACTAAAGGAACAGCTTGCCACATGTGATGAAGAGCTGTTAGAAAAGTATCTTGAATCAGGAGATTTGTCGGTAAGCGAGGTTAAAGCATTGTTCTCGAAAAGCCTTGTATTTCCTGTGTTTTTTGGAGCAGCCTTAAAGAATGAAGGTGTAAAGGAATTTATGGATGCTATTTCCATAATAATGACGCCATATTCAGGTGGGGATGAGTTTGCTGCTCGTGTCTTTAAAATATCACGAGATGACAAAGAAGAACGACTTACTCATATAAAGATAACGGGGGGAGAACTTAACGTTAGGGAATTAATTGCTGATGAAAAGGTTACAGGAATAAGAGTGTATGATGGAGTAAAGTTTACTCAGGAAAAAACAGCATACAAAGGTCAGATTGTTGCTATTACTGGTCTTGATAACACTTATCCTGGTCAGGGACTTGGCGCAGAGACTGGTGAAATAGGTGCCTTATTAACACCAGTATTATCGTATTCGCTTATTTTGCCAAAAGATATTAATAAAAGTGAGGCGGTATCAAAACTAATAAAACTAAGTGAGGAACAGCCGGACCTTTCCATTGAATATGACAGCGAGACACATTATACAAGCATAAGTCTTATGGGCGATGTGCAGACAGAGGTGTTAAAAAGAAGAATCTTAGAGAGATTTGGCTTTGAAGTTGAATTTGGTGAGAAGAGGATTATTTATAAAGAAACGATAACAGATACTGTAGAGGGTGTAGGACACTTTGAACCTTTAAGACATTATGCTGAAGCGCATATACTGATGGAACCATTACCACAAGGGGAAGGTCTTATATTTGACACTGACTGCAGCGAAGATATACTTGATAAAAACTGGCAGAGGCTCATTCTAACCCATTTAAAAGAA
>JAUNIR010000013.1:24500-42605 GCA_030523345.1 Lachnospiraceae bacterium
TCACCAGTTACTGATATAAAGTTTACTCTTGTAACAGGAAAGGCACACATTAAACATACAGAAGGTGGAGATTTTAGACAGGCAACTTATAGGGCTGTAAGAAACGGACTTATGCAGGCACAGTCGAAATTGTTAGAACCATATTATGATTTCTTATTAGAAATTCCTTCAGAATATGTAGGAAGGGCAATGATGGATTTGGAACTTAGGTTTGCAAAAGACTTTGTTCCTGAAATAGACGGAGATGTGGCGATTCTTCGTGGAAATGCTCCAGTATCTACATTATCTGGATACGGAAGTGAGGTTATAGCCTATACTGGAGGTCTTGGCAGGCTTTCTTTTTCCGTGAGAGGATATGGTGACTGTCATAATGAAGAAGAGGTTATCGAAAAGATTGGTTATGACCCTGAGAGAGATGTGAGAAATTCAGGGGATTCAGTGTTCTGTTCACATGGAAGTGGAGTAATAGTTCCGTGGAATGAAGTAAAGCAACATATGCATATGCCATCTTATCTGAATCCGACTAAAGAACTTACAGATGAACAGATAAGAATGAGGGCGAAAAGACAGGTGAGTGAGACCGTATCTCAATTTATATCACCTGATGAAGTAGATGCAATAATAAAAAGTGCTTCATCTGCAAATAAAAAAGAAACTTTTATACCTCATAAGGGGATAAATCACAAAACACATGTAGTAAAAAGAGAAGCAGAGGAAACTACCTACAGAGCTCCAGTTAAGGGAAGTATTAAGCCAGAATATTTGTTAATAGATGGCTATAATGTAATATATGCATGGAAAGATCTTAAAGAAATAGCTAATGTAAACATTGATGGTGCCAGGTCAGCACTATTAGATATTCTTTCTGACTATCAGGCGATGAAAGGAATGGAATTAATTGCAGTTTTCGATGCGTACAAGCTTGTAAATCACAAAGAAGAGTATATTGATTATAATAATATTCATGTAGTTTTTACGAGAACGGCACAGACTGCAGATTATTACATAGAGCGATTCACAAAGGAGAATCGTTCAAAATATAGAATAAGAGTTGTTACTTCGGACGGACTTGAGCAGGTTATTGTAAGAGGAGAAAACACTTTAGTTACTTCATCAAGAGAGTTTTATGATGAGGTGCAAAGTGTTACTGAAGAGTTTAGAAAAAAACATGGTGTAACGTAAGCAAAAAAACTTTATATTACATAGCGTAGGTGGTATAATCAATCCGATAGGTTATTTCTAAATTTAGGAGGTATTTATAATGGGTTTTGCAAAAGATTATTGCGATGTTTTGGATGAGATAGGTTTAAATCACAGTGATGTGATGGAGAGCAAGGATCTCGAAATGGTTTATTTCTCTATTGATACTAAAAATGTTAAGTCAGTTAGAGTTGAAACAATATTCGCAGGAAATTCAGTATCTGTAGTATGTAGAGAGATATGTAAGATTCCGGATGAAAAGTTTGGTGATGCATTATTTATCTGTAATAAGATTAATGATAAGTATAGATTCTCAAAATGTGTTGTTGATGGGGATAATGAGTTAGCAATTCATGCAGATGCATTCTTGGATGAGCACTCAGGTGGAGAAGAAACTTGGGCACTTGTTAAGACAACACTTGATAAGGTAGATGAGACATACGGATTGTTAATGAAAGCAATCTGGTCATAATTAAATAATATAAAGACCTGCTCGATGGGCAGGTCTTTTAGTGTATATAGGGATGATTGGAATTATTGGAGAGAAAATGGAACATACAGAATTAACCAAAGAATTAATAAATATTGCGAGTCAGATACAGCAGGAAAAAGAAGCAGAGTACTGTGCTCCTATTTTTTACTATTTAGCAATTAGAAAAATTATTGACAATCCTAGTTTACTTGAGGGAAAAGATATCGATAAAGAGGAAGTTGAGAAACTTAAAAATTATATCGATGAGAAGAAGCTTCCTTCCTTAAAGCAGGTTGAGGAGGCTATAAATAATGATAATTATAATCATGATAAGTCAGAGGCAAGTGATCTAAAAAGGTGGTTCAGTCTTGGAAGGAGAACAGCCATTGATGTAATAAAAATGATTGCAGATGGTTGCATTGTTGAGAATTCAAACACATCTAGTGATGAAGATGCTGATAAAACAGAGTCTGACAACGATACTTTAGTATTAGATAGAGACGGCTTTGAGAAAGATATAACTTCAGATCCTAAAGAAATTGATCAGGAAGACATAAATAAAGCAGGACGCCCAATATCAGATGTTGTATATACTGCAGGAAAACTAAAGTCAGAAATAAAGAAACATATATTTGGTCAGGATAATGCGGTTAACAAGTTTGTTAACACATTCTTTAAAGGCGAATTTCTTTCAGAGACAGATAACAAAAAACGTGGACCAAGATGTCTGTTTACTTTCCTTGGTATGCCTGGTGTCGGAAAGACATATCTTGCACAGATTGTCTCAGAGACAATCGGAAGACCAGGTCTCAAAGTTGATTTAAGTAATGGTCAGCTGGAAATAATGGGGGAAAGGCCAGATAGATATAAAAATAAAGAGCCAAAGAGGTACCAGGATTTTGTAGAAGCATATCCAAAGTGTATTATTTTGTTCGATGAGGTAGAGAAGGCTCCAACAGAAGTTATACTTTCATTTTTATCAATGATAGATGGTGGAACATCAGGTGGTGTTGATTTTAGAGATGCCATTGTTATTTTCACAACTAATGCAGGAAAATCCCTATATTCCTTAACAGAATATGGAAGATTATCAAATATTCCGGATGCTGTAATAAAAGAAGCTCTTTCAAAAGAAAAAAGTCCTCTTACTAACAGACCTGTTTTCCAGCCTGAGTTTGTATCAAGACTTGCAGCTGGAACATTAATAATGTTTGACAGATTGACAGCGTCAGATCTTATTAATATGACAACTAATGAATTTGAAAGGCATATTAAAAATACAGATGATAGATTTGGTATTAAAATAAATACTGACAAATTTACTATAGCAACAGCCCTCTTCTCTCTTGGAGGAAATATTGATGGACGTAATGCAGTAAATAAAGGAAAGAGATTCTATACAGAAGATATATATGAGTTACTGATGCTTGCAAGCGAGGAAAGAGGATACGAAATTACTGACAGCCTTGAGGAAGTATCTATAAGTGTGAATACTAATGATGCTCCAGATGAAATCAAGAAGTTTTACAGTAATGACGAGGAACTTGAGTTTGTATTTTTTGCAGAAGACTATGTAAGGGAATTAATAGAAAAGAAACAGTATTCATGTACAGTTAAGTGTCCAAAGACGATAGAAGAGTACTATGACATATTGGCAAATGATAATGTTACAGCTTCATTCATTGATTATAAGGTTGGCAGCTCTTCTGCGGATGACACACTTAATGTAGAAGATATTAAATCAGATGGTAGAGATGCTTTTGATATTACAGTTAAAAAGTATAAAGAAACTACTACATATATATTCTCATTTGAACATAGTATTCATAATAATGCAGAAAAGACTTCTTTTATAAGTAGTGGGGCACAGGATGTAGTCGTTCTTCCTGAAGATGTAGAATCCTTTATCAATGAAAAATGCAGGGAATTAAGTCTTAATTATGCATTAGAGACTCTGGGACTTAGACATAAAGTATTAAGTTATAATATGGCTCAGAGACTTTCGAGTGATGGAAAGAAAGCAACTATAGAATTGTATAATCTGAATTTAGAAGATGCAGTAGAAGCCGAGGATAGAAAGGCAATCATGACAGATGATGAGATGCCTAATCTTACATGGGATGATATTGTTGTATCTGATAAAGTTGAAGAAGATCTTAACTACTATATATCATATTTGAAAGATCCAAAGGGATTCCTCGCAAAAGCGAAGAAAGCTCCGAAGGGTGTGTTGTTCTATGGACCTCCAGGAACAGGTAAGACTTCTATCGCAAAAGTAGTAGCCTCAATTTCAGGTGTCAGATTTATAGCTACGGCTGGTGCAAATTTCCAGAGTAAATGGGCAGGAGACACTACTGAAAATGTTATAAAGATGTTTGCAACTGCAAGAAGAAACGCCCCTTGCGTGCTATTTATTGATGAAATAGATGCTATTGCTGGAAAGCGAAAGGACGTTAGTGAAGATACAGGTGGTGCTGTAAAAGACCAAAATTCCGTAGTAACAGCACTTCTTAATGAAATGGATGGATTTAAGACATCTCCTAAGAAGCCAGTGTTTGTAATAGCAGCAACAAATACTAAAGAAGGTCTTGATGAAGCGATATTAAGAAGGTTCGATAAGGATATTTTACTAGATAATCCAGATAAAGAAGGAAGAATAAAAGTATTAAAACTTCTTCGTAAGAAAAATAGCGATATAGTCAAAATAACTGATGAATTTATAGACAACCTTGCTACAAGATCCATTGGTAGTTCGCCTGCAGAACTTGAGAAGGCAATTAGTGCTGCAATAGGTATTGCTATAAGAAGAGGAACTGATGTAACTGACGAATTACTCGACGAAACATTCGAAGAGTCAATTTACGGCGAAGAGAAAAAGTGGAGTGATGACGAACTTTTGCGTACAGCCCGTCATGAAGTGGGACACGCATTCATTTCTCATTACTATGGTGAAACACCAGATTACCTTACAATAGTTGCTAGAGGAAATCACGGCGGATATAGTATGACAGTTGGCGATGAGAAGAAGGGCTTAAGAACGAAACCGGAACTTCTCCATAAAATATGTCTTAGCCTTGGTGGAAGAGCAGCTGAAGTGGTATATTATGGCGATGAAGAAGGTGTTTCCACAGGTCCAAGTGGCGATTTGAATAATGCAACATCAATGGCAAGAAATATGATATGCAGATACGGAATGAGTGAAAAACTTGGGCTTATTGCAACTGAGGCACTGGGAACATCAGATACTCTTAACACTATGATTTTAGAAGAAATATCTGAAATCTTAAATGAACAGTTTGAGCTAGCTAAGAAAATTATTACTGATAACAAAGAGCAGTTTGATAAGTTTGTTGAAGCTTTGATGGAAAATCATAGTATGACAGGTGATGATATTAAAAAGGTTTTATCATAATAGTATATTAAGCATACAATAGTACTAGCTAGTAAAGCACCTCTAATGTAGGTTATATAGTGACTTACATTGAGGTGCTTTAATTTGTTTTTATTTACTTTTAATTATATTCTTTCTACACGCGCTGATAGGATACCAGCTACAGCCTTTGCATATATCGGCGAGCATTTCTTCTGTCATTTGTTCATCTATATACTTGGTTATTTCATGATAGTTATATTCTTTTTCTTCTAGCTTGAAATACTTTACCGTTTTTGAATCAAAACTTTCAACTTTTTCCTGCGTTGAGCATACATTTTCAGCTAGTTTGTTAGGACAGTCTATGCATAAGTCATCGGTATAAAATTTAAGATTAACTACAGCGTCTTTGTTGGTTCTTAAGTAGTCGACAACCTTGTCCATATTACTTACAAAGCCATCACTATAACCCTTTCCAGAATACCCTTGTGTGCATAGTAAGTGGTGAGGTCTTAATGTAATCATCTTGGAAGTCTCTTTCTAATAATAAATCCTATGTATGAAGCAAGTATAGCCTTGATGATCGCTGTTGGAATAAACGGTAGTACACAGGCTGTAATTCCTGTCATTACAGTACTATGTGTTAATGCACAGAACATAATGACACCAACTACATAATTAGCGACAGTTCCTAATATAAGAAATACTACAAAGGCACCCTTAAACATATCCTTGTGCTCGACGCCGTATCCAATAATAAAAGCCATAATTGGGAAGGATATTAGAAATCCACCTGTAGGCCCTACAAATTTATCAAGACCAGCTGAAAAGTTAGCTAATACAGGGACACCAATTGCACCGAGTAATAAATAAATAACTGTAGAATATGTAGAAAATTTCGCGCCAAGTACTACAGCTGCAAGTGTTATAGCAAATGTTTGCATCGTAAGTGGAACTCCAAGTGGAAGTGGAATAGATATTTGAGCCATTACAGCAATAACGGCAGTAAACATTGCGATGTAACACATTTCTCTAACATTGAGGGGTTTTTTGTTTGTTGTTTTTTTCTCTTCGCTCATAATTAATTCTCCTTAGAATGTAAACCTAATATAATTACATGGTTTACCATTTGACATGTGGATTATAGTATCTGTATTAAAAAATGTCAACCAGCATATAAAAACGGTTTACAATACTACATTCAAACTGGTTATTATTTCGGGCAAATACAAATTTGTTTTTACTATAAAGCGCAAGTAAATAGGATTTATGGGAGTATCTATAGTATAATTAAAGAAACATAAACAGTAATTCTACTATATGTAAGAATCAGGAAAGTGTAGGAAAAATATGAAACAAATTAAAATTTCTTATGATAATATGTCAGCTTTAATAAATTATCATGGTGCAGAGTTGAGATCTTTGAACAAAGATGGAAAAGAGTATATGTGGCAGGCGGATCCTTTATTTTGGAATAGAACATCGCCTGTTTTATTTCCATTTGTAGGTCAAGTCGCTGGAGGAGTATATAGATGTGACGGTACTGAATACAAAATGGGACAACATGGATTCGCAAGAGATATGGAATTCGAGCTTTTGGACAAAACTGATTCATCCTGCTATTTTTTGCTTAAATCAAATGAGGAGACTTTTGCAAAGTACCCATATGATTTTGAGTTAAAGATAGGGTATGAGTTATCGGACAAGGGCCTTAAGGTTATTTGGGAGGTGCAAAATCCAAAAGAAAAAGATTTGCATTTTTCTATTGGAGCCCATCCAGCATTTAACTGTATTCTTAATGAGACTACAATATGCATATTAAAGGATGGAAAAGAACTAGATAGCTTTGAAAATGCTGTGTTTGGAAAAGGACTATTAACATCAGAGAAAGAAAATATTTCTCTTGATAACGGAAAAATGAAGCTTGATGAGCATAGCTTTGATGGTGATGCATATGTAATTGAAGACTCACAGGCTGATGAAGTACAGATTATGACAAATGAAGGAGATAAGGTATTATCTGTAAAATTTGAATCGCCACTTGTAGGGATTTGGTCACCTCCTGGAAAAAATGCTCCGTTTCTTTGCATAGAACCTTGGTATGGAAGGGCAGATAAAGAAGGCTTTGATGGGGATATTTCTGAAAGAGAATGGGGAAATGTATTACCATCTCATGAGAAATTCAGTGCAAGTTATTGTATTGATGTACTCTAGTAATACTATTTATTTTATATAGGATTTCATGGATACAGGGTATGAATATTAATAGTAACAATGGAAAGCAAATAACTGTTTTGAATGTAAAAGGATGGGCAGTACTAATTATTATGACACTGACAGTCTTTTTAATGTATTCATTTTCCAAAGCAGAAGAAAATGATGAGTATGTATTCTCTAAAACAGAAGATTCTATTATCAAGACATTTGTGGATAACGGATATTCTGTAGCGGGTGCTTGTGGCATATTGGGAAATATGTCAGTAGAAAATCCAAAATTTGAAGCGGATCTTCTTGCTAATAATGGAAACACATATGGACTTTTTCAGTGGACGGATACAGGTGAGCGTAGAGCTTCTTTAAAGAGATGGTGTAATAACAGAGTCTTGAATTATAGGCAAATTGACGGCCAACTCGCTTTTGCTATGCACGAACTCCAAGGTGGAGATCCCGTTGCCCTACGAGTAAATCACTTCCTTAAAATTACGGAAGACCCTGAAATTGCGGCTATGGAGTTTGCAGTAGGCTTCGAAAGATGTATAGGACAGACATCTAACCACGAAATAGATGGTATATATACGGGCACGCTTTATCCAGAGTTTTATGGTCAGTATTATCAGGCGTTAAATCGAAGAATCGAAAATGCGAAGAAATATTATGATGGATATAAAAACGCTTATTTACCTAAAGAACTTGTTATTGCCATAGACGCTAAACCGACAGTAGGACTTATTGCAGAGCGGGAAGAAAAGATGGAGGAAGAGCTTCATGAGACTATGTTTGTAGTGGACACTTCACCAAATAGGTCGCTCTGGGGATATAGAGTTCTAAGTCTTGTGATAGGGTATTTATTTGGATGTATTCTCGGAATAGTACTCATAATAAGAAATGTCAGACAAAAAGAAGAACTTCATATTAAGGATAAGCTTCCAAGTTTTTTAACAGTTCTAAAACATGTTGGAATAAAAGAAACTTTGCTAGCTGCTCTTATAGACATATTAAAACTATATGCCGCATTGCTTCTTGTGTATTTTATTACAAAGGGAGCTCTTGGATCAGAAGAGATACTATTGGTGGGATCTGGAATATTACTTGGAAATGCATATCCTTTCTGGCATAGGTTTAAGGGAGGAATGGGCTTAATTGTTACAGCTGCATTTTTCTGTACGTATATGCCTATATGGGGATATATATGTTGTATTGTTGGCCTTATAATTGCTATTTTTGCAAAATCTTTGTCTTTTGGTGCCATATGTGTTTTCATACTGGCAGTGCCGTATGCGTTCATGTTCAAAGGCCTTGAGGCTGGTATATTTATTACATTCGCAATACTGCTTATGCTTCACAAACATTATAGATTTTTAAAAAAATACATAGGACATGAACTTTTAAAGAAACATTATTCCCAAAGAACATCTAGGTTCTCTTTTGGACGAGGCTAATAGACTATATTTTTAAAATTTAAGTAGGCGGATCACTCCTGAAGATAAAGGGATTGATTTTGATGGGAGAATAGTAAAAATGAGCAAGATACACATTTGGACATTAACACTGATTATAGGCTTTATATGCTTGGTATCTGGAATAGTGTACGTACTGCGAGAAAGAAAAAACCCTAACTCACTATACACATATGCAAAGGCAGCAGCGATAGAGTTTATTGCAGGATTTATTCTATTTTTACCATCAGATTTTTTTACTGGAGAAGGTGGATTTGCCGGTAGGCTTCAGATAATAGAAGGTGTTTTTTCTGCATTTCTTAGAACATGCAATATTCTTTTAGGTGAAGGATATAGTAAGGTTGAATGTAATGTCAGCATGGGGTTTGATAGCATTTATGCAATTGTTGTAATTACTACTAATATCCTAATGATATTATTTACAGCGGAAACGGTTTTCCTAATCTTTAGTGATCCGTTAAAAATTTTACGTTTAAGATTTTTGGCGAGAGAAAATACATATATTTTCACAGAATTTAACGATAAAACAGTTTCTATAGCAAAGAGCATTAGCGACAAATACAGAGATTCTGAAATAAAGGGTGCTAAATCTAAAAACAGGAAAAAGGTAGATATTGTTTTTATTTGTTTAGATGCAGATGGAGGAGTAAAAGACAAAATCAAAGAATTAGGTTTTATATGTCTTAATATGTCAGTACAAAGATATATGGAGACATATGCTTCGCGTGTAAAGAATTTGGAAGTATTCCTTTTCACATCAAGAGAGGAAGAAAACATTAGTCAGCTAAGTACTATATGTGGTAAAATAAGCAAAAATTTCACAGGAACTGTAAAAATTCATGTAGAAATATCAAAGACACCATTTCAGTATTTAGACCATTTTATGGATAGATATGATTTTGGAAAAAATAGGGAACGAGTATTTGTCAATTTTGTAAGAATGGAGGAATACTTTGCATTAAACAATTTGCTTAATAATTCTATTTTTGAAAAAACATACGAAGAGAGTCAGATTAATGTGCTAATCGTTGGAATGAACGAACGTAATTTGGAAATGATGAAAGTCATTTTGTATTTGGCTCAATTTCCAGGGTATAAGCTAAATATGATGGTGCTTGATGAGGGACAGAATAGAAACAAACTATATAATATGATGCCAGAGGTGGTAGATGAAATAAATATTCCGGGAGATGCGATATATAGAATGATATATAAGGAAAATGTTGATTTGTCCGGTATAGATTTTATTTCGTTGATTGAAAATGAGTTTCCTAATTTCACGTTAGCATTTGTCAATACAGGAGATGACTATAAAAATATAGATTTGGCACTTAAGATAAATGCCATTGGAATAAAGAATAGAAGAGATGGAGATTACATTATAGAGTTAAATTTAAATGATTCAACGTTATATGATTTAGCCAACAAAGAGATTATTAGTAATATTATCAATGTTGGAAATCTTAAGTATTTGTATAGTTACGATTTTATAACAATGTCAGATATAGAGAATATATCTAAGAAGATTCATGAAATAAGGCAGGCAGAAAAACATAAAGACGAAAGCAAACGGGAAAAATGGACGGATTATTATAATAACGAATACAAGAGAAGATCTGTCTATGCAAGAACATTAAGCCTTATATACAAAGTTAGACTTATTAAAGGTGATGAAGACTATAAGTGTCTTAAAGATGATAAATGGAAAATGTATGAGCATATGCGTTGGAACATGTATATGAGAGCATCTGGATACACGAGTGCACTAGAAAATCTTATAGACAAAGATGGTAAGCTTGATGAGAGATACCGAACTCTGGCAAGAGTTCATGATGATATAACGGCCTATGAGAATTTACCAGAAAAAACGAAAACATATGACGTTATATCTGTAAATAAAGACATCATAGATGTCATTAAACAACAGAAATAGATATAGAAAATGGAGAACATAGAATGATAAAAGGAAAGCTAAAAGAAATAGAACTAATCTGTTGGACTATGGGGGACCCAAAGAGTCTGTTTCAAAAAGAAATATTCCTATGTATACATCCTGATGAATATGACAAGTATTACAGCATTCTTAGTAATAATATAGGGAGAAATGCTAGTACTGCCAATATCTATAGTGTTAGGAATTCAGGAGAAAAATTTTCTAGTGATGCTGTTAATAGTTTTCTAGATTGCCTTAGCCAAATGCAAGTGGTAATAGTCGCAGTTACGAACAAGTTTTTTGAGCCAGGAAATTTCGCTAAAGATGTTGTATTAAAAAATGCCTTGGAGAAGGAAATCCCAGTAATTCCTATAAAATTGGATGATGGTGTGGGTTACAAATTTAGTTATATAAGTGATGGGATGCAAGCTATACAAGGAAACTTGTCTACTCAACAAGGACTTCAAAAAACTGTAGAAGACATTTTCATTACATTAAATAAATTATTTATGCCATTCATTCTTCCAAAACCAGAAGATTTCGATGTGCAGTTCTTTATAAGTTATCGAACACTAGATACAAAGTATGTAGAGACGATGATGGAAGGATTAAGACAATATGACGACTTTGAAGCTGTCTTATTTTGGTATGATAAATATTTAAGAATTGGTGAAAACTATAGAAAAAACATATCAGATATGTTGTCGTCCTCTGAGGCTATGCTTCTTATTGTTACAAAAAATACCTTTATTAAAAATAAAAATGGTGAGGAAAATTTTGTAGTAAGATGTGAGATCCCAATGGCACGTAGTGAAAAACATAGTAAGTTAATTATCCCATTACTTATGGATGATGATGTAAGCGAGGAAGAACTTGGAAGCATAGGACTTTCAAAAAAAGACTGTATTGATGGAACAGATATAAAAGCAATTAGAGCGTGTTTAGTTAAGCTTCTAGAAAGCAGAGGAATCTCTCTTTTGGTCGAAAGAAGTGCTGTTCAATATAAAAATCTTGGAACAAGATATATAAATGGTAGCGATGTTGAACATAATGAGAAGTTAGGAATAAGACTTTTAGAAAAAGCGGAAAAAAGAGGAAACAAAGATGCTATAGAGGAACTAGTCTTATATTTGAGATATCATGGCAAAATAGAGGCTGCAATTGATAAACAAATTAGTTATTGTGATAGGCTTTTTGAAGAAGTATCAAATAATGATGTAGATTTTATGTATCTTCATCCGGAAGTTAAGATTCTATGTGAATTACTCCATATTAGAGGTTCAGAAGAAGATCTATTAGTGGCAGCAGAATATATTAGTAGAGCCATACTTCTTCTTAGGGAATTGTGTAAAGATCCTATAAATAATGAACTATGGCTTAGATATCCGAGCCTTATAACACTATTCGCAAGCTGTTACAAAAGAGCGACTCGAGAAGAAGCTATAAGTATAGTGTCGCTATGTAAAGAAGCTCTTCCAATAGCGGTAAACAGAATGAAGAAATTCTGGAACTCATCTCCTCCACAAAATCCACGTGATTGTTGGCCGGTAGTAAATGAATTATACATACAACTGTTAAAAAATCTTGAAACAATGAAAGACTATGAGGAGGCAATAAAGCAAATAGAAAACTATACTGGATTAATGCAGGAGATGGTTGGATTATTCCCATATCTTGGAGATGATCTTTTGCATGACTTGATTGATAATAATTTGATTATGGTCAAATATTGCAATATTGTTGGAAGAAGAAAACGTGCAAGTGATTGGTTACGGATAATTGATAGGCAGATAGGGATATTGGAAGAACAAGAGGGGGAATCACAATTTGTAGTGGAATCAATGTTAAAATCGCTATTTCATCACATTAATGTTGATCTACTATTTGAAGATAACAATGCAGCACAGAAACACGCAGAAATGATGATTGATTATTATGAATCATTTAGAAATTCGTTTCAATTAGACTATGAAGTGCAGCAATATGTAAGAATTGTTAGTGAGTATTTTGGTATTTAAGTAAGAAAATTTATAGGAATATTTTGAAAAATAGACAAAGACTAATACTACATCAAAAGGGTTAAAAACATAACAAAATCGCCGATATAGTATATGGATTATTCTAATTTTGAGTAGTAATAGGAAATTGTTATATGGTTATCTCTCATAACTTAACAGCTATGAATGCTAAGAGACAATCAAATATAGTAGGAATATTCAAGACAAAGTCTACAGAAAAACTGTCTTCGGGATATAAAATTAATAGGGCTGCTGATGATGCGGCAGGTTTGACTATTTCTGAAAACATGAGAAGAAAAATCAGAGGACTAAATCAGGCTGCTTACAATGTTCAGGATGGAACCTCTTATTGTCAGATAGCGGAGGGGGCTCTTGCAGAAATTAGCGATATGCTTAATAGAATCGAAGAGTTATCTGTTAAGTCTGCGAATGGAACCAATACAGATGAGGACAGAGAGGCTCTTGATAAAGAGATGCAGCAGCTTGTATCCGAGATGGACAGAGTCTTTAAATCTACAGAGTTTAATACATTAAAAATATGGCCTCCGGTAATAGCTCCAATAGCAAGTGGTGCGCCAGAAGAGTATTCTCTTTATAAAGTAAAGGATGCGACGGGAGAATACTATGGTGGCATAGAATATATGGGACACAATTATTCCTGGAATGACTTAGGGGTAGGATGGGATCCTGTATCACATACATTTACAGAAACTGAGGAGTATGATATTACTGATAGGATTGTAAGTGGGTTATCTACAGCATCAACAATTGATGACTACAATGGTAAGGCTAGCTTTAATATTAGAACACAAAAAGGCGAAGCGCTTGATTCTATGATAAAAACATACTCATGGAATGCGGATGATGAAGGAATACGTATAGATGGAATATTAGTGGATGAGGCAAAGTGGAGCAGTGGAAATTTTGATGGAATAACACCAGGAGGAAAAGCAAAAGCGGGAGATTACTCATTTAATTTTTATGGACAAAGAATAGAATTTGGTATTCCAGAAGATATGTCCTTTAGTGATATGCTTACAACAATAAATGATAAGTTGCATTTTGATATAGAATGGACTTCAAGTCCAGCTAAAGCAAGGGCTATAGGAAGCGTATTAAATATTACTGCAAATAACACTAGAATTTATATAGATGCTGATAGGGGTGGAAAGAAAGATAATATAGCTAAGCAATATAACGTAGTAGCTGATAATGACAAACTAGTAATTAAGAATAGTGATGGAGATAGGCCAGAAGGTACTGTATGGACAAATCTTGACAATACAGGTCCTGCGGGTGATGGAATGTATGGATTTGGTTCATGGGGAACTGATGTTAATGGAAACGGATCTAGTAAGTCAGATACGATAAATGGTGGAGATGATAATGGTGGATCTTCGGCACTTGCCATTGATGAAGATGCGAAATTCACATATTCCACAGATTTCTTTGGAAAGACTAACAGGGGCGGTCTTGGATTTGATTTTAATATAAAGGAAAATCAGACTAAAACAGATATTCTTCAGGATTTTAACAGTTCATATTTTAGCCAGAGTTCGATTTTAAGTCCTACAACGGCATATACTAATGATAAAACCCAGGAGATATGGGTCAGTGCCTCTTCATCAAATATATCATTCTATACGCAGAGAGATACACTCGGAAGAAATTATAATAATTCAACTGAAGAAATTGCAAAAGGAAGTATAGCTATAGATGCCGATGGAACATATAAGGCTGTATTACAAAATGGTGGAAAAATTTATGAGTTGACATCAAGTGTGAGCGCAAGTTCTTTTGCGGATGAAATTCTTAATAACTGTCGCGATATTGAGAAAGAAATATACAATAAATATTCAGCTGATGCGGAAGTAAAGCGAAAAGCGTATTATGACGCGTGGCTAAGTGACAGTAGTAGGAATCATTTTAATGATTTAAGTAGTTTTAGACGTGATGGAACAGCTATAGATATGGAGGATTTTTTGGTTCAGTATAGTTGTGGTGTAGTTATATCATCAGTGATAACAGAATATCTTGATGACATGGAATGTGATGAAATTTGGGGAAGTGCTTACACTGATAACATAACATATGTAGACGAGACTGGAACAATTAATCGTAAGTCGGACGACGAAATAAAAGCTTTAAAAGAACAACTTTGGGAGAATACTGATAGTAATGATAAGCATGATATTTGGAAAGATAGTTCCAAAATATCAGATTCTGATAAAGAAATAATATGGAGTGGCCTTGATATCAGCCATATTGGATACCGGGAAATTAGTAGTTTCATGGATTCAAGAGATATAGATGCCCTTGTGGGTTTTGCCCGTTCAGAACAGGAATCAATTTATAATGAAATTAGAGATAATTACATTGACAATGGTGTAATTGGAAATAAACTTATTAAGTTTAATGGAAGCAAAAATGGGGATGTGTTGAACCTAACATTTGATCTTTCCAACATAAAAGTTAGAGACATCATGGCTGAAGAAAGAGGATTTCTTGAATTTAATGAAAAAAATCCTGTTACGGAATCTAAGGTCAAGAGACTTTTGGATAATAATTTTGCAGATTCTTCAAATGGAACAAAGTTTAACTTAAAGGCAGATGGTGCATCTTATCAGGATGTTAGATTTTATCAAGGGCATAAAAGTTCCGGAACAAAAGCAGATAATGATGTATCGGTCGTAAGTAGTCCTGTTTTGTTAGATATTCAGTCAGGGGCAGAAAAAGAAAATGTAACAACTATAAAATATGATCACATGAGAGCTGCGAAGCTAGGGCTTGCGGGTGAGCACATTGATACTGCGCATGGCGCAAGAAGAGTAATGGATAAAGTTATTTCTGCCCAAAATATGGTGAATGCTCAAAGATCTCAGTTTGGAGCATATATAAATGGATTTGAGCATTGCTATGACAATATCAACAATACAGTTGAGAATACGCAGGCAGCGGAATCATTAATTAGAGATACAGATATGGCTGATGAAATGGTAAAATATACAAGGAGCAATATCCTTGAACAAGCTGTTTTTAGTATGTTGTCTCAAGCAAATCAGACTAACCAGGAAATTTTATTATTATTACGATGAATAAGGAGATATATAGCATGAATGGAAAAATACGTACAGTAGTGATAGCAATAATAGCTGTAGTAGCAATTGCAGGTGTTATTGGCGTACAAATGCTTAATGGCGCAAGATTTAATATGAGAACTAGTATATTGGGAGCTTCTAACACTAATATAGATGATAATCACGATGATAGTACTATAGAAGTAAATGAGAACGTTAATGATATATCATCGTTTGTAGAAAGATAGAGATAAGAAGTTATGAAACGTAGATTTTTGGCAATGGTTCTTGCCATTGCATCTCTTACACTTACATCATGTGGTAGTGTGGTCTCTACACAAACTGATGCCACAGTTGCTGCAGCAACGCCATACTATACTACTATTCAAACCAAGGGTACAACGTATATGTACGATTTTGGTACAAGTCGTAATTATGGTGCTACTTCATTCCGTGGCGATAACATTGACTTCGAAGGTTACTTTGGTGCCAGACTTGATACATCTGATGGCATCAAATATTCGGTTTATAACCATTCAAAGAAAGTCAGTGCGTCGAATGTCAAATTAAACCTTTACAAGGCTGATGATAATGACAAACTTGTAAAGTCACTCACATCATTATCAATCAAAGACCAACTTGGTGATAGCGAATGGAAAAGCATCAATGACAAGTTGGAAGACGGTCTTTACCGTGTAGAGAGTAAATGGGTGTACACACCTGATAACTCCAATGACTACGTGTCTGGTTACATCTACGTTAAGGACGGTAAAGCACAGACTTGTCGTGTAAGAAGCAACACTATGGGTATCCATGAAGATAAGTTCGACAAGCTTCTTGCTGCGAATGATACCGACCCTAAACATTACCTTTCTAATGCAAAGAATACTTATCCATCTAATGGTTCTGGTAATTCATGCGTTCATAGAAAGGAATGGGAAGCAAAGGCTGATGAAATTATCAAGGAAAGACACCTTGAAAATGCATCAGACGAAGCTAAGGTCTTCTTCTTCACTGAATGGCTTGCTAAGAACATCGCATATGACGAATGGCGAGTAACTGTCAATAAAAACCAAACTAGAGCTAACTACTATGGTAATTGGCATGACGATAATCTCTTCTCTTACTACAATCATGTAGGTCAGTGTTGGGACTTCGTTAATATGATGGCACTTATGTGCCGTCACGCTGGCATTCCTTGTACAGATATATCTAACGATGCCCATACAATCACTTGCGTCTACATGCATGGTGAATGGCTTGCAATAGATATCACCCTTTTCACAAGACATACCAATTGGGAAGAGAAGCCTGACCCTGCGAAATTCGTCGATGGCGAATGGAATTACCGCATGGCAGATTACTACGGCTATCGTCCAAATGATATGGATGCGTGGGAAGAATGCATCTGGGAAGCCAAAAACAATCAGAGATAACATTTTTACGTAAGGTTCAGCACGTATATTAAAGAATCACATAAAGAAAATTATTATGTATGGTTCATATGCTAGAGGTGATTCTGATACAGTAGTTGAATATATCTGTCTCCCAGTTGATGAATATAACGATAAAAAAGGCTGGTACGGATACTTTAAAAATATCGAGACGGAAGGAAGGGCATTATATGAATAGAAAAGCATATGATGCTAAATACTTCAGAAGAGTTTTTAAATATTAAATAAAAAGATTAATGATTTAGGGAGTATTCCGAAAGGGATACTCCTATTATTTTTGATTGGAGGAGAAAGATGATTTATGGATATTGCAGTATTAGTACAGGAAAACAAACGAAAGCAATGTGTTAGATACAAATCTTATTACGTACTAATAAACGATCAGCCTGATGCAATAGAAAAAGTTTTGCTAACAAAGATGCCTTTTTTGTAATTGAGAGAATATTGTGAAAATTATACAAAAGAAGCCACGTATATTTGTATAGTATATGTCAAGAAAATATAAAAAACTTGATTGACACGGATGTTTGTTTAGTGTATTATGCAAATATCTTAAATATGGAACGGGTTCCACAGAACAAAATATACAATCGCAGGTCCGGACTGCGTTTTTTATGGGAGGAATATGGAACGGGTTCCACAAGATATATTATTACAATGAAAAAGTTGAAAGGAGAAAGAAAAATGAAACGAAGAATACTTTGTGCAAGCCTCGCAGTTATGATGACTGTATCATTAATGGCTTGTGGAACAGCTCAGAATGCTGCTACAACAGGTAATACAGAAAACAAAGCAGCTGAAACAGTAGATGCAGGAAATAAAGAAGCTACAACAGCTATTACTGAGGACGCAGTAATCACTATTTGGTCACCAAGTGATAAAGAATCAATTGAGAATTGGTGGA
>JAUNIR010000100.1:0-2433 GCA_030523345.1 Lachnospiraceae bacterium
GAGATCATCTTCTATATAGCTGAGTACTGGCTCTTCATTAGGGTCATCAGGATTCTCAGAATATTTGTAAAACCAAACTTCCTGTTCTGGATCTAAAATTTCATCCTGCTTAGGTGCTAAAACTACATAGTCAAGTCCACCAACTTCTAAAATTGTGATAACCTCACAAACAACATCTCTACCATCTTCTAATTTTAGTTCTACTGTCATTTCCTCTTCAGGATATCCAACAGGTAAATTCTTATCTGACATATTTATCTCCTTTTTAAATAAGGCCTTAATATACTATCTATTTTTACATACTATGTATTATTATACTTCATTTCAGTTAGTTTTGCCACGTATATGAGCGCAGTTCTTCTACAAATCTTGAAACCTTCTTGCCATGCTTATCCTCGCCTCTTCCGATAATATATAAATACTTTTTAGCCCTTGTCATCGCAACATACAAAAGTCTTCTTTCTTCCTCAATCTGATCCATTGTTTTGACCTTGTTTCCTGGAAAAATACCTTCCTGTAGTCCCACAATAAACACCGTCTCATACTCTAAGCCCTTTGAAGCATGCGCTGTTATTAGTGTTACTGAACCTTTGTATTCATCATTTGATACATGTTTACTTTTGTTTAATTCATGACTGCAACTCTGTTTATTTGCTTCATTTTCTAAACAAATATCTATATATCCCATCCACTCACCAAGTGATGAATATGATTTAGATTTATCTAACAAATCATTAATAAATTCGTTGATTTTTCTATCGTCAAAACCTTTCTTTAGCATACTTGAATACAAATATTTCTCATAACCTAGCCCCTTAAGAATAAATGTAACTGCGGCAAAACAACTCATGTTTTCTATCTTTTTTATACTCAAATATACTTTGACATACTCAGGTTCAGCAGAATTATGTAAACCGTTTGTGCTGATTATTTCTTCAATAGATAGGTTTCTTTCAGGTTTATTAATTATGCTTATTTCCTGTCTTATATCACTTTTTCCAAGTGCTATTTTAATATAGGATATGATATCTCTCACGTATTCATTATTATAAAAACCGTCACTGTTATTATTAATTGAGTAGGGAATTCCCAATAAGCTCATCTTTTCCCTAAGCAATCCAATACATGAAAATGTTCTGAAAATTATCGCCACATCAGAAAGATTATAATTATTATCTTCAAGCATTTTTATCTTTTCACAGATATACTCCGCTTCTTTTATGGCGTTTCCACACACATTTATAACTACTTTACCGTGTTCTTTATCGGCTTTACATGCTACCTGAGCTTTATCAATTCTCGTCTTATTAAGCTTAATAAAAAAAGAAGCTATATCTATTACACATTTTGCACTTCGATAATTCTTATTCATATTGATAACTTTACAACCTGAATAATCTTCAATAAAGCTTTTCATAAGTTCAGGTCTTGAACCTCTGAAACCGTAAATAGATTGGTCATCGTCCCCAACCGCAAAAACATTTTTTGATTCCCCTGACAACATTTTTAATACATCATACTGGACCTTATTGATATCCTGAAATTCGTCTACAAAAATATATTTATACATATTTCTATATACATCTAAGACATCCGGTCTATCCTGTAGAAGTTCTCTGCACATATATAACATATCATCGAAATCAAGTTTATTTTCCTTTCTACATACGTATATGTACTCATTCTTTATTTTTTCAAAAGTATTTCTTTTCTCATCATCGTCAAAACTTTCCATGAGAAACTGCTCGTATGTTTTTCCAATGTCCTTAAGGCTCTTACAAACAGATATTAATTCTACAATGATGTCAATTTCTGACGTATCAAATCCAGTATGGGAGATTTTATTAAAAATTCTTTTTACAATTTGTACTTTCTCTGAATCCTTTAAAATACTATTACTTGAAAATTTGTAATATTCTTTCACAATACTATAAAAAATAGCATGAAATGTCCCAAAACAAACTGTATTGTTTTTATTATTTGAGTATTTTTTATACCTTTCCTCCATTTCTTTTGCAGCTTTTTTAGAAAAAGTAATTACAAGTATCTCATTTCCGTCGATACCTACATCCTCAACCATATGAATAATTCTTTGTACTAATGTGAATGTTTTCCCTGATCCTGGGCCGGCTAAAACAAGGCATGGGCCGTATATATGATTAACGGCCCGCCTTTGTTCATCATTTAGATTTGTCAATTTAAATACGTTTTATCGCATTATGATAGTTTATCTATACCTGCTTTGATACGATTTATAGACTCTTCTTTTCCAAGAAGCTCCATAAGCTCAGTAGCTCCACCTGGAGTCATCTGTTTTCCAGATACTGCAGTTCTAAGAGGCCACATTACAAGACCTGTCTTGTACTCTTTTTTTGCTGCATACTCCGATAAAAGTGCAAACAAAGCATCATTAGAGAAGTCATCCTGTGCTTC
>JAUNIR010000100.1:2443-8488 GCA_030523345.1 Lachnospiraceae bacterium
GAATAGTAAGTACTTCGTTAAGTATTGAAAGTGAGATTTCAGGATTACACTTACTTTTCTTATTGTTATACATATCCACATCATACTCAGGAAGTTTCTCAAAGAAATCAATATGATCCTTTATATCAGTAAACACCTCTATACGTGTTCTAACCATTTTAGCGATTTTCTCAAAATTCATATCCTTGCTAATAACTTCCTTAATGTATGGAAGTGCAAGTGGATAGAACTCTTCATCACTCATAGCTTTGAAGTATTCTCCATTAAGCCACTTAAGCTTTGTATAGTCGAAAACAGCTGGGGATTTCGAAATATGATGATAATCAAACTTTTGAATTAATTCCTCTAGACTCATCTTTTCGACATTGTCTTCTGGAGACCATCCAAGTAATGCAACAAAGTTAACCACTGCATCCTTAAGAAATCCCTGTTCAATTAAGTCTTCATATGAAGAATGTCCACATCTTTTAGATAGTTTTTTATGCTCTTCATCAGTAATTAATGGACAATGAATATACACAGGTACATCCCATCCAAAAGCTTCGTATAATCTATTATATTTTGGAGTTGATGACAAGTATTCATTACCCCTTACAACATGTGTAATTCCCATTAAATGGTCATCAATTACATTTGCAAAGTTATATGTAGGATAACCGTCTGATTTTATGAGAATCATGTCATCAAGTTCTATGTTATTTACAGTAATTTCACCATAGATGTCATCATTAAAAGATGTAGTTCCTTCCTGTGGGTTATTCTGTCTTATAACATATGGCATTCCAGCTGCAAGATTTGCCTCAACCTCTTCTTTTGTAAGCTTAAGGCAGTGTTTGTCGTACACATGAATAACCTTTTCTTCGCCATCTTCACCCTTTATAGTCTGTGTAAGGCCTTCAAGTCTTTCCTTAGTACAGAAACAGTAATATGCCTTACCTTCCTCGACAAGTTTCTTAGCATATTCAAGATATATACCACTAGCCTGTCTTTCAGACTGTACATAAGGACCAAATCCCTTATCCTTATCAGGACCCTCATCATGAATGAGACCTGTTCCCTGAAGAGTTCTATAAATAATGTCTACTGCTCCTTCTACAAGTCTTTCCTGATCAGTATCTTCGATTCTTAATATAAAGTCTCCACCTTCATGCTTTGTAATAAGATATGCATAAAGAGCCGTTCTTAAATTACCAACATGCATCCTTCCTGTAGGAGAAGGTGCAAAACGTGTACGTATTTTTGCCATTTTAATTATCCTTTTTTATTTATTTCCCACTATTTTAGCGGGCTATTTATTATATTTTAGTGATGGAAAAGTCTTACGCCGTTGCAAACCATTGCCATACCATACTTATCGCAACATTCAATAACGTCTTCATCTCTAATCGATCCGCCTGGCTGAACTACATATTTAACGCCTGACTTATAACCTCTCTCAATACTATCTGAGAATGGGAAGAAAGCATCTGATCCAAGAACAATGTCTGAAGCCTTTGATAACCACTCTTCCTTTTCTTCCTGAGTTAAGATTTCTGGCTTAACTTTAAAAATCTTTTCCCATGCACCATCAGCAAGAACATCCATATATGCTTCTCCAATATAATTGTCAATAGCATTATCCCTTTCTGCTCTCTTAATTCCATCAATAAACTGAAGGTTCATTACCTTAGGACACTGTCTTAATAGCCAGTTATCCGCTTTCTGTCCAGCAAGACGTACACAATGCACTCTTGACTGCTGTCCTGCACCGATACCTATTGCCTGGCCATCCTTGACAAAGCAGACAGAATTAGACTGTGTATACTTAAGTGTTATTAAGCTAATCATCATATCATGCTTTGCAGACTGAGGAATGTCCTTATTCTTTGTTACTACATTCTGAAGTAATGAGTCATCAATCTTGATTTCATTTCTTCCCTGTTCAAATGTAATTCCAAATACATCCTTATTCTCTACTGGCTCTGGCTTGTAATTCTCATCAATCTTTATAATTGCGTATGCACCTTTTTTCTTTTCTTTAAGAATTTTAAGTGCTTCATCATCGTATCCTGGTGCAATGATGCCATCCGAGAATTCCTTCTTTATTAACTTAGCTGCTGAAACATCACACACATCTGAAAGTGCAATAAAATCACCATATGATGACATTCTGTCAGCGCCTCTTGCTCTTGCATATGCGCATGCAAGTGGACTTAAATCCTCAAGATCATCTACGAAATATATTTTCTTCATAGTATCATCGAGTTCCTTACCGATTGCTGCACCAGCAGGAGAAACATGCTTAAATGATGCAGCTGCAGGATATCCTGTAGCTTCCTTTAATTCCTTTACAAGCTGCCAACCGTTAAGAGCATCAAGGAAATTAATATAACCTGGCTTACCATTTAACACTTCGATTGGTAACTCGCTACCATCTTTCATAAAAATTTTTGCTGGTTTCTGGTTAGGGTTACAACCATACTTTAATTCGATTTCATTCATAATATGACTCCTTTATTATAAAAAGCACAATTATTTGTTCTTATTAACAATACGTGTCTCGTACTTACCTGTTTCTATATCAATGTATCTAACAAAAAGTGAAACCTTATTGTCCTCATTAAGAGAATTCCATAGCATATCCGTTAACTCATCAATATTTCCATCAATAGATATAAGCTTAGGTTCTCCTTCGAAGCTTGGCAATGGATTTCCATCCTGCATATATGTGTGGATAAAATGTCCTTCACCATTTACTGGATTTGAGTATGCAAATGTATATCTATTGCATGCTGAAGGATCCCCATTATTTGATTTAAGAATAGACATAGCATAATTGTATTCGCCATTTTCAACATGCATAACACCAGATATACGAGGTGTGTAATTAGGTGCATCTGGCTCAAACTCACGAGATCTTAATGACTGTTCGAAAGTAAGCTGGTGATCCATACCATCATAAATTGTATCTGTCTGATCTCCATTTGTTACAATTGTCTTATTTCCAAGTACTCTTACAGGTGCATAAATTATAAGTGATGGATCTTCAAGCTTTGATTCATCAAAAGCCTGTGTTCTAATGCCCTCACCATCTTCAACAAACACTCTATTTCTCGAATTAGAACTTCTACCCATAATAAAGTATGCTGTAACAGCCTTTTTATCGTCCTTTGATTTTCCAATGATTATCCCTCTCCCAGGATATGCATTTGATTTGAGTTCGTTGCTAATGTCTAACATTTTCATAGTTTTCTCCCAGCCAAATGGCCTCACCTTTCTACAAAATACATGCGTTTTTAGTCAAAAACATACAAGTTAAATTTTATCATTACACCAATAATTAAACAAGAACATTATTGACTGTAAATACCCATAATGATATAAAAATATATGGATAATTTTCACTAAATTTTTGCAATAATTTAGAGAGGTAAATATATGCCAAATACAGACTTACTCGAAAACCTTATGCAGGTAGCGCCACTTAAGCTTATTGTACACGAAAGTGCCAAAGAACTTGGTGATGAAGTAAATAAGATATTAGTTGAGCAAAGAAAAGCAATAAATAAACCATATTCTAACTCCCCTGCATATATTGGGTATGAAGAAGCTTCATATTTAGTTGATCATTCATGTCCTAGATTTGGTTCTGGTGAAGGAAAAGGTGTCGTTAATGACTCTGTCAGAGGTAAGGATTTATATATTTTAGCAGATCCATGTAATCACTCTTTAACATACAAAGTTAATGGCTACATAAATCATATGTCTCCTGACAATATATATCAGGATGTAAAGAGAATTATTGCTGCCCTTGCAGGTAAGCCACATCGTATAACCGTTGTATTCCCGTTTTTATACGAAAGTAGACAACATAAAAAATATGCAAGAGAATCTCTTGATGCTGCTATTGCACTTGATGAATTAGTTCACATGGGAGTATCTAATATCGTAACATTTGATGCCCATGACCCAAAAGTTCAAAACTCAATTCCACTATCAGGATTTGATAACTTTATGCCACCATATCAATTTGTTAAAGCACTTATACAGCATGTTGATGATATTGTGATAGACAAAGACCACCTCATTGTCATCTCTCCAGATGAGGGTGCTCTCGATAGAGCTGTATATTTTGCAGGTGTATTGGGTGTAGATATGGGTATGTTCTATAAACGTCGAGACTATTCTAAAGTTGTTAATGGAAAAAACCCTATCGTTGCTCACGAATTCCTTGGAGATAATATTTCTGGTAAAGACGTTATAGTCATTGATGATATGATATCCAGTGGCGGAAGCATGATAGATACAGCAAAGCAGCTCAAAGGAATGGGCGCTAAACGAGTATTCATTTGTACAACCTTCGGCCTATTCACAGATGGTTTTGACGACTTTGACAGTGCTTACGAACGTGGTGACTTTGATAAGGTTATTACTACAAACCTTACATATCATGACCCAATTGCCAGAACTAAGCCATATTACGTTGAGGCTTCAATGAGTACATACCTTGCTGCAATAATAGATTTCCTAAATCATGATGCACCAATGTCTGCAGTTCTCACTCCTACGGACAAAATCCACGATGCAATTAAGGAATATAATAACGGAAATCACAACATATTTAATGATTAAATCATATATGGTAATAAAAAGCATTTTTATACCATATAATTTCATCTTTAAGTATTGAAATAACATCAAATCTAAAGCTTCCATTTAATGGGAGCTTTTTTATTTTCATATAAAGAGTTGCTATTCTACAAATAGTTTTCTGTTTATTGTATGTAACTGCTTCGCTTGGATGTCCAAAAGATGTGTCTTTACGATATTTAACTTCTACAAAAATATATGTGTTCTGATCTATTCCAATAATATCAATTTCTCCACCTTTTAAAGAAAAATTCATATCAAGAATAGTAACGTTGTGATTTGCTAAATACTCTGCCGCACGTCGTTCATACGTTGCACCAGTTTTTCTTTTATTAATACTACCGGCCATTCGTCGCCTTTCTCTAAAAATGAATTATTAACTCATCATTTTCCCTTTTAACTTTTCCATGTCATCAACAAATACAAGAATTTCAGCCACAACTTCATAAAGTTCTGGTGGAATATATTCACCAATATCAAGTCTTGAAAGTGTATCTGCAAGCTTTGAGTCCTCATGAATTGCAACATCCGCTTCTTTTGCTGTTTCGATAATTTTTTCCGCAACTTTTCCTTTACCTGTTGCAATTATCTTAGGTGCAACCTCACCTGGATCATATTTAATTGCTACAGCTTGAAGCTGCTTTTTGTTTTTATCTTCTGCCATTCTATGCCCTTACGTCAAAACTAAATTTTGAAGCACTAATTCCCTCTTCTAACGGATCATTCTTTAACATCTCATCCGCAATATTAGTTGGCCCTTTTGCCTTGTCCTTAACAGAAATATTTAAGTCCATATTATACCCTTTTTCTGTTAATCTTTTGTTTAAAGCGCCTATGTGAGCCTCAATAAAATCAATAGTAGCCTCATCCTGCATATAAAAATGCGTTTTCAAATTTACTTTATTTATTAGTTGTACATATACATCCATCGGTCCAAGGTTTTCCATGTCTAGATGAAGCAATGCAGATATGTCCCCGTCATTGTCTTTAAGGTTTTTCTTTTTTGTGTATACGTATAAATCACCATGTGCAGATTTATTGTTCATTAGAAGCGGGAGCTGTACATATGTAGCAACCTGATTTAACTCATTCATAAATGCTACATTATCATTTATGTTTTTCGCAGCGCTTGCTATTTCTGGATTATCCTTTGATAAAGTCTGCATAAGTTCTACAGCTTGATTCGCCTGTTTTGTAATTTTTGAATACAATTCCTCTATGTTTTTAGAGCTAACTACCTCTTCAGGCTTTAACAACATTTGCTTTGACAATGTATCTTTCACCAAAGAGCCAAATTCTTTAGAAGCCAGTAGCTTTGTAAGTTTTTCTTTAACTTCCTCAGGAAACCTCGGCTGTTCTTTTGACATTTCGCCCAATACATCTTTTGCTAATTTTATAATGTCTTTTCCAGATATT
>JAUNIR010000101.1 GCA_030523345.1 Lachnospiraceae bacterium
TAGGTAATAGACGGTGTTCAAACACATATCGCGCACCATGTCTGTCCATCTTCTCTGCCATAGCCATATCGTCACCAATATGAATTCCCTTCATGTGATTATCTCCCTTCGGTTTTCTATTTTCTATTTGCCGTTCCTCATGATACAAGTATGCATCATCTATCTGTCAAAAGTTGGGACTTGCAATATACATTTCCAATTTTTCCTGATATTCAGCTAATCGTTTTGAAAGTTCCCAATAAGGTTCATTCCATCTATCCTTATATTCAGGTTGCGATTTTTTCATATAGTCCTCGATAACTTCAATTTCATCTTTCATATATTGGATTTGTTCTTTAAAAAAAACTTCAGTATAATCCATATCATTACTTCCCTGAATGCTTTTCTATTTCAACGTATTCAACATTCTCGTCTTCTTCATCCACATCAAGCTTTAAGCTAAAGGTAAATCCTTCCGCTTTCCATCGTACCAATACTGAATGAATATAGAGAATCCAGAAATATACAAGCATTGCAACACCTATTCCAAGAATAGCTGTCAAAGCTCGATTAGTTAATACTCTGTCTGGTACATCAGCATTTATGGAATACATAGCCGTCAGCATATATACTGCAGCTAGCACATTCGAACATACTCCCATCATTACGGGATCCACCAAATTCTTAAAAAATCTTTTAATCATTCTTACCACAAACATAATTAGCTCCACCTTTTTTCATCTTTTTCGCATTCCTTATAGAACGTTTCCATTTCTGATCTTGTAACAAAATAGATATCCTTACAGTTAAGCTCCGTAACATTCTGAATTGCCTGTATCAATACTTCCTTATATTGATTATCATATAGATGGCTATCCATTCCATCTGGGATAATTACAGTCAACGCAACTGGATTTCCTCCTACAGTCTGAAGTTCTAATGGTTTTATGTATATGTCATATTCAGATTCACCAGATAAAGAAAATTCCAGCGAACCTATAACCTCATCCCATCTGTCAAAAATGTGACAGAAATGATTCCCTTCAAACTTTCTACGCATATCAAGAAGTTTATCACCAGGATAATCCGCCATAGCGAAACAGTCTCTGTATGCTTTTAATATGACTGTACCTCTACTTCCACGAGGGTTCTTTACAATATCGATTTCAAGTGGAACTGTGGTCTCTTCTGTAGGCACATAATAATTTTCTCTGTATAAGAAGAAAACAAAATCACTTAATTTAATGGCATCTTTTATTTCAACATCAGCCATTATTGGATGACGATCTTCTCTCTTCTCTAGTCCACGTGATAACGGACACTGTACAATTACAGGAACCTTATAATATTCTGCAAGTCTTTTTAATTCCCTAAAAATCACCTGATCCGAACTGTTATCTGCCTCCTTCAACATCTTGAAATTATCTATCACCACCAAATCTAATGGATGCTTTTGATAACTCTCTTTTACAACGCCATCTATTTGAGTTATTGGAACACCTATAATGTTCTTTATATCAACTTTGGCATGAGTAAGGGCTTGCTTTTCTGCATCAAGTGCCATCTCTTCTTCATCGTAAAACTCGAACTTCCTAAAGCAGATTCCACTTACACCTGCATGTATCTGAATCAGCCTATCAGCAATCATTCTTTCCGGACAATCATTTGTTAAGTACAATGATCTGCCATTATTTCTAACAGAAATATTATCAACCATATTTAATACAAATGATGTCTTTCCCATAGCTGGTCTGCTGGCTACCATAATAAGTTCCCCTGGTCTTAAACCACCCGTAACTGGATCCAGATCTCTAAAACCTGTCCTGGTTCCCTGAACAATCTCATAAGGACCACCTGAATACCATTTTTTATAAAATTGTTTTGCCAGCTTCTTAAATTTACCCATAATATGCACCTTCCTTTACTCTTGTTCGATATCTTCATCACTACGAAAGAACTCTCTAATCTTATTTGCTCTGATATTTAGTACTGTCATTATTGTTTCAAAATACTCTTCAGCATTTTCTTGATCTATAACCTCTATTCTTGAGAAATGCAGCGACTTGTTTATTATCTTTCCTTCGTCTGTCACAAATATTCCCCTAACAGCATTCTCCTTTCCAGATATCTCTGATAGACTTTCCGCTTTACCAACATATCCAGTATCAACATCCTGGATATATGACTTCTTAAGTAACTCCCTTAAATCTCCCAAAACACTACCTCCTTTATAAGAGCCATGAACCAAATGTGTTATCCCAAAGACTTCCCAGGCCCAAGCT
This sequence comes from Lachnospiraceae bacterium, assembly GCA_030523345.1. Taxonomy (GTDB): domain Bacteria; phylum Bacillota; class Clostridia; order Lachnospirales; family Lachnospiraceae; genus UBA2868. Next base: position 2,262 of record JAUNIR010000101.1, read on the forward strand.
AATATTCTCTGCTATCACAAACACCATCTACTACTACGCTATTCATTCTCCCACCTTACTCTTCTATTTGCCTGAAAACATCTCATCAAATCTTGATTCCAATATTTCAAGTGCTCGAAGGAATACACCTCTGTATGTAGAGTAAATTTGTTGTGGAAGGTCATCTTCAAGTTCCGAAACAAAATTTTCAATCTCTGAATTGATTGTGTCGCAAGCTGATTCTAAATCAAAACAGTAGTAATCATCATCGTCATCATAGTCGCATTCCTGAAGAAGTGTACGAACTAAAAGTCTCTTATTAAGTGCTTTCGAAATAATACTCTCCACATCTTCTCTGGAAATTCCAGCAAAATTCATTTGGGGAAATACAACAGAAAAGAATTCCTTTTTTTTCCCAAGCCAATATGCTTCTACCTCATCATCATAATCAGATTCCACAGAGGAATCATAGGCATCCGAAAGATCGCTTATAAACTCATCAAAACTATGTTTTAATTCCGAATAATACTCTGAAGTATGACTAACATATTCTTTAGCTGCAGAAACTAGCTGATAACGGACTTCCGAAATCATTTCTGTTATAGCTGCTTTACAAGCTAATTTTGCTTTTGCCTTGGTCTCATAATCATATTCGCCACTATTGTAATCACTTGGATCAAGTTCTTCTATTTCAAAAAACTCTGAAAAATCCTCCGATATTCCTATGTCAAGCATCTCTGCTTTGTAGTCTGAAAAATATTCTTTCATTGACTCATAGAACATACTGACCTGTTCAATATCAACTTCATCATTTGCTTCATCCATTGCTGATTCATAATCTTCCTCTGCTGCAAAAACTAATTTGCTGTATTCTTCATCAAATAAACAGTCCTCAATGGAAATACCCAATGTTTCAAAATCTACAAGTTCGTCTGAGTCAATTACAATGGTAGGATTATTTACTCCCAAATAGAATACAACTCTTTCTTTAAGTGGAATATGTAAATCTTCTCCACAGATATAAATTTCTTCTTCCCCATTATCATACAATTCATTAAGATCCTCTTGTGTGAATGCCATTTTTTGAACTCTATCATCCATAGAGTCTGCCATCATTTTTGCAAAAAGCTCCTTCTTTGCCATAATATCATTTGCCATAATCATTTTACTTCCTTTCTTAACTCTGGTTCCTAATTCTTATAATAACCAGGAACCAAATGTGTTATCCCAAAGTGAACCTAATCCTAAGCCAACATTTTCAGCCACAGTACAAACGCCATCGACTAAACCACTGTTTAATCTAAGATTCTCCATACCGTCAGAAACTGCATATGAAATATCTTCAGCTAATTCATTAGTTCCACTTGATATACCTGTAGCTACTGCTACGCCAGTTCCTATTGCAGTTGCTGCCCATCCAACTGGTCCTGCTCCTAATGCAATGGCCATAAGACCCGCTATTTCACCTGCTACCGCTCCACCTCCGGCAGATGTAATAGCTTGTATACCTCGACCAGCAACATTACCAACAAAAGTCTCGGCATCATCATTTTCTTTTATTGAGTTTACAGCTTCTACAATTACAGTTCCTGCAACTGCTCCACCTGCTGCATTCATAACACTGTTTCCAATGCAACTCGTAATCGCCATCTCTGGAGAAGAAGCCGCTAACCCAGAAATCTTTGTTCCAATTGTTGTGTTCTTGTTTCCTACCATTTCCTTTACTTTTTCAGTTGTATTATCTACACGACACTTTCCGCTATTGGCAGCCATATTTGCCGATGCCTTCATTTCACTCTTTATCAACTTTGAAGATGTCTTTACATAATCAGATGATACTTTCGCCGCTCCTAAAAAATCTTTTTTTGCAACTTTTTCTACTACACTTTTTGCCGTCTCTGTTGCTTGCTCCGCAACAACCTGATGATTCATCTTCCCATTCTTTATATGCATGTTCATTTTGCCATTTGTCATTGCATAATTTGAAGGATGATTAGCTATGTATTTCTGCTGAGCAAGACTGAGATCTGGATATTTTTCTTGAACAACATGTAAAGGAATCACGTGATCTACCTGTGCAGAAGTAGTAACCGGATGCTTTGTTGAGTCAACAAAAATTCTCTTGCCTGTATAATCATCTATCATAGATTTCATGCCTTCAAATCTCTGATTTCTGTAACTGTTATTTCCACCTATTCTTTTATATTGGTTATCAATTTCTCTTGCGCTCATATTATTATTCCTCACTTTCGCTTTCAATTATTGCTTGCTACTATTAGTACTTCTTAAAATCAAAGGAATCTCTATCCTTTATTTCCAATTTGGGTTTTCCTTCCTCCCAATCCCATCCAACGTGTATCTGAGGTTCTGGCATCTTCACACCAACTTCAGATTTAATAACCTTTCCCACAGATTCTATACTGTCAAATGCATCTGCTATAAAACCTAAAAACATTTCTTTGTCCTCCATAATTTATCAATTGCCAATTACCATCTTCTTTAGTTGAAGCCACTCCTAAGCTTCGTCTTAAGGCTTAGGTCCTGACTGAGACACCCTTTCCCGCTCTGTCTCAGTGAGCGTTAAATCTTTTGTTGTTGAAATCATATTATCATTGAAGCTGCTCGTAGCCTGTCGCTTTTCAACCGACATTTTATTGATTCACTTTTGTGCTTCATTTGATGATGTGAGTATAAAATATATTTTGTGTTTCTCTGTCGTTTTTGAGCCGACAAAAAAAGCCACCAACAATTGCTTAGTTAGTGACTTTTTAATATCAAGATATAAATAATCTTCTATCTCTCTTTAGCTCCTAATATTGGTAATCCTGCTGCATCTAATTCCATATTTATGCGCATAATATCATATATTCGATTACTAATATAATCTGCAAGCATTCTTTCTTTTTTACCATTCACATCATCGCGCTCCGAAATACAACGTCCCGCCTTCTTTAACATGACCTGTGTCTGGTCAATTGATAGTCTTAAAGAAAGTGCAAACGTGAGCAAAGTATTGGTAGACGGTTCTTTTACCTTTCCATTTATTACAGAATTCGTGTAGGTACCATTAAATCCAACAGTCTTTGCTATCTCTCGTTCAGATCGACCAGAATCATAAACTATCTTCTGAAAAAATTCTTGAAATGATAGATTATCATATTCTCCGGAATATGATGACTCTATTCCTTGAACGTATTCAGACATAAGCGGACGGTCTAATACCTCTCCAAATCCAAGATACGGCTCCATTGATTTTCTAACATCTGGGAATGTATAGGCAGTATTTCTTTCCGTTTCCTCCATTTCTCTTAAAAACTCTTCGTGAGACTTCTGCATCTCTGGATCATCATCATATGTCCATGTCTTCATTTCTTCATCTATACGTCTACTCAAATCATCCTTAAGTTCTTTGGATGCAACAACATATTCACCCGTTTCCGTATAACACACCAACCCATCCCTAATTGTAAGATAAGGAATCCCTAATCCTAACGACCCATCAAAGCTGGTATCAATTTCAAGCTTTCCATCAATAACGCAGTATGTCATATCAAACAGCTTAGGCTTACCAATTACATGATTATAAAAGTCTATTCCTAAAATACTTGCATATTTTAAATAACTTTTCTTCATAGAATCATTAGTATAAGCATCTTTTACATCTGAAATGCACATATAGACTTGACCTATTCGATATTCCGGTGCAATTTTAATTAAATTCTCATGTAGTATTTCCAAGTCCTCAGGCTCATTTTTTGCATTCTTTTCGTAGTAAATAATATCTGGGAGATAATTCACATTCTTCGTATCATTAGCAAGCATATCTGATAATATCAAACCGGGAATAAGTTCAATGCCATGTTCGCTTGCTGTCTCATCATAAATAGCTTTAGCATATAACCATACACGCGCTCTGATACATTTACATAGGCAAATTAGATACTTCCTGATACGCTCCTCTATAATAAAATCATTCAACTTTGCGATATCAAAATCACCCAATGATGTATGGATTCCAGAATAATAGTAAAGATTAATTGCTGCTCCTACATATAGTACAAATTCTTCATTTCTAAGTTCATGATAAATTTTTTTACATCTAAAACAAATCAAATCAAAAGCATATTGTGGAATCTTAGGATCTATTCTTTTCCAATCACGAAAATCCTTTAAAAGAGGATAACTATCTTCATCATATTCCACTTCAAAGTCACCTTTTTCAAATTGTTTTTCCCATTTTACTTTTGACTTAAAAATCTGACCATCATAAATATAAATGTCATTGCCATATAATTCTTTTTCAATATGCCAACCCCAATTGCATAGTCCCTCGATAGCACTACTTAAATCATTTATTTTTTTAACTAGAATTTTATTTCTTTGATTCATGTAATCACCTTCATCCTGACTCCCCTATTACTCTTCATCTCCTGAAAATATATCAAGCATTTCCATCTGAGCATATACATCCCAGAAATCCTGTTTCATCTGCTTTTTATTCTGTTTCTTAACATCAACTACCGGTTCCTGATATTTCCCCGGATGCTTATACATATCTTCCATCTTCAGAAAGTCATCAATTGCTAGATTAATTCCTTTTTTCTGCTCCTTGCTGGCATATTTTTTTACTCTGATCAAAGCACCAAACTTCTCCTGGGCCAGCTTATATCTTTCCTTCTGAGTCTTCTTATTCTTTGAAGTCAGAACCAGATGAATGCTGTCATATAGAATCCTTGCGTGCTGTTGAATATACATAGTCGTTGCAGCATCAAGAAATGCTTCATCCAAATTCATGCCAGGCTGAGCATTTGCAACAACAATTGCTGCCCACTTATCTTTATTCTTTCTTGGATTTCCAAATAAGCCCATATTTAAGACCTCTTTTCCTTTAACTTATATCAAGTATAAATACATCTTCTGTCAAAAGTATGGACTTGTTCCATTATTCTGATAATCTTTACAATCCAAACATCGTATTAATCAGATGCAATCCTGTCTTAGTCTCAAACACCTTATCCCTAAATGTAATAATGGCATCCTTTGGTAAATCATCTTCCATTGCATTTACAAGAAAATCTGCTTCTAATAAAATTCTATAATCCAATCCATCCACATTATCATAAGTATGATGATGCGCTATAAGGTAACAGATTCTTTCTGTTTCAGTCGCAGTCACCTCTGAAAAATCTGCAAGCATCTCCTTCGCATACTCTGGTCCTTCTTGTTCCTGAAGCTTACCGTCACATCTGCCATACTTTTCTTCTGAAGGTCTGATACCTATATCATGCATAATAGCAGCCATATCAAGAATCCTGAGATCAGCTGCCAGCAGTTCTTCCTTAACTCCTATGACATGTGCGAATTCATATACTTTTATAAAATGCTGAATCCTCTTAGGATCCCCAGCATTAAACTCTGTCATTTTAATAATCAGTTCATCATTTATCATTCTTACTTCCCACTCTCATAAATCTGTCTGATAATCTGCTCCATATTCACACCATGAAGATATGAAAATGGAATCTTTCGCTCTCTTGCAATGGCAACAAACTTACCATATGCAACGTGACTGATATGATCCGTGAAAAAGAAAATCATATCTTTGTTATCAAGTCCGTCTGCATCTACAGTCTTATATGCACTTGGCAGAATAAATGTCCACTTAGGGAACTCGCTCTTAAGCTTGTTCACCCAGTTCACATGTCCACCGATAATCACATAAGATTTCTCTGCAATAGCAGCCTTCATTTCATCAACAGAAGTCTGCTGGATTTCCGGCACTTCCTGCTCTAATCTATAAGCAAATTCCCTGAGAGCAATAAGCTCATTTCTGTCATTTTCATATTTATTAAGAAGCTGCTCTGTTTCCTTCTTTGCAGAGTTAGCAGCTGCAAACTGACTCTTAAGCTGCTTGCACTCCATTTCTTTCTGATTAAGTTTCTTTCTCAGTTCGGCTATCTCTGCAAGATAATCATCCGCACTGGTATTATCCTTTTCTATAGGAGCAACATTTGTAAGAACCTTCTTCTCTTCCTTAACTTTAGGTGCATTGGAAACTACAATATTTTCCGGATGAAAAAGTGTTTCTTCATCCCAGTCATCATAAT
>JAUNIR010000014.1:0-325 GCA_030523345.1 Lachnospiraceae bacterium
AGAACTATAACTGAAATAACTGCGATTAAAACACCTTTATTTTTAGCTATTTTGCCTTTTGTATAATCATAAAGACTATATGCAAATATACAAACAAAATTAATATTTAATAATATCTGAATTCCGAAAAACTCATCAAACCCAAATAACGCTGGAATTGTCCCAATCACAGCAATTCCTTGAGCCGCATCTGTAAGAAAATGATCAAATATTGATGTGAGTTTCCCATAATGCACTATAGCCCTAGGATATTCAGAAAAGAAATACATAATTATACAACTTCAGACGAAGAACTGAAGTCAACGATTAAAGTTATCAAACCTGC
>JAUNIR010000014.1:335-41657 GCA_030523345.1 Lachnospiraceae bacterium
CGATGCACTAACTAACGCAAGTATTACGGCTACGGCAATAAAAATAACTATGGATTTGTTAAAGCAGATATCTCCTATCTTGTCTCTGAACATTATTGCCATTTTAACTAGAACTAGCAACATCAATGCTATTATAGAAACTTTATTAAATGGGATTCCTATACTAAGTATTAAGAGACCAGTTACTGAATAAAGGACTAAAGAAATAGGATATGCTAGGAGCAAATCAAATTTAGTTATTTCTCTTCCTCTTAAAATAAGCATAAAAACAAGGCCATACAAAACAAATATTAATATAGCCAATACTTGATAAATATAAAATTTTGCACTTAAACTACTTAAAAATGTATTAATAAACAGTTCCATTTTATTTTATATTTTCCTCGTAATATCTTTTGCCCATTAAGTACATATCTTCAGTTTCAACATTGTCCTCACTTCTTGACTGCCATATAAGTACAAGCTCATCTTCACTAAGACTCTCCTCATTTGCATAAATATATGCTGTATCAGTTGCATCTCTGTAATACCATAAATAATAAAAATAATTACCACATTCATAATCATAATTTGTATATAACATAGTATTTCTCATTAAGTCGTTAAGATATCCCAATTCCTCAAAATTTTCAGCCTTGTCATCAGTTATTGTCACACTATTCATAGACTCATCTTCAATGATGTTAGCATTAACCGAATTCAGATAATTTTCCATATTATAAACATGATAAAAAGCGTAAAGCCATTCATAGCCTGCGTCTTGAGCTGGATCAAGTTCCCATTTATCACACTTCACATACACATTCTTTCCATTTAAAAATAGCCTCAGAAATGCATCCACATACTCCTCACTTTTAAGAAAGTCTGTATTATAAAATGTCTGTGTTTTAGTCTGTCGTGATGGCAATATACTTTCAGCGTGTGTATAGCAATAAACACCACTAATAAGTGACATTACAAGTATGCCACAGACAAGTAGTTTTTCTTTATGCTGTTTAAATAAAAGCATAAGCATCAAAAAAATGACTGCTACTGCCACAACAATAATATGCCTCATAAATATTTAGATATCTCCATAAACATCTCTTTCTCGATATGTCTGTCGCTAGAGAGTGGAGCTTTAGCGTATTCTTCGTTCCCCGGGTCAAGTACCGTTTCTAATGATACAGCTTTTCCAGGATGTGCCAACACTTCTAAATCTAACCCTCTCTTTTCCGCAATTCCTTCAAAATCTTTAACCATAGCTGACACTCTTTTTATATCCATATGTCCGCTCATAAGAATTCCAAAGAAAACCGCCGTGTTATTCCTGTATTTCTTAAGTAGTTTTTTACTTCTTAAAGCAAGAACGTTAAGAACTATGTTTTTTATAAAATTAATTAGGCTATACGAGCTTATAAACTCTTTATGATTTATAAAAGGCTTAATAGGCTCCGCCGGAACCCTTAAATATCCTATCTGTTTTCCGCTATCCTCTACAACCCTGATTACCGTTCTTAATACTAATGGAATCATATGGTAATGAACATGTGAATCCATGTTTATTTCGTCAAGGTACGGAAGTGCCTTCTCATACTGTGCCTTGAGCTCTGCATACAATTCTCTCTCGAGTTCCTTTTTATTTGCCCCAATACTCATAAGTAGCAATTTAAAGAAGCTTAAACAAAACATACCATCGTCATTAACCAAAAGCTTCACATCTTCTTTTTTACTAAGACATGGCCCTTCAGATATAGAAAAATGTATTGTCTTAATAAGATCAAGTCCTGACTCACTAAGTTCTTTCATACATTCATCAAAGTATGGACTATTTGGCATAATACTTATCCCATGAAGAGTGCCGTTTTTTGCACAATCCAAGATATCCCTGGAAACCTCTAGGTTGTATCCATAATCATCTGCATGCATTATTACATTCATGATTTATTCCTCATTTTCTTTACGATATCAATAGCTGTCTCTAAGAGTGCCTTCACAACGTCTATATTAATAATACAATGAATTATTGTTACGATAATTCCTACAAAAAATGACATTAGCTGATCTTCTGTAACTACAGCAAATGCCGCATATCCAGAATATAATATCAAAGAGGCAATAAAACTTTTTAGTCTATATTTTACAGGGTAAAACTTGTCCGCAAGATATGTACCAATTGCAAAATACACTATATACGTAATTGCAGTTGCCAAAGCCGCGCCTATTCCCTTGTACTTTGGAACAAGCAACGTATTTCCTAATAAATTACAGCAAATCGCCGCAAAGCTTGCATAATTAAGATATTTTACTTTCTTTACAAACTTAACACCCTGTCCCGTCATTTCAAATAGAATGCTTAATACAGGCATCAAAGCAAGGAACGGAATGAGCTTTATAGCACCTCTGAATCTCTCTCCAAGAAGAAGAACTACAACACCTCTAAAAGTTGTAAGTAAATATGCAAGACTCACGCATAAAAATTGTACCTTTGAAAACATGTCCACAAAAAAGGACTTACAGACCTCTTCTGATTCCTTTTCATACTTCTCCATGGCTATTGGTGACCAGAAGGCAACAAATGTAATTTTAATTGTAAGTATCAATACAATAATCTGCATCGCAGCAGCATATACACCTGTCTCTGAAAAATCATTAAATATTCTTATTGACCATTTATCCATACTAGATAATAGCCATTCCATAAGAAGCATTGGAATAAACGGCACTGAGTATTTAAGCAGTTCTCTTTCTGTAACGTCCCCTGGCCCTTTTTTTGTAAGTGATATTTTTTCGCCTCTACCTATAATGATAAATCTTACAAAAAGAGAAAAAGTTACTATTACAAGAGGTAAAGTCAATGCGTACAGTACAACTCTGAAATCATCTCCAAGAATTCTTACAAATATTAAAATAAAACTAATGTATAGAACTTTTGAAAGAATGTTAAGATTCGAATACAACTTTCCATTTCTGTCCATTCTAATATTCAAAAATAGGAATCTCTCGAATATAGATGTAATGGCGTATCCCACGACTAGAAGCGTAACGTCAATACTGTTTCTTTCAAAAAGAAACGAATTAAAGACGCCTGCAAACATATAGTAAATAAATGACATGATTAAAATCAGTGTTAAAGCCGGATATAAACACTGATAAAAAAGTTTTTTTCGGTTAATGTTTTCCTGGTAAAAGAAACGAATATAACCTTGGTCCAAACCAAGAATAGCAAAAATGTATACAACAGAAACTACAGACTGGAACATGGCAGATCTTCCATATTCAGCCTCTGTCATAACTCTTGTAATAAGTGGCGTAGATATAAGCCCAAGCAGCAATACTATAAAATTTCCATAAAAATATTCAAGAAAACTCTTAAATACCGACTCTTTGTTTTCTTTCAAATTTGTTACCGATTGTCTTTAGTAATTTTTAATATAATTTATTATCTCTTTGCTACTAGAATTTCTTCATAAAGCGCTAAATGTCTTGAAACATTACTATCTATAGTATAGTTATTTTTATATCGATTATAGAAAAACTCTCTATCTGCATTCAACTCATCAGGTCTCTCGTAAAGTGTCTTTATTCTATCTGTAAACTTGCTTACAGAATCTTTAGTATAAAGATTCTCTTCCTTACCTATTACTTCTCTAAGTCCTCCCGCAGTTGTTGAGAGTACAGAACATTTTCTACTCATAGCTTCTACTGCAGCTTTGCCAAATGATTCAAACATTGAACTCATAACAAATGTATCCACAAGGTAATAGTAATCAGCCATTTCTTTCTGAGATAAGTCCTGTAAATAAATAAGATTATCCTCACCTATAGCATCAATAATGCCTGACTTAATCTCATTAACCTGATTAATGTCCCCAGCTTCATAGATTGATATAACAAGGGCAACTTTGAACTTTACTTTAGTTTTTGAAAGCGCATCTACAAGAACAGGAACAAATGGCCAGTCCTTCTCTTCTGATATTCTTCCTGCAAAGCCTACAACAAGTTCATCGTCTTTAATGCCATACTTTTTTCTCATCTCCTGACGGCGATTTTCGTCATAATCATTGAAAGAAGTACTTATTGTATTAGGTATAACTGTAATATCACAGCTTAAGTTTTCTTTACTCCATAAATCCTTATTAAACTGTGTTGTTGTAAGGAGTCTTGACGCGTGCTTAAGAGTAGCCTTAATACATGTCATAGAGTGCTTTCTGTATCCGTAAGCTAATCCCCTGTCTGTATATACAAAAGGAATTTTTGAAAATAAACCAAGACAACGTAAAAAACCAAATGTAATAAGTGATTCAGACATTGAAACATGGATTAAATCCGGGTTTTCTGACTTAATAATTTTTCTAAATGATCCAATTCTACTTAAGAAATTAAAAATTCTTTTGAGCTTCGTATCTTCCCTATTTTCGTCAGATTTATATGTTACAATCCTAAAGTCATAGTCTGATGCTGTTTTCTTAAGAAGCGTTGGACAGCATACAACAGGTTCATACTGATATTTATATTTTTCTCCTTTATTTTCGGTCATGTTTTTACCCGAAAATACGTCCACTATGCCATCGCAGAGTGTCTGCGTCGACATCTGTCCCCCACCCGGAAGATCAATAGGATACTCCATTAAATATAATATTTTCTTTTTGTTCTTTTCGTTCATCAATTCTAGCCTACAATAAATTTAGCTATTTCTACCATTAAGCATTCAATAATATAAAAACATGAATAGCCATTCTGTCTGTAAATTTTATACTTAATCTGTATGCGATCCACCATTTTTCTAATATCTCTCTCATGAGATACACCATTCATTGTGAAATTGGCAATGACCTCATTTAATACCTCTACTTTTGCGCCATTCTTTTTAAGTCGTAGTATCAAATCATAATCGTCGTGAATTGTCTCTGTTTTATAAAGATTGTTCTCGTACGTTTTCCTAGTAATAAATGTTGTTGGATGATTCCAATCTCTAGAAGTCATATAACTTCTACTTCTGGCCTTCTTAATAAAACTTTTGCCATCCTTAAGACACATTCTTATATCTGCATAAAAGATATCAAATCCCTTACTTTCGTATACCTTTTTAACTTTTTCAAGAGCATCTAATTCATAATAGTCATCAGAATTAATCATTCCTATAATTTCACAGGAACACTTTCTAATCCCTTTATTCATGGCATCATATATGCCATTATCTGGTTCCGAAGAAATAATAAGATTAATTCCTTTTTCTTTTGCTATTTCAATATAGCTCTCTGCTATTTCAATTGTTCTATCTGTAGATTTCCCATCTACAATAAAATACTCTTTTGGAGGGTATGTCTGATTTATGACAGAATCCATAGCCCTTTTAAGAGTATTTTCACTGTTATAGGTAACTGTAATAATTGAAAAGTCAGTCATTATGCTTCCTTTTTATCTTCTTTTATTTCAAAAGCCGCTGTAGAATCTTCAGCCTTAAATATTACTAAAACAGTTCTGAATAATAACTGAATATCTTTAAGTATTGAATAATTCTCGATATATAAAAGATCAAGCATTAGCTTATCTTTTGAACTAGTATTGTACTTACCTATAATCTGCGCGTAACCAGTAAGTCCTGCTTTCATACGAAGCCTGTATACGAACTCAGGCAAGTTCTTCGTGTATTCGTCCACGTTCTCAAGCATTTCAGGCCTTGGTCCTACTAGAGACATATCCCCCTTTAGTATATTAACAAGCTGTGGAAGCTCGTCTATTCTATACTTTCTTAACGCCTTTCCGACAGGGGTAATTCTATCATCACCAACAAATGTTGATTTATTTTCTACGTTTTCCTTCATTGTACGGAACTTGTATATTTCAAATACCTTTCCGTTAACTGTGGCACGCTTCTGTTTAAAGAAAACCTTTCCTCCATCATATTTTTTTATAAGTATTGCACTTACTAAAAAAATAGGACTCGTAACAATAAGCACTAAAAGAGAAATCACAACATCCATTAATCTCTTTATAATTCTTTGTTCAAATGTCAATACGTGAAACTGCCATGAAAAGAAAGGTATGTCATCAATAATTGTTGTCTTTGTAGTCTGTTCCAATATATCTGAAATACGTGGATTGTAGTAAATGTTTTTAAGATTTCTATAACAGAAATCAATAATGTCTGTTCTCTTATCTACAGCTACCTCATACATTACGATAGTATCTGCATTAAGCATCTTCTCTTCTAAATTAGCTTCGTCAATATCAACTATCTCGTTAATCTTATATTTGCTCTTAAAAAGAGACATAGCTAAGGCGACTTTCTTCGCCCCTTCTTCACCTGTCGTAATAATAAGACATTTTTCCGCTTCATTAATCCAAAAATAGAAATTATCTCCAATTATTGTGAATAAAATAAACAGAATAAACTGAATTACAATTACTGCTATAAGTACACCAACGTTTTCAATAGTGAATGTTGCATTATTAGCTTCATTAGTCTTCATAATCGTTAGGAAGAAATATGTCGCAAGATCTGTAATTAATACTGTAAGGAACAAAGATATTACAACCTCTCGACGTCTTTTAAGTCCCACTTCATAACCACCATAAATATTAGAGAGCAAAATAAGCATTATCACATAAGTTGATAATGTTACTGCCGCTGTACGAGATACATCTACAATTTCAGGATTGTCTATTGAAAACAATCCAAAAAAAGTAATGAGTGAAAGACCATACATTACTATCTTTATTAAAAATAATATGGATTTTTGAAACTTAGTACTAAATTCCTTCATATACTTCCTGAATGTACTCCATAAATCTGTAATTTCTGTCGTATATTCTAGCTCTTCTTAAGCAGTTTTCTACTGTGTAATTGATTCCACGCTGAGACATAATCTTATCAATAGCTGCCACAACACCTTGAATACTGTTTCTCTCAACAGCAATACCACATGTTTCATCAATTGATTCTGCTGCCCCACCAGCCTTAAATGTAACAACTGGGGTTCCACAAGCTAATGCTTCAATATTAGTAGTTGGGAAAGTGTCTTCCAATGTAAGATTTACATATACATCTGCCATGGAATAAAGAGCTGCAAGTTCAGCAACCGAATCCGTATGAGCAAGGCCTACTATCGATTCAGGCAAATTATTGAGCTGACTATCGTTAAGTCCAAGCAACACAATAACATAATTGTCATCTATTGTTTTAGCCAATGTTTCAAACTGTAATAATCCCTTACGCTCTCTCCATGGATTAGCAACACCTAAAAGAAGTTTTTTGCCTCTAATATTAAGGGAATTGCGAAGCTTAAATATTAAGTTGCTTTCTTCTACAGATTCTTCAATTGGCGCAAACTGCGTTAAATCAATTCCTGTAGGCACTACAACAGTGTGATACTCCCTCATAAATGACTGTGAAACACGATCCTTTAGCCACTGCGAAGGTGTAACAAGTGTTAAATTATCAAAACCAGTAAACAGCTCTCTTTTCTTGTTATAGTTAAATATTGAGTTGTCTGTACCCATTGATTTAGGGTATTCGTTAAGCTGCTCGCACTTATAGCATCCAGTCTGCCACTTATTGCATCCAATATATTCAAAGTGAGAACAATGCCCCGTAAATGTCCAACAGTCGTGAAGTGTCCAGATAACACGTCTGCCACTTTCCTTAAGATATTTAAAGAAAATTTCAATATTAAGATAATATCCATGAACATTATGAAGATGGATTACATCCGGATCAAAATCTTCAATAACTTCAATAAATTCTTTAGTAGCACGTTTTGAATAAAAGCCGTGTTTGTCATTGAGTCTAGACATTGCACCATGGAAATATACATCGAAATCGTTACCAATACGATAACAATTATATCCCTTTGGAGCCTCGTCTCTTCCAAATGCTATTAGACACTCATATCCTCTATATGTCAGCGCATCATAAAGGCCGGTAACAAGCCTTCCTACAGACCCTGTTCCCGCCACTGTATTTACCAAAAGTACTCTTCTGTTCTCAAGTCTGTCCATAGAACTGATTACAGCCTGCTGCTCATTTGATATAAGAGGAGCTTCCTCCTCATAGCTGCCAAGGCCTATAAAGTCATTTTCCATGTTCTGATCCAAAGATACAGAATCAACATCCTGCCTTATTATATATGAATTATCCTGCTCAGGCTCTGGCTGTCTAGGCGCATTTCCTGTCAGATCAATTAAATCTATCTCGTTATTTCCCATATTAATTACTCTTCATCATCTGATGAATCATTAAGAATTAATCCTATTACTCTATCCTGTCCCTTTGAGAAGTCTTTTGAAAGCTGAAGTCGTCTCATTTCCTTTCTAACTTCAGGTGTTTTCATAAGCCACTCTATTGTAGATATAATCGTATTATCATCCTGCTCAGAGCCAAGTCCCAAGTTGATAAATCCATTCTGAATTCCTGCAAATACATGCTCTGCTTCTCGCTCATTCTGAGCAAGAACTACAGCTGGAACACCCATGCTCGCAAGCTCGTAAACTGTTCTACCCTGAGATGTAACAGCTAAATCCGCTTTTGTCATAAAAGAACTTACTCGTTTTGCATCATTATGAATAAAAATTCCATTTTTCTCATCTGAAACAATTACATCTTTATGACTATATGCAAATCCTACTAGAAAATGGAACTCAACATCTGGGTATTCTTTGTGCAGTCTTTTGCATATAGAATACAATCTTCCTGTTAAATCCGAAGGGTCTGCTCCGCCGAATATTACTACAATATTTTTAACTTCTTCTGAAAAACTTTTTGGCTCCTCTTCAAGAAACTCATCTCTGATGCAAAAATACTTTGATCCGTAATATTCATTGTGAAGTCTATCGCCTTTTTCATAGAGGGCATTGATTACTGCATCTGCATACTTTGCACCCTGTCCAACATCCTCAAAATTGACTACTCTTCCCGCATGTCTTGTACATATATTCATATACTCAGGAGTAGTATTCAAAATATCATTTACAATTATGTCTGGTTTTTCTCTTAATAGAATGCCTTCGAAATCTCTCTCGTTGTCTATAATCTCGTAGTTAAAATTAGCCTCTTTTAACTTGGCAATTCCGATATCTGACTCTGAATCGAGCACAAACAGAATATCATGTCCAGTAAGCTTATATGCTAAAGTTAGACACCTATACACATGTCCCATTCCAAGCTTCATCTTGCCTACAGTTCTAAATATTATCTTCTTTCTCTTAAGAATACTTTCACATAGAACCCAATCTGAATATGTATCAATATCTATTGCTTCATCTTCCGATATTTCAAAAATATTGACATTCGCACCGATTCTACCTGCTTCTGAAACACATTCTCTTTTTGTAATTAAGAATCCACCTGTTTCTAGATAATTTGCCGGAAGTTCCTGAGAATTAAGTCTTTTCTCATAATTTTTAACAACTTTTCCATCTTTTACACCCCATGAAAGATGAGGCTTATTCATAGCTGAAATAATTGTGTCATACTCTGATTTTTCAAAGTACTCAATAGCTGCCTTTACCGTTTCAGCTTTAAGAGTTGGACTTGTCGCCTGCATTGTAATTACAGTGTCATATTTCTTATCTTTATTCTTTTCCATCTCCAGAACTGCATGATAAATAACAGGATCAAGTGTAACCTTGTCTGTTGCAAGTTCTGCTGGACGTCTAATAACATCAACTCCACGTTTCTCAACAATACTTAAAAGTTCCTCATCATCAGTAGATACACACACATCTACATCATGGAACTCTTTTAGTGACTTTGCATTTTCTATACTGTACACAATCAATGGCTTTCCGCACATGATTCTAACATTTTTTCTTGGTATTCTCTTTGAACCACCCCTTGCAGGGATCACAATTAATGTTTTCATTTTTTTAATCCTTATATATTTTTAACCGAGAAGCAAACACACTCACTGTAGCGAAGCCTCCCGTTTTGTTCTGTAACCCAGAGATTTATAAAATCAAAACAAACCGCAGTCGCAATATTATTGCTACTGAGGTTTTTTAATATATTTATTTTTGATATAGCCATACAGAGTAATTATATCATCTCTACAAACAAACGCAAAGATTACAATTAAGGCCACAATATATCTGCAAATCGACGTACTCAGTCCATCACCATAGAAGAACATAATAGACAAACCTGCTACAGTACTAAGTATCAGTCCAATAAACATAAATGAATCCTTATAGACCTTCTCTTTTAATACAAAGCGTGTCGCTACATAATGGAAAACCATAAGAAAAACATAACTTAAAAAGGTCGTATATGCTGCAGATATATATCCAAATCTTGGAATTGCAATATAATTCAATCCATAATTTACTATAGCTGCGCAAATAGAACTTGCCGCAATAAGTGGAGTTTTCTTTCTAAACAGTTCTAGGTTTACATAATTCGTATAAAAGTACTGAGCTAGAGTACCTAAAGCAACTGGTGGAATCACCCATTTTGCAATCCAATAATCGCGACCATTAGGCGCCAGTATCATAAGTGCCTCCGGTGCAACAGTAATAAATCCCAGCGTTAAAAAAATGCCAAGAAGAACCAGTTTTTTCTGGATATTTTTTATTCCATCCTTGTTTCCAGCATGTAACTGATCATTGAACCATGGAAGCCACGCCTGACCTATAGCATTTGTAAATACCGCTAATAGTGTCGCAAACCCATAACCATATGTATATAGACCTGTATCTGATGGTCCACATATTGCCTTAATCATAATTCTGTCTATCTGAGCTAAAATTACAAGAGCAAAAGCATGTGGTATCATCGGTATTCCGAATTTTAATGCATAAATCCAATATTCCTTATTAAAGAATGTTTTACCTCTTTTCAGTATTCTAATATAGCAGAATAGCCCCATAAGGAATGTTGGAAGAATAGTTCCTAATATTTTGCCCACATATCTTTTATCATTAAATACAAGCATGAGCAGTATGGAAAAGACCACCGTCGCTATACATGTAGTAGCCGAAATAAGTATATTTTCTTTATACTTGTATTCATAACGGCACTTCTGTAAAGTATATTCCACTGATGGATAAATGCATAAATAGACGAATAATACTATTACAAGCGGAACCTCATATTCAATCCATGCCGATACATAATTTCTAAATATAGTAACTAAAATAAGCACCACAAAAGCAAATGAACTTGATAAAGCCTGAAGTGATGACATATATTCATCAAACTTTTCTTTAAAGTCAATCTTTGCTCTTCCGATGCTGTATACGACACATAAGCACGTCAAAATATTAAATACCTCTATCCAGGAGTTAAACGTATTTGCAAGTCCATAATCTCCTGTAGAAAGCATGCTTGTATATATCGGGCTTGTAATAATAGCAACTGCCCTAATGGCAATCGAAGAAACAGTATACCAAACACCCGATTTAAGTACTTTATTTTTGTCTTCCATATCTAATAAATCTTACTGTATATTTACAGGATATAAATTACTCTGTAATCATATCCTCTGTAAGAATAGTATCCTCTAAAATATTAGTCGCAGCCTTTTTCCCAACAATTTCACTAATTCTGTATGGAGAGATTCCAGTTCCAGGGCGCTTAAATGTTAACATATCTTCAGTAATAACAGTACCTTCGCTTATATCTACATTCGCCACTATAGAACGTCTGGCGTTAAGCCTTGCTGTCTTTTCTGTGTCGAGGCACTTGAGTGTCTCCTCTCCCCTTATCATATCAATGACTTCTATGTCTCTTAAAATTCTTCTGGCATCATCTGGATCCATTGCATGATAATGGTCATTGCCTTTAAGAGTTTTATCAAGAGTAAAATGCTTTTCAATGCAAATAGCGCCAAGATTATACGCTGTCTTAATAATATCATTTGACTCTGTAGGCTTCGTATGATCAGAATATCCGATTATAAGCTCAGGAAACTGTTCCTTAAGTGCCTTGATCTTTAGAAGATTTGCATGTTCCAAAGGCGTAGGATACTCAAGAACGCAGTGAAGCAAGGTAAGCTGCTTATCATTTTGAGCAGATATAGTATCCACAGCACGTTCTATTTCCTCAAGTTCCGATGCCCCGATAGATAAAAGAATTGGCTTATTTTTCTTTGCCTGATATTCAATAAAAGGTAGGTTCGACAAATCTGATGAAGAAATCTTATATACTTCCATAAGCTCATCAAGATAGTCTGCAGACTCAAAATCAAATGCTGTAGATAAAAACTCTATTCCTATTTCATCCGAATATTCCTTGAGTTCTTTGTACTCTTCATATCCAAAACTATCAAATTTCTGAAAAAGTTCATACTGACTTGTTGTAGATTCCTCTGACAAATCCCAATATGATGGAGATGCCTTTGCGGCAAGAGTTCCTGCCTTATATGTCTGGAACTTTACAGCATGAATTCCTGCACCTTTTGCCTCTTTTATCATAAGCTTTGCAGCTTCCATAGGTGTTATATTTTCCTTAACAGCAATGTCATAATAATTAACACCTATTTCCGCTATAAGTGTAAATTTACCCTCTGATAACCTGTCTATTATTGTACTCACAACATTTCCTTTCTTATATCAATTATACTTAATAATTCTTTTTAAAAAGCGCCCTGAGCTGTTCCCAGGACGCCTTAATATACTTAACTTATCATTAGAAGATACGTCTGATAGCAAGGATCGGACGATATGTAGCTGATGATACCTTAATACCTGTTGACTTAGTAGAAGCATGAACGATCTGTCCGCCACCAATGTAGATAGCAACATGACCAGAGTAACAAAGGATATCACCTGGCTGAGCTTCTGCAAGAGATCCAACACCATAACCAACACTTCTCTGAGCACCAGATGAGTGTGGAAGTGATACGCCGAAGTTCCTATATACTCCCATTGTAAATCCTGAACAGTCGGTACCGTTTGTAAGTGAAGTACCACCATATACGTAAGGATTTCCAACGAACTGCAATCCATAGTTAGCAACAGCTGATCCCATTCCAGATCCGCCAACAGAATACGTTGCGCCTCCACCTGAAGATTTAGAAGATGTACTATTCTTCTTAGAAGCTTTCTGAGCTGCCGCGTTAGCTTTATCTCTTTCGGCTTTCTCTTTTCTTATACGAGCTTCTTCTTCAGCCTTAGATTCTGCCTTAGGGAAGTCAGTATGAAGAGATACAAATTCCTTTGATACCCATCCATCACCTTCTTCGATAGAAACCTTAACCCACTCGTCAGTTTCTTCAACTACAGTAAGTTCATCGCCATCAGGCACAAGACCCAATATAGCAGAATCCGCATTTGCATCCTGTCTGATTCGAAGTGTTTCAGTGTGGACAGTCGCTGTTCTCACACCAACTTCTTCAGCAAGCTTTACTGCTGCCTGTCCTGTAACAACATATTCACCTTTAACATAACCAACAACGTTTCCAGATGAAATCTTGTACCAGTCGCCTTCTTTTCCAAGCCATTCACCTGCCGAATGATTGTAAAGCTTACCCACAACTTCTCCGTTTTCGTCTGGAGTTTCACGCACATTAACGTATCCGTCAACCTGTGCAATAACTGTCGATGTAAGGTCTTCTTCGCCTTCTCCAACATCCGCAGACTCAGGCTTAACCTCTATCTCAGGTGTTGCAGCCTCAGCCGAAACAGTAACTGTTGTCTTCTCTTCCTGAGGTGCTTCTGATATTTTCTGTTCTGATATTATTTTTGATGAATTAGTAGTTACTTTAACTGCTCCATCATCATTTAGTTCTCTACTGTCTGTTACCTCAATAGTCGCAGCTTTGGCGCCAGATGCCATTTCTTCCTTCTCAGTATTTAAAGCCTTTGAAGCCGGTGTTTCCACCTTCTCTATATTGTCTTGTGTATAGATTAATGGCTGTTCACTCTGGTCATTTCCCGCATCACTTGAAGACATAGCAATCTCCGATGATACAGATACTCTTGTATGAACCTTTGCTGAAGCCTCCTTAGCCTTAGCTCTGGCAATCGATGCCTGAATATCTCTAAGGTTAGAGCCAACTCCTGTTGTTGCTGCAATTCCTGCAGCTGGTAACACTAAAGCCGCTTTTACTGTCTTAGCAGGAACGGCTGTAATAGCTAATGCTAATATTATCGAACAGGCTGTAACTTTCGTTATAGTCTTTCTCATGTA
The DNA here is from genome assembly GCA_030523345.1 of Lachnospiraceae bacterium. GTDB lineage: Bacteria > Bacillota > Clostridia > Lachnospirales > Lachnospiraceae > UBA2868. The sequence continues at coordinate 14,446 of JAUNIR010000014.1, forward strand.
ATGCTCCTTAATTTCTTACAGAAAAAATACACACATTTACGCATATACGTCTAAATTCTACCACAAAAGCGCTGTTTAATCAAATTTGCCCCTATAAGTGAAGCTTTCACATTCTTATTCAGGCCTACTCTTTTCTGAATCCAGCTCTCTTTCGTAAAGTAGGATCAAGTATCTTTTTACGTATTCTAAGTGTCTCAGGAGTAATCTCTAAAAGTTCATCCGCATCAATAAAATCAAGCGCCTGTTCTAGAGATAAAATCTTTGGTGGTGTCAGGCGAAGAGCCTCATCGGATCCAGAAGCTCTTGTATTTGTAAGCTGTTTTTTCTTACATACATTGATTTCTACATCTTCCGGCTTACCATTCTGACCAATAACCATTCCAGAATAAACCTTTTCACCAGGACCAATAAACAGTGTTCCTCTCTCTTGGGCGTTGAATAATCCATAGGTGATAGATTCACCTGATTCAAATGCAATAAGACTTCCCTGTTTTCTATACTGAATATCACCTTTATAAAGAGCGTATTCATCAAATACTGTATTAATTATTCCATTACCTTTTGTGTCGGTCATGAACTCACCTCTATATCCGATAAGTCCTCTTGAAGGTATTGAAAACTCTATTCTCGTATATCCTCCCGTAATAGGAGTCATATTTTGGAGTTCGCCTTTTCTTTGTCCTAATTTTTCAATTACAACACCTGTGAATTCCTCTGGAACGTCTATATAAGCAATTTCCATAGGCTCAGTCTTTCTACCCTTTGAATCTTCCTTGTAAATAACTTCTGCCTTTGATACAGCAAATTCATAGCCTTCACGACGCATATTCTCTATTAAAACCGAAAGATGTAACTCTCCTCGTCCTGAAACTTTAAAACAATCTGTATTATCTGTTTCCTCGACCTTAAGTGAAACATCTGTATTAAGTTCTTTAAACAGTCTATCTCTTAAATGACGGCTAGTTACAAACTTTCCCTCCTGTCCAGCCAAAGGAGAGTCATTTACTAAAAATTGCATTGCAATGGTAGGCTCTGATATTTTCTGAAAAGGAATAGGTTCTGGATTTTCTGGAGAACAAAGTGTATCTCCTATATGAATATCCGAAATACCAGAAATTGCAACAATTGCACCTACCGATGCCTCTCTTACATTAACCTTATTAAGACCATCATATTCATAAAGAGCCGATACTTTAACTTTTTTCTGTATTTCAGGATCATGAGCATTAACAATTACTACTTCCTGATTTACAGATATTACACCGTTATCGACCTTTCCAACTCCAATTCTTCCTACATATTCGTTATAGTCTATTGTACTAATCAAAACCTGCGTTCCCGCTTCCGGATCGCCCTGTGGCGCTGGGATGTAATCAATAATTGCCTCAAAAAGAGGAATCATATTCTGTTCTAGGTTATTATAGTCAATTCCGCTTATTCCCTGCTTTGCTGAAGCAAATATAAAAGGACAGTCAAGCTGCTCATCAGATGCGTCAAGATCCATGAATAGTTCAAGAACTTCATCAACAACTTCGTCACACCTTGCTTCTGGTCTGTCAACCTTATTAACACAGACTATAACTGGAAGCTTAAGAGCTAATGCTTTCTTAAGAACGAATTTTGTCTGTGGCATAACACCTTCAAATGCATCTACTACAAGTACTGCTCCGTTAACCATCTTAAGAACACGCTCAACTTCTCCACCAAAATCTGCGTGACCAGGAGTATCAATAATATTAATCTTTGTGTTCTTGTAAGAAACAGCAGTATTTTTTGAAAGTATGGTAATACCACGTTCTCTTTCAATATCATTTGAGTCCATAACTCTCTCTGCTACTTCCTGATTGTCCCTAAAAACACCACTCTGTTTTAAAAGTTCATCTACGAGAGTCGTCTTACCATGATCAACATGGGCGATAATTGCAATGTTTCTAATATCATCTCTAGCCTGTAACATATATCCTCCTGAAACTTCTAAACGCCTGTATTCTCCGCGTTTTTACGTTTTGTTAAATCTCGTTTTAATATAATAATCAGTGCAATAACACCTGCTATTCCAGTAAAAATTGAAATAAACTGTGATGTCGAAAGAGTTCCCACCGATCCTCTTGCATCAGATCTAAAGCATTCAATTACAGATCTGCCGAACGCATATCCTGCCAAGTATACTGTAACTGGTACCCCTTTTATATATTTCTTACTATTAAGAATGATCATAAGCACTAAAAACATGATAAAGTCTCCAAGTGCTGAATATATCTGAGTAGGAACAAGCTTAATTCCTGCAGGTGCCATACATCCCTCAGGGAATATAACATATGGCCATGAATCTGTTTCCCTACCATAACAACATCCTGCAAGAAAGCATCCAATACGACCAAAGCCTTGATTTATTGCAACTGCTGCAACAATCACATCTATATACGAAAGGAAATCAAGTTTCTTGATTTTACAATATACGTATATAGTAACCAGTCCCGAAAGTATTCCTCCGTATACAACAAAGCCTTCTGAACCTATTACACTCATAGGCGCCTGTATAAAACGTTTAAACTCAACTATTATGAATAGTACCTTTCCTCCAAGCCAACCAAATATTAGTACAAACATGGCAAGATTATAAAAAAGGTCCTCGTTTAAGTTCTTTTTTTTGCACTGCCACATTCCATAAATAAGCGCAAATAAAAAACCAAGCGCTATCATGAGTCCGTAACCATGTATTGTAAATTTACCTATTGAAAACAAATCAATTGCCATTTCTTTTTCCTTTTTTGTTATTAATCTACTCTAACCCAATTTTATATTATATCTTTTCTGACATTCTATTTCAATTTTGTATATGTTAAAGTACAAAAAAACAGGAGAAAGGCTATCCCTCTCTCCTGTTTATTTACACTCCCGTTACCGGATGTAAATGTAGTTTGCCATTTCTGCCCTAATCAGCCTATCCTGATAATCAGCAAGCTTAATGAAAAACATGAGTCCAAAAAATGCAAGTCCCATAGCAAAATTCAAGCCTGCAATTAAACTAGAATCACTAATCAGATGCGCTATCAACGTTATAACAAATACAATACCGCAAACCTCGCAGAAACGCATACATGTTTCCACCGTACCTACATCGATAGGCGGAATCTTTCCTGGCATCAAAAGAACCGCCCTCACAGTCCTTTTAAGCCCCTTAGCAAGTTTCCTTCGTCTTCTAAGGTTCCTTCTCTTTCGGTCCATTTAGTTCCCCTTCTGACCTAATCAGAATAAAGCTTTATTTTCCCTCAAGTTCAGCTAAAAGTCCGGCATATGTCTCAGTAATGAGGCCCCTTACCTCCTCATCACTAATGACAGTCCTTCCTGAAACAATAAGTGCTCCGATTCCATGAACAAGGAACCATATAGCTCTAAGAAGCTCCCCTTTTTGCTCCTCAGAAAGCTTTTCAGTTCCTGGAAGAATATTTGGATAGTTCTTTGCCTCCCCTTTAAGTAAGAACTCTCCATCTCCCTCGATGTTCATATCATCTACTGAAGCTACTAATCTGAATAGGTGTTTTTCATTTCTGGCCGCATTAATATACCCTAATGCAAGTGAAAGATAAGCAGGCTCTGACTTCCCCTTTTGTCGTACCATGCTTTCTCTGATATACTCGGCACCCATTTCATATAAATCGACTTTAAGCTCTTCCATGTTCGCATACACACGAAAAATAGGCTGAGTCGAGCAATTAAGCCTGTCTGCCAGTTTCCTGGCTGTTACAGCTTCAAATCCGCTCTCCTTAGTCATTTGAAAAGCTTCAGCTTTTATATGCTCTTTTGATACCTTCACCTGCGGTGGCATACTAATACTCCGAAATCATTCATTATATAACAGTGTTATACATTCACGTTATGCAACTATGTTACGTATCTTAGTTACATATCATTGTTGTACAACTTTGTTACATAACACAGTTATTATAATATACTACTATATGTTGTTATGTCAACACTTTTTTCTACTAATTGCAAATATGACAACTTACCTAATAATCGCTTTAACAAAAAACAGGCTATAGAAAAACTATAGCCTGTTTTATCATTATTATCACAGTGGTTATCAACCTTCTGTCATCTTTTTATACTTTTCATACTTAAGCTTCGAATCATTTCTAGCAATTTCAAATAACTCTTTTGCATTCTCTGGGAATGTTTTCTTAAGTACCGAATATCTGTTTTCACCATCTAAGAACTCCTCAAGTGGAGTTTGTGGCTCCTTACAATCAAGCTGCATTGGAGTTTCCTTACGAGGATCATATCTATAAAGATACCAATAACCTGATTCAACAGCTTTCTTCATCTCTTCCTGTACATTATTCATACCACGTCTGATACCATGAGTTGTACAAGCAGCATATGCAATAATTACTGATGGTCCATCATAGCTTTCAGCCTCTGTTACAGCCTTAACAAGCTGAGCTGGAGATGCACCCATTGCAACCTGTGCAACGTATACATTACCATAGCTCATCATGATTGCTCCTAAATCCATCTTTCTTGATTTCTTACCTGATGCCTGGAACTGGGCAACAGCACCAATAGGTGTAGCCTTAGAGCTCTGTCCTCCAGTATTCGAATAAACCTCTGTATCAACAATAAGAATATTTACGTTCTCACCCTGAGCAATTACATGGTTGAGTCCACCAAATCCGATATCGTATGCCCAACCATCACCGCCATACATCCAAAGTGTTTTCTTTGAAAGCTGATCCTTAGCATCAAGGATTTCTGCTGCTATTACCTTATTGTCCGTATCTGTTACTTTTTCAAGTTCTGCAATAAGATTATCAGTAGCCTCTCTTGATGCCTGTAAGTCATCATATGTCTCAAGCCATTTATTGCAAGCTGAAAGTAAATCACCTGTCGCAGTTTTAACAAGTTTTTCTACCTTCTGCTTCTGGCCTTCTCTCTGTTGTCTCGATGATAAGAACATACCAAGAGCAAGTTCTGCGTTATTCTCAAATAAACTGTTTGTCCAAGCAGGACCAAAACCACGCTTATTAGTTGTATATGGAATACCTGGCATTGGAGCACCCCAAGCCTGTGAACATCCTGTAGCATTTGCCCAATAAATTCTGTCTCCGAAAAGCTGAGTTAAAAGCTTTGCATATGGAGTTTCGCCACATCCAGCACAAGCAGCTGAGAATTCCACTAATGGAGTTCTAAACTGTGATCCCTTAACCGTAGCTGGATTAAATAAATCACCCTTATCGGATAATGAAAGAGCGTAATCCCATCTCTCAAGATCCTTATCAGAATACTCTGCTGGTACCATTTCAATTGCTTTTTCTTTAGCTGGACAACTTGCTACACAGCTTCCACATCCTGTACAGTCATGCTTAGAAACCTGAAGGCTATATTTAAGCTCTGTATCCTTAATTCCATTAAGCTTAACAGTCTCAAAGCCTTCTGGTGCATTTTTCGTCTCTTCTTCTGTAACAATATAAGGACGAATTGCAGCATGAGGACATACAAATGAACATTGGTTACACTGGAGACACTTTGATGAATCCCATTTTGGAACCTGTACTGCTATTGCACGCTTTTCGTAAGCTGTAAGACCTACATCAATTGTTCCATCTTCATATCCCTTAAAAGTACTTACAGGGAGATCATCACCCTTCTGTCTATTAATAGGGAAAAGAATGTTTCTTACTACATCAGGAAGGTTTGGATCGTCTGGCTGTCTATCATCCACCGAATCCTTCCAACTGTCAGGAACAGTAATCTCTATTACTTTTTCCGCACCTTCTTCAATAGCTTCAACGTTCATATTAACAACCTTAGAGCCCTTTGCGAAGTATGCTTTTCTAGCCGCTTCTTTCATCTGCTCTAAAGCTTTTTCAACATCCATAAGCTCAGTTATTTTGAAAAATGCAGCCTGAAGAACTGTATTAGTATGACTTCCAAGTCCAAGTCTTCCTGCTATTTCTGTTGCATCAATAATATAGAGCTTAATTTCATTATCAGCTATGAGTTTTTTAACATGTCCAGGAAGCCTGTCTCCTACTTCTGCTTCATTCCATGAACAATTTATAAGTAGGCTTCCTCCCTTTTTGATTTCTTCAACGATGTCATACTGACTTATGAAACTTTCATTATGACATGCAACAAAATCAGCTGACTTAACATAGTATGTGCTTCTAATTGGCTTCTTTGAAAATCTTAAGTGAGACTTAGTAATACCAAACGACTTTTTAGCATCATACTCAAAGTATGCCTGTGAATATAAATTTTCACAATCTCCCAATATTTTAGCTGTATTGTGGTTAGCACCTACAGTTCCGTCACCACCAAGTCCCCAGAACTTACAGCTATAAGTGTCTTTATCTTCAAAGTCTGTAATTTTTACATATTCCAGTGAAAGATTAGTAACATCATCTACAATACCAATTGTAAAGTTTTTCTTAGGGCTGTCTGATTCAAGGTTTTTATATACAGATACTAGCTGAGCCATATCTGTATCCTTAGAAGAAAGACCATATCTTCCTCCTATTACGCTTATATCAAGACCTGCATCCTTGATTACAGATGCAACATCAAGGTAAAGTGGCTCTCCAACAGAACCCATTTCTTTACATCTATCAAGAACTGCAATTTTCTTAACACTCTTTGGTAAAGCATTAATAAAGTGTTTTGCTGAAAATGGTCTGTAAAGATGTACTTCAAGATATCCAACCTTTTTGCCCTTTGTCTCAAGATAGTCAACCGCTTCCTTAGCAGCACCAGATACAGAACCCATCGCAATTACAACTTCCTCTGCATCAGGATCACCATAATAGTCAAACAAGTGATATGTTCTACCTGTGATTTTCCCAGTTTCTTCAAGATAGTATTCAACAATATCAGGAAGGTTATCATAGAATCCATTATTTGCTTCACGAACCTGGAAATATACATCACCATTCTGTACAGTATTCCATAGTCTAGGATGCTCTGGATTTAATGCATGATCTCTAAATGCCTTCAATGCTTCTTTATCCATAAGACCTGTTAAAGCCTTAACATCTGGCATATCAATTCTTGAAAGCTCATGTGATGTTCTAAATCCATCAAAGAAATGCATAAATGGAGTTCTTCCTTTTACTGCTGCAAGATGAGCAACCGCTGCAAGATCAGCTGCCTCCTGAACAGATCCCGAACATAACATTGCAAATCCCGTAGCACGACATGCCATTACGTCTGAATGATCACCGAAAATACTCATTCCATGCGTTCCAACTGTTCTAGCTGCTACATGAAGAACCGCTGGAAGTCTTTCTCCCGCAATTCTATAAAGAACTGGCACCATAAGCATGAGTCCTTGGCTTGATGTATAGCTGACCCCAAGTGAACCAGTCTGAAGTGCTCCATGTACAGCTCCAATAGCTCCTGCTTCTGACTGCATTTCAATAAGCTTAACCGTCTGGTTAAACATATTGAGTCTGCCATTTGCACTCCATTGGTCAGTAAGTCCTGCCATAGGAGATGATGGAGTAATTGGATAAATTGCTGCTATTTCGGTAAAATCATAGGCAACGTTAGCTGCTGCTGCATTACCATCCATTGTTACAAAATTAGACATTTTCTCTCACCTTTAAAATTAATTTTTCTTAAGTCCAAGCTCCTCAACTGCTGCTTCACGCATCTTGTATTTCTGAATCTTTCCGGCTGCATTCATTGGGAATGAATCAACAAATTTAATGTACTTTGGTACTTTATGTCTTGCGAGTGAAGCAACAATGAAATCTCTCATCTCATCTACTGTTATAGTAGCGTCATCCTTTAATATAATACAAGCCATAGCTTCTTCGCCATACTTTTCGTCTGGAACACCAATAACCTGTACATCTCTAACCTGAGGATTTGTATAAATGAACTCTTCGATTTCCTTTGGATAAAGGTTCTCACCACCTCGGATGATCATATCTTTAAGACGTCCTGTTATACGATAGTTTCCATTTTCATCCTTGCATGCAAGGTCTCCTGAATGAAGCCATCCTTCCTCATCAATAGTCTCTTTTGTTTCCTCTGGCATCTTGTAATAACCCTTCATAGTGTTATAACCTCTTGCACAGAATTCACCATTAACACCTACACCAACTTCTTCTCCTGTTTCAGGATCAATAATCTTACACTGAACGTGTGGGAAATCATATCCTACAGTTTCTGTACGAACATCAAGAGGATCTGTCCATGCGCTCATTGTATTACCTGGCGCTGTTTCTGTCTGTCCATATACGCTGACAATACCTGTCATATTCATTTCATCTGGCTGAGCAGCTCTCTTCATAAGTTCTGGAGGACATCCCGCGCCTGCCATGATACCTGTTCTCATATATGAAAAGTCAGTCTTTTTATAATCTGCATGGTTAAACATAGCAATGAACATTGTAGGAACGCCATTAAATGCTGTAATTTTTTCTGCCTTGATACATGCAAGTGATGCCTTTGCAGAGAAATATGGCATTGGACACATTGTTGAACCATGGGTCATTGATGATGTCATTGAAAGAACCATACCAAAACAGTGGAACATAGGAACCTGAATCATCATACGGTCTGCTGTTGAAAGTCCCATTCTATCACCAATACATTTACCATTATTAACTACATTATAGTGTGTAAGCATAACTCCTTTAGGGAATCCTGTTGTTCCAGATGTATACTGCATATTACATACGTCGTTAGGACGCACCTTAGCTGCCATTCTATTTACTTCTTCGAGCGGAACAAGATCACATCTATCCATAGCCTCATCAAAATTAAGACATCCAGGCATATTAAATCCTACTGTAATAACATTTCTAAGGAATGGAAGTCTCTTAGTATGAAGAGGTGTTCCTGGCTTATTATCCTTAAGTTCTGGACAAAGCTCATTAATAATATTTGCATAATTTGAATCAAGTGCAGACTCAACCATAACAAGAGTATGTGTGTCTGACTGACGGAAAAGATACTCTGCCTCATGAATCTTATATGCTGTATTTACTGTTACTAAAACTGCACCAATCTTTGTTGTTGCCCAGAAAGTAATATACCATGCAGGCACATTTGTAGCCCAAATAGCCACTTTAGATCCGGCCTTAACGCCCATTGATACGAGTGCTCTAGCAAAATTATCAACGTCTTCTTTAAACTCTTCGTATGTTCTCGTATAATCAAGCGTTGTGTATTTAAATGCATACTGATCTGGGAATTCTTCTGCTACGCGGTCAAGAACCTGTGAGAAAGTTAAGTCAATAAGCTCATCCTTCTTCCAAATATACTGTCCCTTACCATCGTGATTGAGGTAGAGTGTCTTTTTCTGACCTCTTGTGTCTTCAAAACGGTGCATATAGTTTACAAAGTATGGGAAGATAATTTCGTAATCCTGTAAATCTTCCATCCACTTTTTGTTCCATTCAAGGGAAATATAGCCATCATAGTCTACTGAAGCCAAAGCTCTCATTATATCTGATATTGGCATATTTCCTTCACCAATAAGATTATATGTTTCAGCATCATCTGAATCTTTCATATGAATGTGCTTAACATATGATCCAAGATTCTTAATTGTTGTAGCTGGTGTTTCGTTACAATCTCTATATGGGTGATGTACATCCCAAAGTGCCGCAAGGTTATCACTTGCATAGCTATCCATGAGACCACGAAGCTTTTCCGTGTCTGAATACATTCCATTAGTTGTAATAAGAATGCCAACCTTGTTTTCCTCTGTATAAACTAATACTTCATCAAGGAATGCTCTAACCTTGTCCTCTGCATCGTTCATCGCGCTTATGCTAACATATGGTACTGACATGCTTTTTGCAATATCAACTAATCCTTTTATTGTCTCTACCGCGTTTTCATCTGAAGTAACATCTACTGATGTATCAAAACATGGGATTTCAAGCTTTAAATCTCTAAGCTGTCTAACTGTTGCCTGCGTATTATATTTGTGGAAGGCTGCTCCCTTTTCTGTAAATTCAGGACAGCAATGAAGATCGTATACTTCAATACCGCCAAAATCCATCTCTGTTGCTATAGCCTTAAGCTCATCCCATGAAAGCTCTTTCCATCCACGTGTTGAAAAAGAAATCTTCATTATTCGTGCTCCTCATATACAATCTTGTTAAGTGCATTTACATATGCGCGGATACTTGATCCTACTACGTCTACACTGATACCTCTACCTGAATATACTTTACCTTCTGAACGAAGCTTAACTATTGTTTCACCCATAGCCTCTGCTCCTTCAGTAACGGCTTTAATCTGGAAATCATCAAGTTCATAATGACTACCAGTTATGCCCTCAATAGCAAGAAATGCTGCATCTACAGGACCATCTCCTATTGCCACATTTTCTGATACTTCATCATCTTTTTTAAGCTTGATTAATGCTGTTGTTCCAGCTGTGTCACCCATAGTAATAAGGTATCCATCAATTGTATATGTAGGTGGAACCTGAAGAGCTGAAGAAGCTATAATTGCATCGAGCTCATGGCCTGTTACTGTACCCTTCTTTGATGCAATACGTGAAAATGCTTTATAAACACTTACTATATCTTCCTCAGACAAATCATAGCCAAGCTTTGCACACACTTTAGCTACTGCGTCCATATCATCATTAGCATTAAGAATTATATCTGCTCCCTCAGTACTTACAGCACCATCAAATGCTGAAGTTGAAGTTCTTCCAATTTCTAAAAGCCACTGTATCTGTGCGCAAACCCTCTTAAGTTCTGTTGTACGTACCGAACATGAAGCCTTACAAACATCCTCCTTATTTGCAATAATTCTTGCAATATTTGGAAGAGATATACAGCTTAATGGATATGCTGATGTCTTAACTTCGCCTGCTCCCGCAATAATTCCTGCAACAGCACACGCATCTGCCATTGACAAATCATTACTACATGCAATTCCTAAAACCACATCCTTAAGTGCTGGAACATTTTCGTATATATTATTAACAAACTCTGTAAACTCTGCTGGAAGCATTGTTCCTGCTGCATCACTAACTGTTACTGTAGTAGCTCCAGCATTAATAGCTCCATCTATTACTTTATATAAGAAGTCTACATCACTTCTTGTAGCATCATCTGCAATGAATTCAACATCGTCTGTAAGAGTCTTACAGTATTCAATTGTTTCTGTTACCTTTGCAAACATTTTGTCTGCCTTCATATGATGAATATATTCCATCTGTGCAGGGCTTACTGCTGCTACAACCTGAAGTCTTGGATGATTTGCTTCCTTCACTGACGCCCATGTAAGATCAGCACATTCCTTTGACATATCAGATAGTGGTACTGCTAGAACACTATTTTTAACTGCAGATGCCATAGATTTAATTCTTAGGCTGTCTACCTTCTCCTGCTCAATACCCTCAGCTTCGATTACGCCAACCGATAGCTTATCAAGTAGCTTTGCAAGTTCAAGCTTCTTTTTGAATGTTAGTGAAACTTCTTTTGAATTTGAAAAAAGTTTCATGGATACATCACTAATTCGTACCTCTCTCATAGGTTTCTCCTCTTCTTTCTTTTTGTTATTATTTGAATAAAAAAGGACTTCGTCTCACTTAAGAAAACGAAGTCCATTCAATCCTATTTTACCAGTTTAGTTTCGTCCTCTTAATTGCATGATTTGTAGCGGAGACCTAGTAGGCCACCGAGTGTAAGTAGGTATAGGCTATTAAGATTTAAAACTGAATTGTTTTTCATTTTATTGTCCTATGTCTTACTAAATCATCAAAACTATAAACTAAACAATACTACGTGCCAATTGACACCTCGTTCATTATATTACAAATTCACGATTTGTCAAGGAAAATAGCTACATTGGTCTGTCAACATCAACAACTGCTGTAAGGTTTCCAGGAAGTGAACTGATTTTAGTTTCAATTTGTTTCTTGATTTCTGCATTTGTAAGTTCCACTTCGTAGGGTGCCAATACATCAAAAACAAGCTTAATATGTGTCGGACCAGCCACCATTCTAAAATCATGAATTGTAAGAGACTCGCTAATACTCTTTGTAATAAGGGTGCAGAATCTCTTCATTCTAATAGTCGCTTCATCATTAACGAATACTGGGTCCATATGTATAACAGTTCTACACCCAAGCACTTGATTAAGTCGTCTTTCAATATTGTCAATGGTATCATGAAGCTTAACAAAGTCTCCGTTTGCCGGAACTTCAGCATGGAATGTAATCATCATTCTTCCTGCACCATAGTCATGTACAATAAGATCATGCACACCTAATACATCTTCATACGAAAGAGCAAACTGAGCAATTTTATTAACAAATTCTTCATCTGCCTTTTGACCAAGAAGCGGACTAATGGTGTCTTTTGCTGCATTGAATCCAGTCACGATTATAAATATTGATACTAAAATTCCAAAATAACCATCAAGATAAAGACCCGTACTTTCAGATATTACCATTGCAAGTAAAACGGCTGTTGTCGCAATACAGTCTGATAATGAATCAAAAGCTGTTGCCTGCATAACTACAGAATTATATTTTTCTGAATATTTTTTGTTATAGCAGTACATATATAATTTAACTGCAATAGAGATAATAAGAATCGCTATGGCTACCCTTGAATATTCAATTGTTACTGGATCTATTATTCTGCCGATTGCAGTTTTGAGAAGTTCAAGACCCATAAATAGTATCGCCATGGCTATAACAAGCCCACTTATATATTCAAGACGACCATGTCCAAAGGGATGTTCTGTATCTGGTTCCTGTCCTGATAGCCTATAGCCTATAAGCTGAATAAGCGATGAACCAGAGTCCGAAATATTATTAAGCGCATCTGCAAAAATAGCAACAGAACCTGTGATTATTCCTGCTATCATCTTAATAATAAAGAGGACTATATTAAAAAAAATACCCACTTTGCCAAGCAAAATCCCATACTCACGTCGTATATCCTGCTGGTCTTTTTCATCTTCTTTTATATAATATTTAGCTAAAAAACTAATCATTTTGTTCCCCTGTGTTTTCTGATGTAATGACTGACATTATGTCTTCGTAAATCTCGTCTCTACCCTGTTTTGTTTCTGCTGAAAAAGGAATTATCAATGTACCTTTTCTAAGCTTTAACCCCTCTCTTAACATTTTAACATGTTTATCTTTTTGTGATCTGTTAATTTTGTCAAGCTTTGTTGCAATAATTACTGGTTCAAATCCACTTCCCACAATCCAATCATACATCTGTTTATCATTAGCGTTAGGCTCATGTCTTATATCTACTAAAAGATAAACCTTCTTTAACTGAGCAGAGGTGTTAAGATATTTTTCAATCATTTTACCCCATTTTTCTTTTTCGGTCTTTGACACTTTAGCGTAGCCGTACCCTGGAAGATCTACAAAATATATTTCTTTATTAACATTGTAATAATTTATTGTTTGTGTCTTTCCTGGTTGTGATGAAGTTCTAGCGAGAGACTTCCTACACATAAGGGCATTGATAAGGGAAGATTTTCCTACATTTGACTTTCCTGCAAATGCCACCTCTGGAAGCGTATTTACCGGAAGCTTGCTTGTAATACCGCAAACTGTCTCAAGTTCTACTGATTTTATTATCATACTATAGCTCTCCTTAAAACCTGATCCATTGTTTCTACAAATACAATTTCAAGCCCATCTTTGATTTCCTCATCGATTTCACTAACGTCAGGCTCATTTTTTACTGGAACAAGCACTGTCTTTATTCCAGCCGTTTTAGCTGCCAAAAGTTTTTCCTTAAGACCACCTATAGGAAGCACTCTACCTCTTAACGTTATTTCTCCAGTCATAGCAACATCTGCTCTGACTTTCTTATTGGTAATAGCTGAATACACAGCAGTGGCCATTGTTATTCCTGCACTAGGTCCATCTTTTGGAACTGATCCCTGTGGAATATGAATGTGAAAATCATTTTTCTTAAATGTATCTGCCGAAATCTTCTGTGACTTTGCAATTGAGCGCAAATAGCTAATGCCAATCTGAGCAGATTCTTTCATGACATCACCCAGCTGTCCTGTAAGTATCACATCACCTTTTCCAGGCATTATATTTACTTCAATCTGCAAAGTATCTCCACCAACTTGTGTCCAGGCAAGACCTCTGACTATTCCAACTTCATCTTTTTCATTAGCTTTGTCAAAATGGAATTTTTCATTGCCCAAGAAATCTTTAATATTCTTTACGCTAACGGTTACGCTTTTTCTTCCGTCCTGAACTATCATTCGCGCAGCTTTTCTACACAGCTTGCCTATATTTCTTTCAAGGCCCCTAACTCCAGCTTCCTTAGTATAATGCTGAATTATTATTTCCAGAGCTTCATCTGTTATTTTAAGCTGACTTCCTTTCAATCCATTAGCTTTAAGCTGTTTTTTTACAAGATGTTCTTTTGCTATATGGAACTTTTCATTTTCTGTGTATCCAGAAAGGTCAATAATCTCCATCCTATCAAGAAGAGGTCTTGGAATAGCATTTTTATCATTTGCAGTTGCAATAAACAGAACTTCTGATAAGTCTAATGGGACGTCTATATAATTATCTCTGAATTTCGAATTTTGCTCTCCGTCAAGAACTTCTAACAATGCAGCTGAAGTGTCCCCTTTATAATCAGCACTTGCCTTATCAACTTCATCAAGAAGCATAAGAGGATTTTTTACAGAGGCATTTTTAAGCCCCATAGCTATTCTACCTGGCATTGCTCCCACATAAGTACGTCTATGACCTCTTATTTCTGCTTCATCTCTTACACCACCAAGAGAAATTCTTACGTATTTTTTGTTGAGAGCAGTTGCAATTGATTTTGCAACACTCGTCTTACCTGTTCCAGGAGGTCCAACAAGACATAATATTGGGCTATCACCTTTATTAGTAAGCATTCTAACAGACAAAAATTCAAGAACTCGTTCTTTTACTTTATCAAGTCCATAATGCTCCTTTTCAAGAATTTTAACAGCCTTATCTATGTTCTCGCTATCCTTTGACACCTTGTCCCAAGGCATTTCAAGAAGCGTTTCTATATAGTTTCTTTGAACAGCACCTTCTGAGCTTTCCGGAGAAATCCTTGTGTACCTATCAATTTCTTTTAATATTCTGGCTTTAACTTCATCTGTAGCAATAAGAGCTTCTACCTGATTTTTGAAAATTTCTTCCTCTGATTCGTCTCCACCGTCTTTATCAAGCTCTTTTTTGATAAGCTTCAATTGTTCTCTTAGGACATACTCTCTCTGATTCTTTTCTACCTTTGACTTTACATTTTTTACAAGGTCCATCTTAATATTCTCTACTTCTATTTCCTTGTCCATAGAAGCAACAAGCACATTAAGCCTATCCCTAGTATTTTCGGATTGAAGTACTTTAAGTTTTTCTTCATTTGTAAGAGGCAAAATTCCCGCAATACCATCAATTAAATTATCGATACTTTTAACAGAGTCAAATAATCTCTGAACAGCCTTCATTGTTTTTGGGTGGACCTTACTATATTTAATAAGTGTATCCTTTAAAATTCTGATTATAGCTGTATTTTCAGCCATAATTCTGATATCTTCCGAACTAAGTTCTGTTTCACCTTCTGTAAAAGACATTGGTGGTTCTATTTTAGCTTTCAGAACTCTTACTTCAGCTAAAAACAAATCATTTGAATCATCAATCCCTTCAAGTTCACCCCTTGAAATACCTTCAACATTGATTTTAACAACATCTCCTGGAATGTTTTTATAGATTGAATAAACTGTTGTAATCGTGCCAATTCTACCAACATTTTCAAGAGTCACTTCTTTGTCTTTATTAATTCTGTTCACAACAAAGACAAACTGGTTTTTCTTCATAGCCTCTTCTACAACATTAACTAAGCCTGATTCCTTTGGAAACTCAAGCTGAACTGTCATATTTGGCAAAATAACAGTACCATCTAGTACTATCATCGCATATTTTTTCTTTGGTGCCCTGGCCATTTTTCTAACCTCATTAATACAAAGGCGTCACCTAACGGCGACGCCATAAACATCACATATTTTTTTATTTAGAACCTTTTCGCTCTATAAGTGGCTCTTCGTTGCCAAGGATAGTATCCTTTGTGATTGTACACTTTGTAATACTATCATCAGATGGAATAGTAAACATCAAATCATTCATAGTATGCTCTAATATTGATCTGAGTCCTCTTGCACCTGTTTTTCTAGTATATGCCTTATGTGCAATCTCACGAATAGCCTCATCCGTGAATTCAAGTTCTACATCATCAAGGTCAAACAGAGTCTGATACTGCTTGATAATTGCATTTTTAGGTTCTGTAAGAATTCTAACAAGTGCCTCTTCGTCTAATGGTTCTAAGGACACATTGATTGGAACTCGTCCTACAAATTCCGGAATAAGTCCAAATTTCACAAGATCTTCTGGCTCTGCCTGCTTTAAAAGCTTACCTACCTCTGTCTCATTCTTATCCTTAATCTCTGCATTAAATCCAATTGACTTTCTATCGAGTCTATTCTCAATAATTTTATCAAGTCCTTCGAATGCACCACCACAAATAAATAAAATATTAGTAGTATCGATTGGTATAAGTTCCTGATGCGGATGTTTACGTCCTCCCTGTGGTGGAACAGAAGCATTCGTACCTTCTATAATTTTTAGAAGTGCCTGCTGAACGCCTTCCCCCGAAACATCTCGTGTAATGGACACATTTTCACCCTTACGAGTAATCTTGTCTATTTCATCAATATAAATAATACCATACTGAGCTCTTTCGACATTATAATCAGCCGCCTGGATTACTTTTAAAAGAATGTTTTCTACATCCTCACCGACGTAGCCTGCCTCTGTGAGAGCCGTTGCATCCGCGATGGCAAATGGAACATTAATAATTTTAGCCAAAGTTTGGGCAAGTAATGTCTTACCACATCCTGTTGGTCCTAACATAATAATGTTGCTCTTCTGAAGTTCTACATCCGTATCTTTATTTTTGACTGAAAGAATTCTCTTATAATGGTTATACACGGCTACAGAAAGAACTTTTTTTGCTTCTTCCTGACCGATTACGTTCTGATCAAGGAAATCTTTAATTTCCTGAGGTGTTAATAAATTAATATCAAGACCATTTGCTTCTTCTTTTTCTTCTTCAGCAAATTCTGGCCCAAACTCCTCATCAATTATTTCCATACAGGTTTCAACGCATTCATCACAAATATATGCGCCCTGTGGCCCTGCAATCATTTTACGAACATCTGACTGTTGTCTTCCACAAAAAGAGCATCTCACTCTATCTGTTGTTTTACCTGACACTTATTTTCCCCTCGCAGTAATAATGTGATCGATAAGACCATATTCTAATGCTTCCTCTGCTGTCTTCCAGTTGTCTCTTTCTGTATCAGCAGCAATAATATCGATTGGCTTACCTGTATTTTCTGAAAGAATCTTATTGAGTCTCTGCTTTGTAGCAAGAATCTGCTTTGCAGCAATCTCAATTTCTGTTGCCTGTCCCTTAGCGCCGCCAAGTGGCTGATGGATCATGATTTCAGCATTTGGAAGGGCATATCTCTTACCCTTTGCTCCTCCTGCTAAAAGGAATGCACCCATAGATGCAGCCATACCCATGCAGTAAGTTGCCACATCACACTTTACATAGTTCATAGTGTCATAAATAGCAAACCCATCTGTTACAGATCCCCCTGGGCTGTTTATATAAAAGTGAATATCCTTCTCCGGATCTTCTGCTTCCAAAAACATAAGCTGAGCTACTATAAGACTAGCTGTAGTTGAGTTAACTTCTTCACTTAAGAAGATAATTCTTTCTTTTAAAAGTCTTGAGTAGATATCGTAAGATCTTTCGCCTCTACTTGTCTGCTCAATGACGTAAGGTACTAAACTCATATTATTTCCTCTAAATTACTTTCCTTCTTTTGCCTCGGCAGCAATAAATTCTGCAGCCTTTCTTAAGCATACATCCTTTGACATGAGTTCTTTCTCTCTGTCACCCATTGTATCCTTAATCTTATCAGCTTCCATACCGTACATTTCAGCCATCTTAGCAATTTCTTCATCGATTTCAGCATCTGTTGCTTCGATCTTTTCTGCTTCAACAACAGCTTCAAGAACAAGTCTTGACTGAATTGTCTTAAGAGCCTGTGGTCTCATCTGATCCTTAAGACCATTCATATCCATTCCTGTGAACATCATGTACTGGTCAATTGAAAGACCCTGCTGACGAAGTCTCATAGCATAGTCATTAATCATGTTCTCACATTCATACTCAACCATTGCATCTGGAATATCCATCTCAGCACCATCGATAGCTGCTTCAAGAGCCTTTGTTTCCTTCTCATCCTTAGCCTGAGCTTCTTTCTTCTCTGCAAGAGCCTTCTTAAGGTCTTCCTTCCACTCAGCTACTGTATCAAAATCTGAAACTTCTGAAGCAAATTCGTCATCAACTTCTGGAAGTTCTGTTTCCTTTATTTCGTTAACTTTACACTTAAATACTGCTGCCTTACCTGCAAGTTCCTCTGCCTGGTAATCTTCTGGGAATGTAACATTGACTTCTACATCCTTGCCAATTTCTGCACCAATAAGCTGCTCTTCAAATCCTGGAATGAACTGACCTGATCCGATTGTAAGTGGATAGTTCTCACCCTTTCCACCTTCAAAAGCAACCCCATCAACAAAGCCTTCGAAATCAATTACTGTAATATCTCCATCCTTTACAGCTCTGTCTTCTACAACGATTGTTCTTGAATTAGCTTTTCTTTCCTTCTCGATTTCAGCATCTACATCTGCATCTGTAACTTCTGTTTCAACCTTCTCGATCTTAACACCCTTATACTTACCAAGCTTAACTTCTGGCTTTAATGCAACAGTTGCAACATAGATAAAGCTCTTACCTTTTTCAATCTGTGTAACTTCGATTTCTGGACGTGAAACAACTTCAATTTCCTTATTGCCTTCAACTTCCTCACCGTAAGTATTACGAATACAAATATCAGCTGCCTCTTCGTAGAATACGCCTGGTCCGTACATCTTCTCTACCATCTGGCGTGGTACTTTTCCCTTACGGAAACCTGGGACACTGATTTTTGACTTATTATTGTTATAAGCTTCGTTACATGCCTTCTCAAATTCCTCTGCACTAACCTCAATTGTGAGCTTAGCCATGTTCTTTTCAAGCTTTTCTACCTGCATACTCATTTAAAAAAATCCTCCTTGGAATATTAATATTCACTTATTTTTAGTACTTCTCTTTTTAATTATTTACAAAAAAATACTTTGCCTTAATATCTGACGTTTACCTCATATAAAAGCATTTGTCAAATACACAGACAAAGTAAATTATATCACAAAGAAATATGTAGCGCAATTACATTAAACCCATAGTTTTGGGGCTTTGCCGGCTTAATATCTTTGTTTATTAAATTTAATTTATAGCATCTTCATCATCTGATATTTCTACTTCAATTTCTTCATATACGTATGTAGTTGTTTCATCCTTTACATAGTATTCATAGTCCGGATCAACATCCCCTATTGGTACCATCTGATATCTGTGAGATACTAATAATCCATCTTCATACTCATATGTGTCTAAATTATAATAGCTAAAAGCTTTCTCATCCTCAAAAGCTTCATAAAAGTCATACTGATCTGACGTTTTTGTAAGTATATTTCCGTCTTTATCGTATGTATATGTACAATCACGGAATTCATCTAAATCATATCCGGATAATACATTTCCATTATCATCTAGTTCATAAACAATTTCTCTGCTTATTTCACCATCATCAGATGTAGCAATCTGTAGACCTGTATTATTTCCATTTTCATCATATACTAGTATATAGTCCCATGCAGGATTTTCCGGATCACGACCACACCATATAATTTTTGATAGACTTCCATCGCTATTGTACTCATATCTATGGCAATTAGATATCTCGTAACTAATCGGGAATAAGAAGCTATACACATCAATAACATAGTCTATTTCTGTGATCTTGTTACCATTTTCATCATATTCATAATCGGTATATCTAGTATAGCCATTATCCAACATTTCTCTTTGATCGTCAGATACGTCAAACTCACCTTCTTCGAGCATTGTATCATAAGACATTTCCATTTCATCATAGAATAATGGATTATCAAAATAATCGTCCAATCTCATTTCCCTAGAGAGAAGTTTTTTGTCATTGTATTCATACTTATATGTTGCATCTTTTCCAAAGAGTGACTTTTCCACTAAATTGCCTTCTTCGTCATATTTGTACTCATACTCTGCACCATCTGATTCCTTTTCAGCTGCTATTCTCTTGACTTTTTTAGTCTTAATTTCAGGTTCTTCCACCGGCTCTTCAGGCTGTACTTCTTCCTGTTCTGTATTTTCGGTTATATTTTCTTCAGTACTAACAGTGGCCTGATTATTTTCTTTTTTTCCGCATGCGCAAAACATCAGTACAAACGCAAACAATACTGCAAATATTTGTAACCGTTTTATAAATGTTTTTTTCATTTTGATCTCCTGTTTAAATTTCCTACATTTTTACGACTTTTTCTGCCATTGATTTTGCTTCTTCTTCACCCTTAAAAATATTTAGAAGTTCAAGTGAAAAATCAAGAGCTGTTCCCATTCCTCTTGATGTAGTTATATTTCCGTCTGTAACAACACTATCGTAACAAACCTGTGCACCTATAAGATCATCCTCCATACCAGGATAACAAGTTGCCTTTTTACCTTCAAGCAATCCTAGTTTTCCAAATATAGTCGGTGCCGCACATATTGCTGCTATGTTTTTACCATTATTATTGTATTTCTCGATAAGTTCCATAAGCGGTTCATATTTCATAAGGTTTGTTGTTCCTGGCATTCCTCCTGGTAGAACTAGTATATCTGCTAAATCACTATCTATATTTTCAAAGAGCAAATCCGCTTTTACATTAATTCCACGTGCACCTGTAACAATTTCATCTCCAGTAATGGATACTAATTTCACATCAATGCCTGCTCTTCTTAAAATATCAACAGGTGTTAACGCCTCTATTTCCTCAAATCCAGTTGCTAAAAAAACAAATACGTTTTTCATATTTTTCTCCTTAATATTCTGTACTAACACTATCTTTGTGGTTTGATTTTTTATATAATACCATGAATTTGACATTTTTAGCTTGTAAATAATAAAAAAGCGCCACACCATCATGTGTGACGCTTTTAATTTATGTATTATTTAGTTAAAATTATCTTTCGCTTTTGTCCTTAGCATTTAAGATATCAAATACTACAGCACCAAGAAGAACGACACCCTTAACTACTTTCTGCCAGTTAGCATCTACGCCCATAAGTGACATACCAAGGTTGATAACACCGATAAGTGTAGCACCAATGATCATTCCAAATACTGAACCTGATCCACCATAAGCAGATACACCACCAACTACACAAGCTGAGATAGCATCCATTTCGAAGTTTGTACCAGCTGTTGAGTTAGCTGCCTGGAACTTAGCCATAACAATCCATGCTGTAACTGTTGTGAGGATTGCCATATTAAGGTAAGCAAGGAACATTATTTTCTTTGTATCAATACCAGAAAGTCTTGTTGCTTCTGCATTACCACCGATTGTGTAGAAATAACGACCAATAGTTGTCTTTGATGTAATGAAGCTATAGATAATAACAATCACTACTACCCAAACTAAAACTGTAGGGATACCACCTGCAAATGCAAGCTTGTAAGCAAAAAGCATAATTGCTGAAACCATAAGTACAGTCTTAACTATTAACGCTACCATACTTTCAACTTCATAACCCTTCTTAACTTTCTGTGCTCTTGCGTTGAGCTGAAGAATTACTACTAATACTGAAGCTATAACACCAACTGCAAAACATGGAACATTGAATGCATTTGGAGCTGTTTCAAGAATCTTTCCTGAGAATACAGCTAAGAATGACTTTGGTAATGGAGCAATACTACCTGTTGTAGTATTAGAAGTAAGGAGTGCTACTGCCCATCCTCTAAATGCAAGGTAACCTGCAAGTGTTGCAATCCATGGTGGAATGTTAACATATGCTATTAAGTAACCTAAAACGCATCCATATATGGCTCCAACGATTAATGTTATAATAATTGCTACAGGAACAGGTACTTCCTTAAGAACCATAAGAAGTCCACCTATAACACCAATAAAACATACGAATGAACCACATGAAAGATCGATGTTACCACCTGTAAGCATACACATGAGCATACCTGTTGCAAGAATGAATACGTATGCATTCTGTGTAATAAGTGAATTGAACTGGTTTGCTGTGAACATCTGGCCTTTTGTTGTAATTGTAAAGAAAATAAAAACAAGGACCAGAACAATTAACATTGTATTTTTCTTTAGAATTGCTACTGCATTCTTCATCTGTTCTACCTCCTACTTTTCATCTCTTTTTGACAAAATATCAAACAATACGGCAAATAAGAGAACTAATCCCTTAACAACTTTCTGGTAGTTAGCATCTACACCCATGATTGACATGCCCTGGTTGATTACACCCATAAGTACGGCACCAATTACTACACCACCTACATTACCAATTCCACCGTATGCTGAAGCACCACCGATGAAACAAGCTGCGATAGCATCCATTTCATAACCCTGGCCATATGTTGGCTGTGCTGAAGATGCTCTAGCAATTGTGAGAATAGCTGCGAGACCTGCGAGAAGTCCCATATTAGCATATGCGAAGAAATATACATTCTTTGTGTTAATACCTGAAAGTCTTGTTGCTTTTTCATTACCACCTACTGCGTAGAGATATCTACCCATTGTAGTTTTTGTTGTAACATATGTATAAATGAAAAGTACAAGTCCGATCCAAACAAGCGCTGAAGGAATTCCCTTAAAGCTAGCAAGCTTGTTAGTAATCCATAAAATAACTGCAGAAATTATTACTGCTTTAGCTATTGTTCCTGCTAAAGGATCAACTGTGTATCCAGCTTTTTTAGCTTTCACTCTTCCGCCGAATGTAACTACAAGGTAAATAATAATACCAAGAATTCCAGCGATAAGACATGTTCCGTTCTTGCCTTCAACAAAGTTTGCCACATCTGGAACATAACAGTCTGCACCACCACCAAATACATTTAAGAATGTCTTGTCTTCAACTGTAACTGCAAATCCCTGAAGAACTACGTTAGCAAGTCCTCTGAATGCGTACATACCAGCAAGTGTTGCGATGAATGGTGGAACTTTTATAAATGCTATAAAGTAACCCTGAAGCACACCAACAAGTGTACCTACTATAAGAATTACGATAACTGCTACCCAGCAATTGCCTCCTCTTTCCATGATTACGGCACCAATACCACCTGCAAAAGCGATAATTGATCCAACAGAAAGATCGATATTACCACCTGTTAAAATACATAAAAGCATACCTGTTGCAAGTACAAATACATATGCATTCTGGCTAATAAGGTTATTAATATTCTGAGCA
Organism: Lachnospiraceae bacterium; assembly: GCA_030523345.1. Classification (GTDB taxonomy): domain Bacteria; phylum Bacillota; class Clostridia; order Lachnospirales; family Lachnospiraceae; genus UBA2868. The sequence continues at coordinate 37,911 of JAUNIR010000014.1, forward strand.
ACAAGAATTTTTCCATCAGTTAAAATGCTAAACAGAATGAATACTACTACAAGGGCAATAACCATGGTGTATTTCTGTAAGCTTGATAAAACTTTTGATTTTTCCATTATTATTCACCCCTTCCTGACTTAAGAATGCATCCCATGATAACTTCCTGTGAAGCTTCTTCCTGTGAAAGTTCTCCTACAATCTTACCTTCGTTCATAACATAGATACGATCTGACATACCAAGAACTTCTGGAAGTTCAGAAGAAATCATGATAACTGATTTACCAGCTGCTACTAAATCATTAATGATACAGTAGATTTCGTATTTAGCACCTACGTCAATACCTCTTGTAGGCTCGTCTAAGATAAGGATGTCTGGATCTGCAAACATCCATTTAGCAAGAAGAACCTTCTGCTGGTTACCACCTGAAAGGTTACCAACATTCTGCTCTACTGTAGGACACTTAGTCTTAAGCTTTTCTTTATACTCAACTGCAACCTGATATTCTTTATCCTTATCAATAATCATCTTAGGTGAAATTGAATCAAGGTTTGCAAGAGTAGTATTAATCTTAATTGGATTAGAAAGAACAAGTCCATTACCCTTTCTATCCTCTGTTACGTATGCAATACCAGCATTGATTGCATCCTTAATTGTTTTGAAGTTCTTCTGTTCTCCATCAATAATAAGTTCACCTGATATATCTTTACCATATGACTTACCAAAGATTGACATAGCAAGTTCTGTACGTCCAGCACCCATAAGTCCTGAGATACCAACAACTTCGCCCTTTCTAATATTGATAGAAACATTATCACAAACTTTTCTGCCTTCATACTGTGGATGATATACAGTCCAGTTTTTAACTTCCATCTTAATGTCTCCAACTTCAACGCCTGGACGCTTAGGGAAACGATCTGTAATTTCACGACCAACCATTCCTTTGATAATTCTATCTTCCGGAATCTGCTTGTCTGGATTTTCTATAGTCTCAATTGTAGATCCATCACGTACTACTGTGATTTTATCTGCGACATATGAAACCTCATTTAATTTATGAGATATAATAATCGATGTTAATCCTTCCTTCTTGAACTTAAGAAGAAGATCAAGAAGAGCTTTTGAATCTGATTCATTAAGTGATGATGTAGGCTCATCAAGAATAAGAAGCTTTGCATTTTTTGCAAGAGCCTTAGCGATTTCAACAAGCTGCTGCTTACCTACACCGATATCTTTAATAAGAACCTTCGAAGACTCAGATAAACCTACCATCTTAAGGTACTTATCAGCCTCGCCGTATGTTCTATTCCAATCGATTGCAGCTTTCTTTCCCTGCTCATTTCCAAGGAACATATTCTCGCCAATTGTCATGTAGGGAACAAGAGCCAACTCCTGATGAATAATAACAATTCCCTTTTCCTCAGAATCTTTAATTTTATTAAACTTACATACTTCGCCATCGTATACGATGTCACCTGTGTATGTTCCAAATGGATATATTCCCGAAAGAACATTCATCAAAGTAGATTTTCCGGCACCATTTTCACCAACCAATGCGTGGATCTCGCCCTCTTCAACTTTAAGATTTACATTATCAAGAGCTTTGACACCTGGGAATTCTTTGGTGATGTTTTTCATTTCTAGTAATACCTTCGCCAATTTTGTTCCCTCCGTTCAATAATAGAACTTATATATATACTAATTACAATGATTATTTATTTTAGAATTTAGAAATGTTTCTTAAAAAATGGGGGTGGGATATGGAAATCCCACCCCTATAAAGTTTCTTCAAATTATATCTTACTGAAGATCTGCCTCTGTATAGTAACCTGAGTCAAGAAGAAGCTCTTTGTAGTTGTTAACGTCAGCGAATACTGGCTCACAAAGGTATGAAGGGATAACTCCTGTACCATTGTCATATGTCTCTGTATCGTTAACATCAACTGTCTCACCTGAAAGGATCTGACCTGTCATCTTAACAACCTGTGAAGCAAGTGTTCTTGTATCCTTGAAGATTGACATTGACTGCTTACCAGCAAGCATGTTCTTAACGTTTGCCTTATCACAGTCCTGACCAGTAATTACAGGCCATCCAAGACCAGCTACATCATAGTTAGCTTCAAGAGCGTTCTGAACACCCATAGATGTTGAGTCATTTGAGCAAAGCCATACATCAAGCTTTGTTCCATCAACGTAGTTGTTAGCAATGATGTTTTCTGCTCTTGACTGAGCTGTTTCTGTAGCCCATGCTGGTGTAGCAACTTCTTCGAACTTTGTCTGTCCTGAAACTACGATGAGCTTACCTTCATCAATGTACTTCTGAAGAACATCGATAGCACCCTGGTAGAAGAAACCAGCGTTGTTGTCACCTGGGTCACCAGCTGTGATTTCCATGTTGAATGGTCCAGCTGCGTTTGCAAGATCAAGTGTCTGCTCGATGTATTCACCCTGCTTTGTACCAACCATGTAGTTATCAAATGTAGCATAGTATGAAACTGCATCTGAGTTCATGAGAAGTCTGTCATAAGCGATAACTGGGATTCCAGCTGCCTTTGCCATATCAAGAGCTTCACCAAGTGATGAACCTTCGATAGCTGCGATAACGAGAACGTTACATCCTGAGTTGATCATGTTCTCAACCTGTGAAACCTGTGTCTGTACATCGTTTGATGCGTACTGAAGATCTACTTCATAACCAGCTGCCTTAAGTTCAGCTTCCATGTTTGCACCATCCTGGTTCCATCTCTGGAGATCCTTTGTAGGCATTGAAACACCAACCTTCTTTGCTCCTGAAGCTGATCCTGTAGATCCGCCACAACCAACGAGCAATGTAGCAACTAATGCTACGCTGAGTAATACACTAATAATTTTTTTCATTTGTGTAATATCCTCCCGTTAAAATATTAAATTTCGGGTTTATACCCTTCCTACATTTAGCATTCTATCACGCATCAAATAGCAGTTATTTGCGACATTCTGTAAATTTTTGTTACGCAATTTACATAATTTTTACATATGCTAGCATTTTTTTGTTGTGCACGTGAACGCAAACACAATTTTGTACTAATCTCAATCACAAAAATGTGCTAGCAAATAAAATCTTGACGTATAAACCTACGTTTTGTAATATTCTAAACGAAACAAATAATGTACTTATTAATAGGAAATATCAAATTATGAAAGATGAAAGTACGACTAGCACTGAAACCAAGAAGAAAAGTGCTTATAACACAGTTATTGATCAGATAACAGGAATATTTCTTCCTATATTAAGTTATCTTACCGCAGCAAGTATTTTGAAAAGTGTTGTGATGATATTGGCAACTTTGAATATTTTATCAGTTGACAGTGGATTGTATCAGGTCTTCTATGCCGTATCTGATGGTTTTTTCTACTTTCTTCCTTTTTTGCTTGCAATAACAACGGCAAAACAATGGAAAACAGATATGTTTATAGCACTACTTATTCCTATCGCAATGCTATATCCACAACTTAATACTATTATCGAGGGCAATACTCAGATAATTAAATTGTTTGGAATCACAGTTCCTTCTACAGTATATCATTCGAGTGTAATACCTGTGATTCTTGCCATTGGTCTTTTACACTTTGTTGAAAAGCCATGCGACAAGCTTCCCGACTCTATCAAGGGATTTATGAAACCAATAATATGCTGCATAATCGTTCTTCCAGTCACATTTCTTCTTTTTGGACCAATAGGTTCTTGGATTGGAAATGCGCTCACTACAATATTCTTT
>JAUNIR010000102.1:0-7725 GCA_030523345.1 Lachnospiraceae bacterium
AGAGTAGTAGGTGGTGTATTATGTGATACTGCTATGATTAGGTTTAACAGATTTCCAACAGTATCTTTTGAAGAGAGACTTCAGATGGTAAAGGATATACCAGAAATCGATGAGGTTGTGATTCAGAATGAAACGATGTATGAAAATATATTAAAGCAGGTTAAACCCGATTATGTAATACATGGTGATAACTGGTGCGATGGTCCTGAAAAGGCAATTAGAGAAAATGCTATCAAGGTTATGAATGAGCTTGGTGGCGAAGTTATTGAAGTACCATACACACGTAATGAAAATGTTAGACGTAAGAGACTTAAGCAGCTTCTTAAAATGACACCAATTGTAAAGACAATTGAAGCACATAGTGGTCTTACAGGATTAATTGCAGAGAAGACTATTGTTGAGAATAATGGTGAGTTAGACCAGTTTGATGCTATGTGGGTAAGCTCTCTTTGTGATTCAACTGCAAAGGGTAAGCCAGATATTGAGCTTGTAGATATGTCATCAAGACTTCGTACAATTGACGATATCATGGAAGTTACAACTAAGCCAATTATCCTTGACGGAGATACAGGCGGACTTACAGAGCACTTTGTATACAATGTTCGTACACTTGAGAGAATGGGTGTATCTGCAGTAATTATTGAGGATAAAACTGGACTGAAAAAGAATTCATTATTTGGCACAGAAGTAGTACAGACACAGGATAGTATTGAGAATTTCTGTGCAAAAATTAAAGCAGGTAAGCAAGTACTTCGTTCTGATGATTTTATGATTATAGCAAGAATAGAGAGCCTTATTCTTGAAAGAGGTATGGAGGATGCTCTTGAAAGAGCCCACGCATTTGTAGGTGCAGGTGCAGATGGAATTATGATTCATTCTCGTAAGAAATCACCAGATGAGATTTGTGAATTCTGTGATAAGTTTAGAGAAAAGGATAAGGGAACTCCTATTGTTGTAGTTCCTACATCATTTAATTCTATTACAGAAGCCGAGCTTGCTGAACACGGGGTAAATATTGTTATTTACGCAAATCAGCTTACAAGAAGTGCATTCCCAGCGATGGAAAATACTGCGAGAGAGATTCTTAAGAATCATAGAGCACTTGAAGTTGATTCAAAACTTATGCCATTTAAGGAAATCATTACTTTAATTGATGAGCTTTAAGAATAAAGAAGGAAAAACAAACATGGCGAACGCAATTCTAATGGCTTCAGGACTTGGCAGCAGAATGAGGCCACTTACTAATATTAAACCAAAGCCCCTTATTGAGGTGAAAGGAATTCCAATGATTGAGACGGTAATTAAAGCTCTCAATCATTTTGGCGTTGATAAGATATTTATTGTTGTTGGATATTTAGGTGACCAATTTCAATATTTAACAGAGAAATATCCTAACATTTCAATTATTAGAAATAATGATTACGAGACAATAAATAATATATCATCAATATATTATGCAAGAGAAGAAATGAAGCTTGCAGATGTGTTTGTTTGTGAGGCTGATTTATTTATATCTGATGAGGATATTCTTTCAAAAGTTGATACAAATAAATCTGGATACTGTGGAAAAATGGTTGAAGGATTGTCTGATGACTGGATTTTTGAGCAGAATAATGATGGAATAATTACAAGAGTCGGAAAAATTGGTACAGACTGTTATAACATGTGCGGATTATCTTTCTTTAAGCAGGATAAAGCAAAAATAATAGCAGAAGAAATAGAACGAGTATACAATAATCAGCCAGGATTTGAAGACTTATTTTGGGATGATGTTGTAAACAGTATTCTTGATAAGCTTCAGCTAGAGGTATTTCCAGTTGAGGATAGCCAGATTGTTGAGATTGATACGGTGGAAGAACTAAACGAAGTTAATAACAGATAGTAGGAGAGAAGATGGACGTTAGAAAATTCGTAGAAATATTAGGGGCAGATTTTTATTCAGGGGTGCCTGATTCATTATTAAAGCCATTATGCAATTATTTGATGAATACATATGGAATTGATAAGAATCATCATATCATTGCGGCCAATGAGGGAAATTGTGTAGGTGTGGCAGCAGGTTATCATATGGCAACAGGAAAGGTGCCTGTTGTATATATGCAAAATTCTGGTGAAGGAAATATTGTAAATCCAGTTGCGTCACTCCTAAATGATAAGGTATATGCGATTCCTATGATTTTTGTGGTTGGATGGCGTGGCGAGCCTGGGGTTCATGATGAGCCACAGCATATATTCCAGGGTGAAATTACAGTTAAGCTTCTTGATGATCTTGATATTAAGAATGTAATCGTTGATAAAGATACTACTGAAGATGAACTTAAAAAGACAATGGATGATTTCAAAAATACGCTATCTAATGGTAAAAGTGTAGCATTTGTAATTAGAAAAGGTGCGTTCTCATATGATGAGAAAGTTAAGTATTCTAATAACTATACAATGCTTCGTGAGGATATTATTAAGCATATTATCAAAGTATCTGGAACTGATCCAATTGTATCTACGACAGGTAAGGCTAGTAGAGAACTTTTTGAAGCAAGAGAAGCAAATAATGAAGGCCACGGATACGACTTCTTGACTGTTGGTTCAATGGGACATACTTCATCGATTGCAATGGGCGTTGCACTAAATAGTCCAGACAAGAAGCTTTGGTGTATAGACGGTGATGGATCAGCAATTATGCATATGGGTTCTTTAGCAGTTCTTGCGAAGCATAATCCAAATATGGTTTATATTCTTATAAATAATGAGGCTCATGAGACAGTAGGTGGACTTCCAACAGTTGCAAGCAATGTTGACTGGAAAAAACTTGCAGAAGCAGTAGGATTTGGTAGAGTTGCATCAGTAGATAACTTTGAAGACTTAGATAAAGAGCTTAATGATGCAAAGAAAGCAAATCAGCTTTCATTTATAGAAGTAAAATGTGCTCTTGGTGCTAGAGACGATTTGGGCCGTCCTACAACTACGGCAGTTGAGAATAAAGAAGCATTTATGTTACAATTTAAACGATAATCTCTAGATTATCCCAATAACAGTTAGGGCGTACTTGCTATAGTACGCCCTTATATATTGATGTATAGCAATAATGAGCTTAAGAAAACTAAAGATGGTGGATTCGATGAATAGGGTAGTTAATCCAGATGTTGTATTATGCATAAATATCATATGTTAATTGAAAGTAGTTATGAACCATATGATAAGTATCTCCATTTATTGTATCTATATTTTAATTATGTTAAAATACAAGGGATTATTATGGTGTAGAATGTCTTGAACTTCTAGTTATATTAAAGTAGTAATATGTGAGGATTTATATGGATGGTTTATTACATTATGGAAAACAGAATATAAATGAAAATGACATCAATGCGGTTAATGAAGTTTTGACAAGTGATTTCCTTACTTGTGGACCAAAAGTTGATGCGCTAGAAAAAAAGTTGTGTGAGTATACGGGTGCGAAATATGCTACGGTTGTATCTAATGGTACATCGGCTTTACATTGTGCATGCATTGCGGCTGGAATTGGACCAGGAGATGAGGTGATTACTACCCCGTTGACATTTGCTGCAAGTGCAAACTGCGTATTATATTGTGGTGGAAAACCAGTTTTTGCGGATGTTGATCCAGATACGTACAACATTTCTCCCTCAAGTATTGAGAAATGTATAACAAATAGAACAAAAGCAATAATAGCAGTAGATTATACAGGACAAGTAGTTGATATTGGTGAAATAAAAAGAATATGTGACCAGTATAATTTAATCTTGATTGAGGATGCGGCACACTCTATAGGATCTTCATACAAAGGACAAAAAGTTGGTAGTATTGCTGATATTACAACATTTAGCTTCCATCCAGTCAAGACAGTAACAGGTGGTGAAGGGGGAGCCGTTCTTACAAATGATGAGGAATTTTTCAAAAAAGTACAATTGATAAGATCCCATGGAATGCAGCATGTATCCGAATATGAAGAAATAAATGATGATGAAAAAGGACCTTGGTATAATGAAATGGTTCTTCTAGGATATAATTATAGAATGACCGATTTCCAGGCTGCTCTTATTTTAAGCCAGATGGAAAGAATAGACCTTTTTAAACAACGTAGAGACGATCTAGTAAATAAGTACAATGAGGCGTTCTCGAAAATTCCTGAGATAATAATTCAGAAGGAAATAAAAGAATCTGATACATGTCGACATCTATACATATTAAGGATAGATTATTCAAAGCTAAAATGTAATAGAAAAGAATTTTACAATGAAATGAAAAAGAAGGGGATATTGTGTCAAATCCATTATATTCCTACCTATTGGTTTCCATATTATAAAAGTTTGGGATATGAAAGAGGATTATGTCCTAACGCAGAAAAAATATATAGCGAAATAATGAGTATTCCGTTGTATCCTGCATTAACTGATGATCAAATTGAATATGTGATCAAATGTATTCAAGAAATAATTTTAGTTAATAGATAAAAAACAATATATTTCAAACTTTGATTGTTTGACAAAAACTTTAGGAGCAATTCTGATATGAAGAAGATAGCAATAATTGGATGTGGAAATATTGGTAGTCGTCATCTGCAAGCCATAAAAAAATGTAGGTATGACATGACAATAATAGCTTGTGAGAACAACTTAATTTCAAGAGAAATATCAAATGAAAGATTTTTGGAAATTGAGCAAAATGGATATGTTCATGAGTTAAATTGGATAGATGATTATAGATCGATGAAAGGAGAAGTTGATGTAGTTATCATAGCAACTTCTTCTAATGTCAGGTATGAGATTGCCACATGGTTATTGGAAAATCTGCAGATCGGCATGATGATTTTAGAAAAAGTTGTTTTCCAAAAAAATGAAGATTTTGATAATTTTGCAAAAATTGTCTCTAGAGAAAAAACAGACGTATATGTTAACTGTCCTCGTAGGCTTTTTTCATTCTATTCACAGCTAAAACAAGATCTTCGAAATTCTAATATGATAAATATGTATGTATATGGAAATAACTGGGGGATAGCTTGCAATTCAATACATATGATAGATTTGTACGAGTATATTTCCGATAATAGTATAGAAAAATATGATAGTAATGAATTAAAAGAAGTTATATGTAAAAGGAAAGGCTTTGTTGAATTTACAGGTGATATTAGACTTGTCTCATCACGAGGAAAATTAATCTTATCGGCATATGATATGGAGCCAATGAATCAATACATTACTATTGTCACCGAAGAAAAGATAATCAATATTGATGAAATGTCAAATGAAGCCTATATAATTGATAACAAGACAAAAAGTATTAATCGTATAGATGTAGATTTCAAATATCAGAGTGATTTAACCTGTGATGTTATAGATGATTATTTTAGAGAAAAAAAATGCGGACTTACGTCATACAATGATTCAGCAAACATGCATAAAATGTTTATAAGTGGAATTAATAGATATCTGTCAGATAGAGATAATATGGAGGTGGAGTTATGTCCGATAACATGACACATAAGATTCTTTTGGTTGGTACTGGATATATAGCGGCAGAATATGTAAAAGTATTTAAAATATTAGGATTGGATTACGATATCGCGGGACATACACTGAATTCAGTAGAAAAATTTAATTCCACATATAATGAAAACGCTGTTCCAAATGGTGTTAATATTCTTCTTGGAGGTGATTACAAGTATGATTATGCCATTGTTGCAGTTAGTGGAAATGCGTTATATGAGGTGACTGCGAAATTGATTTCCGCAGGTATAAAAAATGTATTGATAGAAAAACCGGGAACTTTAACTAAAAATGAATTAATTAATTTAATTGGTGATGCAAACAAAAAAAATACTCGAGTGCTAATAGGATATAATAGAAGATTTTATCCTTCCGTACTCACTGCTGAAAAGATCATTGCGGAAGACGGAGGAATAACTTCTGTTAATTTTGAATTTACTGAGTGGTCACATTTGATTGAGAACGATTTGCACTCAGTAGATATAAAACAAAAATGGTTTTTGATGAATTCATCACATGTTGTTGATTTGGTTTTCTATTTTGCCGGTATGCCAGAAAAAATATATGCATTAAATGCGGGTGCGTTACATTGGCATGATTCTAGTAGCAGGTTTGCTGGATGTGGAGTAACAAAACGAGGGATAATGTTTAGCTATAATGCAAATTGGGAAGCACCGGGTAGATGGTCAGTCGAGATTTTGACAAATAAACATAGATTATATCTTAGACCAATGGAGCAACTATATATCCAAGAGAGGGGGAGTGTTCTATTAAACGAAATTTTTCTTGAAAAAGAACCTAAAGAAAAAGAATGCAAAGAGGGTTTGTATAAAGAAGTTGAGTGCTTTATTAATAAAACGGATGATGGAAGATTTTGTAGTTTACAAGAGCAATTATCTGCAATGGATATATATGAGATGATATCGGGAGAGAAATATTGATGAAGAAGAATGATGTTATGTCAGGTCATATGTTACAAAGATTTGCGAATGGTGAGAATTATATCCTTAACCCTCCATTACCATCTGCCTTAAATATAGAATTAAACAGTACGTGTAATGAAAAATGTGTGTTCTGCCCATTTCATGGTAAATATGCGCCAAGACATCCTGAAAACGTGAGAATGTCATATGAGGATGCCAAGAAAATTTTAGATCAAGCAAAAGAATTGGGAATAGGCAATAGAGAAGTGGGCTTTTATTTAAGGGGAGAGCCTTTATTGCATACCGACTTTGCTAGAACCGTTAAATATGCAAAAGAATTGGGATTTAAATATACATTTGCTACAACGAATTTGTCTATTAATAATACAGATATAATAAAGGAGATAATTGATGCAGGTATAGATAGTTTAAGAGTATCAATAAATGCTTCCAATAGAAAAAAATATGAAGAAATTCATGGTATTGATGCGTTTGATGTTGTTGTGTCAAATATAAAATATATATCAGAGTATGTAACATCTAATAATATCTTGTTAAATATATCACTATCATGTGTTCTTACAAAAGACACAATAAATATACAATCAGAAATAAGGGAGCTCTTTGACGAATATGTAAATGAGATTGTGTTTATTCCCGTTTGTACAAAACGCTTAATTCAAAACGAGGAGCTTTTACAAAAATATAAAATTGAAAGTGAAAACAATTTAGAAAGAAAGAAAGATTATTACTGCTCACTGTTATTTAACTCTATGTATGTGGATGCAGATTTAAAAGTTGTACCGTGTTGCAATGCAAATGATAAAGATGTATATTTTTATGATTTGAATGATGATTTTAATTTGGAACATGCTTGGAATTGTGATGAGTATATTTATTATAGAAAGGTATTTTTGGATAATAAAGAATTGCCAGAAATATGTGGATGTTGTGAAAATCTGTTTAATGGATTTGAAAATATGATAATGAAATAGGTAATAAGCATATGAATGAAAATATAGATAAAACTATTATGAAAGCAACAGAGAAAAAAGAAAAACGTGGATTGATTGTTACGAGACAGATATTTACAGATGTTGATAGAATTTTAAAGGATAATCGTGAGGGATATAGGGCATATAAGGCAGAGTTCGATGAAACTCAGTTGTTAGTTGAGCCATCTAAACCTTCGTATGTAGTGATTGAATTGAATAATTACTGTAATATGAGATGCAAAATGTGCTTAAAAAGCTTGGATGCAAATGCTAATGGCAAAGATAATATGTCAATGGAGGTTT
>JAUNIR010000102.1:7762-8118 GCA_030523345.1 Lachnospiraceae bacterium
CAAATGAAATAGGTGTTAAGTCGTTTTTTGTAGGTGGTGGAACAGAGTGTCTAATTAATCCTAATATTAAGGAAATGTTGAAAAAGGTTAAAGAAATAGGTAAAGGAATAGATGATGTATTAATCACAAATGGATATGCATTAACGCCAGAGATTACAGATATTTTGATTGATTTACAATGGGAAAAGTGTTTTATTTCTATTGATGCTGCAACCCAAGAAACGTATAAAAGAATCAGAGGAAAAGAATTGAAAGTAGTTGAGGATAACGTTAACTATTTAATTAAAAGAAGAAATGAGAGAAAATCAATTTTTCCTATTATCAGAGTAAGCTTTTGTATCCAGGAAGATAATTAT
>JAUNIR010000103.1 GCA_030523345.1 Lachnospiraceae bacterium
AAGCCTATATCTATGATTGAAGAAGCATATTCTTGTGGTATTCGAGATTTTGGAGAAAATAAAGTCCAGGAACTTGTAGATAAATATGAGAAATTGCCAAAAGATATTAAATGGCATTTAATAGGACATTTACAGTCAAACAAGGTTAAATATATTGTAGATAAAGCCTATCTAATCCATAGTGTAGATTCATTGAAATTAGCCAAAGAGATTAGCAAAGAAGCATTAAAAAAGAATGTTATTTGTAAAATTTTAATCGAGGTAAATGTTGCAGAAGAAGAGTCAAAATTTGGAGTTAGTATAGAACAAACCGAAGAACTAATTAAAGAAATATCTGTTTTACCAGGAATTAAAATATGTGGTCTTATGACTGTAGCACCTTTTACAACAAATAGTGAAGAAAATAGGCCTGTATTTATTAAATTAAAGCAATTATTTATTGACATTAAGAGTAAAAACATTGATAATGTATTTATGGAAATTATGTCTATGGGTATGTCTGGCGATTATGAAGTCGCAGTGGAAGAAGGGGCCACTTATGTACGTGTAGGCACGAAAATCTTTGGTGAACGAAATTATAATGTATAATAATTTTGTTAGGGGAGATAAGTGAAATAAAGGAGATATTGAAATGGGATTTATGGATAAGCTTCTCGGATCAATTCGTTATGACGATGATGATTACGAGGATGATGAATATTATGATGATGACGAAGTAGATGAAGCTCCTAGAAGAAGTTCTCGTGCTATTAAGACTGCTGATATGGATGATGATTATGAAGAGAAAAAGCCTTCTAGATCTTACAATGGTCCAAGAAAAGGAAGCAGTCGTACGATGTCTAACGGTATGGAAGTAGTTGTTATCAAACCAACATCAGTTGATGAAGCTAGAGAAATTACTCAGACTCTTCTAGAGAACCGTACAGTAGTTCTTAATATGGAAGGTCTTGATATGGACATAGCCCAGAGAATTATTGATTTTACATCAGGTTCTACATATGCTATAGATGGTACTCTTCAGAAAATTTCAAATATGATTTTTATTGTTACACCTAAGAGTGTTGGCGTTTCTGGGGACTTCCAAGAAATATTAGCAGGATCGTTTGACGTTCCATCAATAAGAAGTAAATTTTAAATTTTTAGGCCCCCTTACTATTAAGGGGGTTTTTTGTTAGGAGAATAAGTTATGAATACAGTCATTACTATATCTAGATCATTTGGTTCCAATGGCCGTGAAATTGGTAAAAGGGTTGCTGAAAAGCTCAATATAAAATGGTATGACAAAGATTTATTGAAAAGAGCAGCTGAAGAAAGTGGCTTATGTACTGAGATATTTGAGAATCATGATGAAAGACCAACCTCTAGTTTTTTATATAATCTTGTAATGGATACGTATTCATTTGGTTATTCATCATCATCATATATTGATATGCCTATTGGACATAAAGTTTTCTTAGCACAATTTGATGCAATAAAAAAAATAGCTGAAGAAGGTCCTTGCGTAATTATTGGTAGATGTGCTGATTATGCATTAGCTGAGAAAGAAAATTGTCTCAATTTATTTATCCATTGTGATTATAATACAAGAGTTAAGCATGTCATAGATAGATTTGATTTATCTGAAGAAAAAGCAAAGGACATGATTAATAAAAAAGATAAACAGCGTTCAAATTACTATAATTTTTACTCAAATAAGAAGTGGGGAAAAGCTGAATCTTATAATATGAGCATTGATAGTTCGATTCTTGGAATAGATGGAACAGTTGAACTAATATGTCAGTTAGTTAATGATTTTGAAAAAAAGGATAGATAAAGGAAGTTCTAATGAGAAAAATAGATAAAAGAATTAAACAAGCAGGATTATTGTTCTTTTTAGCATTATGTGGTGCTATCTTTTTCTGTTACATCCTATTTAATGGTGGTGTGGTTATAGATTTCTTAAAGAAATTGATATTAATATTAATGCCATTCATTTATGGTTTTTTCATTGCGTATATTCTAAATCCTATAATGGATTTCTTTGAAAGCAAAATAGTATATCCTTTATATTCAAAAATTGTTAAAAGCAAGAAATCTAATAAAAAACCATATAGGTTCATTTCAGTTATATTAGCAATAGGTTTTTTCCTTCTATTTGTTTATGCATTAATAATAATGATTGTTCCACAAGTAATTGAAAGCATTCAAAGTATTATTTCAAGATGTCCTGCATATATTAATACTATTAATATATGGGTTAATGATGTAATTTCAAATAATACTGATTTGGCAAAAGTTTTATCACCATATACAGCCAATGTGGAAGAATGGGTTATAAATAATGTTTTACCTGCTCTACAGTCGTGGATCAGTAATATTTCATCTAATATTATTGGTGGTGTTTATTCTACAATAACCCAATTAATTAAATTTATTATTGGTATTATTATTGCGTCATTCCTTCTTGCCAATAAAGAGGTTTATTGTGCTCAAGCTAAAAAGATTGTATATGCAGCATTAAGAGAGGAAAGAGCAAACAATTTAATCAATAATGCAAGATTTGCAAACAAAACATTTGGTGGCTTTTTAAATGGTAAAATTATAGATTCGTTTATCATTGGTTGTCTATCTTTTATTGTTATAACAATATGTCAGATTCCATATGCACTTTTAGTATCTGTTATTATAGGTATAACTAATATAATTCCTTATTTTGGACCATTCTTAGGTGCTATACCTACAGTCTTAATTGTTCTTATGGTAGACCCTAAAAAGGCGCTTCTTTTAATAGTTGTTATATTTATAATTCAACAGATAGATGGCAATATAATTGGACCTAAGATTTTAGGAGATTCTACTGGCTTATCAAGCTTTTGGGTAATATTTGCAATTACTGTATTTGGTGGTTTCTTTGGTGTATTCGGAATGTTTATAGGTGTTCCTGTGTTTGCGGTTATATATGCCGCTATAAGAACATTTGTAAATGAAAGACTTAAGAAAAAACAGTTACCTGATGCAACATCATATTATTTGGATTCTGATTATCATTCTGATGACGATAATACAAATACTGGAAAAGAGATTAAATTTGTTAAGAAGACCTTTGAAAACATATATGTTGAAGGAAAAGGTAAACAGGTAATTGTTACGATAGACAAGGAAGAAACAGAAAGTAATAATTCTTCTGATAAAAAGAAATAGCCTGTATTGGAGGATAAAAGTAAATGGAAGAAATAAACGTAGCTTTTAAAACAGACAATAATAAACCATATAATATTTTTATAGATAGCTCATATGATGGTTTAAAAGAAAAAATAGAAGAACTGTACCCAAATAAGGTTAAAGCATGCATAATTACTGATTCAAATGTAGCACCATTATATTTAGATAAAGTAAAAGAACTATTAAAGGATGTATTTTCCGAAATTCATGATTATACATTTGAAGCTGGAGAACAATCTAAGAATTTAGATACTATATATGGCGCATATGAAGGACTAACTGAGCATCATTACAACCGTAAGGATGTATTATTAGCTTTAGGTGGAGGAGTTGTAGGAGATATGACTGGTTTTATTGCCGCCACATATATGAGAGGTATAGATTTTATTCAGCTTCCTACAACTTTATTATCTCAAGTTGATTCCAGTATAGGTGGTAAGACAGGGGTTGATTTTAAACAGTATAAAAATATGATTGGTGCATTCAAAATGCCAAGAATGGTTTACATAAATACTGACACTTTATCAACACTACCTGATGTTCAATTTGCATCTGGTATGGCTGAAGTATTAAAGGCAGGATTATTAAGAGATGGACATTTTTATGAATGGACAATTAATAATTTTCTTGAAATAAACGATAAGGATCAAGAAACTCTTACAAATATGATACGTAAAAGTGTTGAAATCAAGAAATTTATAGTTGAAAAAGATCCATTTGAACAGGGTGATAGAGCTTTATTAAATTTAGGACATACAGCAGGACATGCAATAGAAAAATATATGGATTTTAAGATGAGCCATGGCGAATGTGTTGCGCTTGGAACAATTGTTGCAGCATACATCTCTTATAAGAGAGAAATGATTTCAACAGAAGATTTTTACGAAATAAGAGATATGTTTGTTCCATTTAATTTACCGATTTCTTTAGATTCTATTGATGCAGATGAAATTGTAAGACTAACAAAATCAGATAAGAAAGCAGAAAACGGATTTGTCAAATTTATTTTGCTTAAAAAAATTGGTAAGGCTGTTATTTGTAAAGATGTTACAGATGAGGAAATTAAATCAGCTGTAAATGAACTTGTTGTTGAATGGGATTAAGATGAGAGGAAATCCCATTTAAATAAATAAAAGGAGTATATATTATGGAAAAGAAAAATGGATTTAAGAACTTCCTTCAAAGGAAGGGTATTGAGGTGTCAGCAAAAAAATATTTAATTGATGCTATGAGTGCTATGGCGCAAGGATTATTTGCATCACTTTTGATTGGTACAATTCTTTCAACTCTTGGTGATAAAATAGGCGTAGAGTTTATGGTTACTGCTGGTAATTATGCTAAAGCTGTAACAGGTCCAGCAATGGCGATTTCGATTGGTTATGCATTAAATTGTCCTAATCTTGTGCTATTTTGTTTAGCAGCTGTTGGACAAGCAGCAAATGAATTAGGCGGCGCAGGTGGTCCATTAGCCGTTTTAGTAGTAGCCATTATAGCTGCAGAAATTGGAAAAGCTATTTCAAAAGAAACAAAAATTGATATTTTAGTAACTCCAGCTGTAACAATTGGAGTTGGTGTTATTTTATCATTATTATTAGCACCAGGTCTTGGCGCAGCAGCGTCAAGTTTTGGTCAGCTTGTAATGTGGGCAACTGAATTACAACCATTCTTTATGGGAATTTTGGTTTCTACTCTTGTTGGCATAGCCTTAACATTACCGATAAGTTCTGCGGCAATTTGTGCTGCATTATCACTTACTGGACTTGCTGGCGGTGCGGCAGTCGCAGGATGTTGTGCTCAGATGATTGGATTTGCTGTAATGAGCTTTAAAGAAAACAAAGTTTCAGGTCTTATTGCTCAAGGTATTGGTACAAGTATGTTACAAATGGGTAACATTGTTAGAAACCCAAAGATTTGGATTGCACCTATTCTTACATCAATGATTACAGGACCTTTAGCCACATGTTTATTTAAGTTAAAAATGAATGGAGCTGCAGTTGCATCAGGAATGGGTACATGTGGATTTGTTGGTCAAATTGGTGTATATACAGGTTGGATAAATGATATAAGTGAGGGAACAAAAACTGCAATTACATCATTTGACTGGATTGGATTAGTTTTAATATGTTTTGTTTTACCAGCTGTTTTAACATATATATTTGGTAATATACTTAGAAAAATTGGTTGGATTAAAGAAAATGATTTAAAGCTTGATTTATAATATAAATATTATGTAAAAAATAATATTCATTTCATGATAAAGAATATCAAGGTTTATAATATGCTTGGGTGATACACATACATAAAAATATGTGTTAAAATGTATATGAATAAACTCATGTTGAGATTGCGAAGAGGCAAAGTGTCCAGTATGGGGCATATTGCCTCTTTTGTTAAATATTAGTAGCAAGGATGATGACGGTTAAAAATGCGAAGAATGATAAAATTATTAGCCTTTTTAAATGAGATATCGTATATATAATTAGATATGTAGAAATACTAAGGGTATTATATGACATTAGTTGAGGAATTATTTAATCAATATCGTGATAAAGTAGAATATTATATTGGTAGAAAAGTTTCTGATAAGTATGTTGCAGAAGATTTAACTTCTATAGTGTTCTTAAAAGTATGCGATAAATTATCTGTGTATGATGAGAATAAGGCATCTGTGGCAACATGGATATATACAATAGCTAATAATACGGTAATAGACTATTACAGAACACATAAAACGTTTGAAGAAATACCAGATGAAATTGCTAATGCTGAAGAAATAGATGAAAATATAATAAATGAAGAAATGCTTTCAGATTTGGCGACAGCATTAAAAAAACTCCCAGAAAGAGAAAGGGATCTATTGATTTTTAGATATTACGATAACATGACACTTAAGGACATCGCTGTAAAGATGGAAATGTCATATGCTAATGCAAAGATTGTGCAGGCAAAGGCAATCAATCATATGAGAGAATATTTAGCTATTGATGATTTTCCAATATAAATTATTTATTGATTTATATTAAAAAAGGAGGTTCATAATATGACAAAGCTTAGCCATCTTTTCGAACTGCAAAAATTTGCAGGTAATAAAGAATTGGAAAATATTATAAATGATACGCATACAAAATATATAGATAATAACATTATAGAACTTAGTGATGATGAACTTGAACTTGCAGCCGCAGGAACGGGAAATATGGGTTTGAATGAGCAAACATGTAAAGCTATGTGTCTAACGTGTAATAAGATGACAATTTTTAAATGTTATAGTGGTGGAAGAGCAGTCTGTTCAGAGTGTGGTGAGAAGACAATATTATAAATATTTGATTCGATAGATTTATGGAGGTAAAAGCATGAATAAAATCAAATTAAGAAGCATGATTAAAATTGTTGGAGCAGTGTTAATTATTGGTGCTTTGGGAATTAACACACCTGTGCTCGTAGCTGCCAATACTACTAATATTAAGTATGTCCATGACCCAAGAATCAATGAAAAGGCTATGGAAGATATAGTAGTTGATAATACTGCTGTTTATGGATTCAAGCCAAGTAAGGACTCTGTTAGACTAGCTGAGTATGCAGATGCTGACTGGGATGATCCTGTAACTGTTGAAGGATATAGACAGGATCGTATAAAATATTTAAGTCAGTTTGACTCTATGTATGATTTATGGAATGAAATGCTTTCTAAAGGATCTACAACAGAAGAGATAGCTAGGGCTGTTAGTGCCAAAAGAAATGAGATACGTTTGGCTTCATATGCTAATGATCCAGAAGGTTTAACTAGGGTTAAGAAGAGTAATTTGGATACATATGGAAATGAAAATGGTCCAACTGCTGAAAGTCTTTTTGAAAAATATGGAGCATGGGAAAAGGTTCTCTTAAAATCATTCAGTTCTAATTCTGGCATGGATGCATGTCTTGGACTTTACGATATGCAGTATGAACACAACAAGATGGTGCAGTCTATTGTAGAACATGACAAAATAACATATAAAGTTAAAAATAATGATAATTTGTCCAAAATAGCGTTGAAATATTATGGAGAACAGTCTGAATATAATGTTATTTTCGAGGCAAATAAGGATCAAATTAAGTCAGCAAATCTGATATATGAAGGTCAAATTCTAGATATACCGTTACAGTAATGATAGATGTTATATATAAAATATTATTTATAGTTATTGTTACTCATTAGATGGTAACGGAAAGCCATTATACTTCGATCTTGATCTCGTTAATGAGCCATATATAGTAAAAAATGCACCAGCAAACGAAGTCTTAATGGAGTTACTAGCATATTAAATTTGTTTATTTTTAAGCCATTTTTGTAATTTCATTGAAAACCATGTTCAAATTTGGTAGTATTTGGCTTGTCAACTTAAGTGATATGTAAATTAACATATAGTATTACAGAGAGGTATAGTAGATGAAATGTTTCACTAGAAAAATTAGTGCAGTCTTAATTGCAATATTATTGTTTATGACTGTAGCACCAAATCTTGCGTATGCAAATGATGATATCGATTTTTCAGCGCAAAATGAAACTGTAGTTGAGGAGACATCGGTTACAGAGAATACACCTGAACCAGAGCAGGCACCAGTTGTAGAAAGTACACCTGAACCAGAACAGGCA
>JAUNIR010000104.1 GCA_030523345.1 Lachnospiraceae bacterium
CATCTAAAACAAATTCATTTAATTCTTTATCATTCATCATAATCTTAATCCTCCAATGGATTTGGTCTTTTATCTAATTCAAAATAAGGTGTAACCATTGTATGATTTCACCCGTAATGATAGTGTTTATAAAGAATGTTATTGTAATTATCCCTATTAGTTGCGCTTTAGTGAGTCTATGTCAGGTAGATGAGAAGTACTCTCTTTCTTAATGTCAAAAGCGGTGGTACAGCAAGGGCAATAAACTATCGAAGATGTCATGATTTGGTACATCGATACAGGTATGAATTGTTCACATACTGGACATGCAAATCCTGTACATGTAGGTCTTGATGTTTGGGTCGTTCTAGTGCGACCACCTGTAACTCCTTCAAGTTCATCATCAGTTATCACAACCTTATTATCTTCTATAGTTTCGGCTTTATTAGGCTTGGCTTTTAATTCATCATTCTTATTCATATTGCCCCTCCAAAATATCATCTTTATATATTTATATACGAATTAAATACACTTATAGGCTTCCACCATTCATAACATATGTATATCCAATATATCTTGGCAAAAATACCAACTTCCTTGCAAGATTAATAAATCTAAGGTTAAATTCATTATCCTCTGCCACAACAATTTCTGAATTAAATCTTAAATTATTATCTCTGATGATATATGCATTATACATTTTGAATGTTACAGACAACGTTTTGCCATTAAGAAACTTACCAGGATCCCACGATGGTGTATCCTTTTCAAAAACAATCATATCCTGAGTCTGGTCCATCAAAGTATATAGTTTTAAGTCAAAAGAATCATCATGATTATCATTTTCTATTCCTGCCCTGAATGAAATAATATCTGCATTATTCTTATCTGCTGCTGAAACTGCTTTTTCTACGCAATCATCTGATAAATAGTCATCCCCATCAAGAAACAATATATATTTTCCTGTAGCCTTATCCAATGCATAATTTCTTGGATTAGATGCACAGTGCCATTCATTATTTAGTATATATGTTTTTACGCACTCATAATCCTATGTCATTGTAAGGACCATTTCTCTATAATCATCACTACAATTATGAATAACAATAATGTACTCCAAATTTTCAAGTCCATATGTCTGATTAATAACTGAATTAAAGCTATTCTCAAACATCTCGCGCGGTACATTATGAAATGGTGTAATAATCGAAACCTTTAATTTGCTCTCCATACTCTTCTTCATTCAACAACTATCAATTCCGTTTTAATATACTAACGATTTTTGAGGCTTCTAGCATAATGGTGGAAGCCTCAATAGATGCTGCAATTGTTTTTCTCTTCATTTTGTCAAAACCCTTCTTTAATACTCCATTAGATATTCATCCTTAATGCTTCTATTTTCTTCTTCCTCATTAACCAAATAGCTATAAGGCCAAAGACTAAGTAAGTCCCCCAAACCGAATTAGTTCTTGTATTAAGTGCTTCATTCTGTGAAGCACCAGCTAAAGTTCCTGATGCTATAAGTGTATAGAAGTCATTAATTGCGTGAAGAATAATAACTGTCCAAATATTCTTCTTACTTCTATAATAAATTGCCCCGAAGATTATTCCTACTGGAATTACTGAAATTGCCTGCTGCATAGCAGCTCCGAAACTTACTCCAGGAAGAGTTGCATTTGATAAATGAACAAGACCAAAAATCACACCTGAAATAATAATGGCTAATCTAATTTTACCTACAGTATCATAACCGATATAATCCATAACTGAATTCTGTAAAATACCACGGAATAATACTTCTTCTGCAACACCAATCAAAAGCATCTGCAGTATATATATCGTGATATCAGAAGCTTTAGCTGTAACAGGTATCAGCCCTGTGGCCACTCCAAGCATAATAATAAAACAAGCCACAAATATGATGCCACCAGCAAAAAGACCTTCCTTAAATCCTTCTAATTTGAATTTAAGTACATCAATCTTTTTAAGAATTAAAAGTGCAACTATTCCATAAATTGCAAAGAGCAATTCTCCTATAAAGTTACCCAAAAAGCCTTTTATATTAAGCGCTGATAAGCCAAATCCTGTTACTTTATACAATACAAAACATATAAAAACACTTACAACAGCATTTATTAATGGTCTGATTTTACTATTCATTTTCATTTCCCCACTTTTTATTCCATAAATTAACAATTTCTTCTCTCTTCGTCTTTCTGATACAGAAGAATGCCACTGCTATATACACACAATATATTGGCAATACTTCCAAAAATGAGCTTGGATCAAATGCTGATGAATTTACCCCAACTGTTTCAGAAGTAGTTCCTGTTGATGCCATGAAAACAAGGAAATCATTTAGACTATGTATTATTATTGCCGGCCATAGTGTACCAGTTCTCATAAATGATGCTGCAAACATGGCACCAAGACCTAAAGCACTTATAGTCTGCAAAATCGTTCCTGATACGGAACCGCCTATGAACATATTAGGTATATGTGTTAATGCAAATACCAAGCTTGTTCCCCATAAAATCAATGGAACATGTTTTTGTTCTCTAAAATGGTATGTAAGAAACGCAAGTGCTACGCCTCTTATACAAACTTCCTCATTTACACCAGCCCAAACTGCTGTCACTAGATATGTAATTACATCATTATCTGGATTAAATGCAAAAATTAGAGTTATAAAAAACAACTCTAAAGGCCATATGTATAAAAGACCTTTAAGAATACCATTTAAATGCAAGGCCCCATCATAATCAGGCTTAAAAATTCTTTTAAATATCCAAAGCGTCAAAAATGAAAGCAAAATGCTCACAAGACTTCCTGGATAACTATTCAGGTTCCTCTCTATGAGTATGTCAAATACACTTCCAAATACCTGTATAATTGTAGTAGCTGCAACATAAAGCAATATCGCTCCTAAAATAGAATGTCTTTTTAAAAAATCTCTTACTTTATTCATCACTATAAACCCTTTCTTTAAACCCATCACGTGTGACAAGAAAAGACGCTGTGAAGTTCATTTCACAACGCCATCATATATATCATCAAGTGTTCAGCTTCCATCTGACATAATATAAAAATATCTTACTAATTATTTTTAATTCTTTGTAAGGTTTGTCTCAAAAAAAGCCTTTGCTACCAAGAGCGCTGAAGTTGATTCTTTCTTGGGTAAAACTATACTGGTAGTGCAAAAAGGACAGGTTACTTTTTGATCTATCGCAATTTGGTAATAAGATACATGAAAATCAAATTTACACACGGGACATACATATCCCTTTTGTTCCGCCGGGTTCCTATTGCCTCCACCAGCTATCCCTTCTAAATCCTCATCTGTTAGTTCATAAGTAGTTTTTTATCTTCTGTTGTATCAGTATTTATTACTTTATTTTCTATCTCACCTGTTAACTTCATATGTATAACCCTCCGTAATATTACTGTTTTTCACAATAAATAGCATAAATCCATTACCAGTGCAATAAACTAGGGTCAAGATCTTTTGGAACATCAGGAATTGGATCATAAATAACGGATGTAGAGGGTGTAGTATCTTCCCCTGGTATAGCATATTTTCTTCCACCTGAAACTTCTGCAAGATCCTCGTCTGCTAATTCCATACTTGTCTGCTCTGGAATATTTTGTTTTTCTTCCATAGTTACTTTTTTCCTCACATTTTTATAGCAATTTCTTGACTTCTTTTACCCCTTCTTTTACCCCAGTATACCCAACTAGACCAGTAAAGATAGCTAAACGCTCGAAAAAATTTCCAATGTCGCCAAAAAAACTTCCACCTACTACTCCATCAAGCTCATCATCGCTAAGTTCCTGAAGTGAATCGCCTGAAAGATTTTTAACTTCTGCAATAAATATTTCTAAAGAATCTTCTTCGATGCCAAACTCTTTCATTACAGATAGAGCCTCTTCTTTGCTCTTTACATCTTTCATTTTCTTTGCAAACTCTTCGTTTTTTGAAAGTTCGATAATTTTATCCTTCATCCCTGTTTCCTCCGAATTTAATAGTATTTAACACCCATAGTAGGTAAATATATAATTGACATTTGACCTGCTTATTTTCTTAATTTATAATTTAACATATCCATCTATGGACAGGTCAATAGAAAGTGAGCGAAATATATGAAATATCCAGAGGAACGTTATTTATTTACTATTCGAGAGGCAGCACGCGCTTGTGGCGTTGGTCGCACCACTTTACTACGTATGGAAGAATGCGGTTTTCTAACGCCTTTCCGTATTGATGAAAAGACAGGCTATCGCTATTATGATGCACAAAATATCGCACAGATTGGACAATATCAGTTACTACAGGAATTAAATCTCTCTAGAAATGAAATAACAGATATCTATTATCAAAATATTGATATGTCCGAATTCATAAAGACACAGCGTGAAAAAGTGAATCGCTTACAGCGTTTATTAAATACTTTAGAAATAAGAACAACCAAATCAAAAGAAAGTAAATTTTCATTTGTTGATATACCTGAAATCACATGCTACCACAAAACAGAATCCAATCATACACTAGAAAGTGCTGAAACCTTTGCCTATATTACTCATCAAAATGCCATCAAGGAAGGTTATCAGATGCTTGGACAAGAACCTATGTTTTTATTCGCCAGAAGTAACGCGCCACATGCTTTTGACGGTGAACACCCGGAGAATGAAATTACGGTTTGCATCCCAGTTGTTCCTACTAATTCATTTGATTCCAACCTACAGACTTTTCCAAGATGTCATGCATTTTCTATGATCTGTTATGGTGAATATTCCATTCTATATGATATGATTTCACAATTCAGAAAAGAAATTGCCATACGCGAACTAAAACCAATAGGACCATCACGAATTATTACCCACGTTGCAACCTATGTTGGTACTCACATTTCACAAGAGGATTTTTGCTATGAACTGATAATTCCAATCAAGTAACTGCCTTGATAACTCGATAATAGAAAGCGGCTTTGATTTAACAAATAGAGATACAACATCCGAATGTATGTATTGTTTTTAATACACTATTTCAAGCTATTATAATTCACTGATAAGAAATCTTCACTATTTTGCCAATTCACCTATTATGGCCCCGCCAATAATAAATAAAGGTGCCCCCGAAGGATCACCTCTTTAGCCAAAATTAAATACTATACTTTTTTTACAGCCAGTCTTTTTAACTCGCTTCTCTGTTGGCTTGCTTTTGATTTCCTGAAATAATCTTTGTTTTTCAGCCGCTATTTCGGAGGCTGACATTTTTTTATATTTTTCAGGAATTTCATATACATCATTTTCCATCATCATAATGCAACTACCTCCTTAAATATTATATCGAAATTCTTCTGAAGTTCATTAATAGCTTTTATTTGAGTTTCATAATCATTATATCCATCCTTAATGTAATCCGCAACAACCAAATTATAGTAATCACTGTTAATAGCCTCGCTTGCAGCATACATAAATATTGACCCATTATGACAAACCACCAATCCAAGAGTATAGTCATTATCATAGGGCAGTTCATCCTCTTCATATTTTTTTGCCTCCTTTAATTCTTCCCTGAATTCATACAGTGGTTCAGCATACTGTATCAGCTTACGGCTCACTGCTCCTCCGTATACTATTACGGTTACAGCTACGATCTCTTCTTTCTTTTCCAGCATTAATCCTTTTCCTAAATATTTTCCGGCTGCTTCTACCAGTTCTATTGTGGGATACTGGTTTAATACATGGATTATTCCATTTTCAATGGCTTCTATAGACATCTTCTTATTCATCACTTCCTCCTGCAATAAAAAAAGCAGCAACCTTTTTCGATTACTGCTTTCGCCTTGCTTATTTATTATGTCTATATTAGCATTATATCACGTTTTTTCTTCCGTTAAATATATCAAAACCTTATAAGAAGTATATATTGAGTATATGTATTTCCTTATCCTATTGCATTTTCATAATCCTGAAGTTCATGATACATACCTTCAATGATTACTCTGTTACCATTTATTCTATAAACAAATAAATATCTATGTGCCTTAAAATGAAGTTTATGAAATCCCATTGCACTAAGTCTCTTATCCTGACATCTTCCAAATGTATCTGCCATCTTCTCAAGTTGTTCAACGGCATAATCAAAATCGTCAATAACTCCATTCACTGCTTGAGGATTTTTCTTCACATTTGCTAGATAATCTAGAATGTTATCATACTGTTCTTCGGCCAATTCAGAAATTTCAACATTAAACTGCATATTTCTCCTTCATCTTCGAAGATACACTACGGGCTGACTTTGTATATCCCAGATCACTCTTTTTCATTGACTGAGTAAGCTCAGCTACTATCTCATCTGCACTCTTCTTTTCATAACTTTCAGTTCTTGATGATAATCTGTCAATAAGCATAACTACCATATTGTAATCATCAATTGAAAGACCTTCGATTTTTGTTGTAAGCTCTGCTATGCTCATACAATCATCTCCTTCCTTATAACTAACTACATATTAGCAAAATTCATAACTAAAATCCACTCAAAAAAATATTATGATGCCGGGGTCAAAAGGTGACCTCTTTAGTACCTTGAAAATGGGTCATACTAAAATGCTAGTTTTGACTCCGACATCATGTCATTGGTAAAAAAACAGCCCCTTTATATTTGCAATCCGCTTCTTGCTTTTTATAATTTTTTGTTTTTATTCAATGGGTTATGGTTGCCTGGGCTATTGTATGTTCTGCCTGCCGCAACCATATATAATTCGTCATCTGACAAAGACTCAAGTTCAGCAAATTTCTTCTCTACAGAATCACACATATTTTTAAGTCTGGTGTTTTCCTCAAACCTTTGATAATCAAATATTTTCTTGAGCTTAGTTTCCATTGGCAATTCCCTTTCAAAAACTAATCACCTAAAGTATTACAGCATAGTCCCGCTCATCAACTGACAATTCCATACCATCTTCCATATCCTTACTCATAGCTTCACAGCTTTTTTCTATTTCCACCATGGAAGTGTAATAAAAAATCCGCCTGCAACCTGTGAAAGAGCATCCTCATCAAGCTCTCCATCCTCGTTAATTTCGAAATCTTCTTCAGCTATAGCAATGTCCATTTCCTTTGCCAGAGAAATAATCTCAGCCTTCTTTTCTGCAGTCATCTCAGGATATTTTTCCTCAATCTTCTTTGCTTTCTCCATCAACTTCTCGTCTGCCTGTACCTTCTCCATAAATGCCTTAATATTTTCCTTCATAATAATCCATTCCTTTCTTTTTTATATAATTTTTTTTACTATTAAAACCACGTCCAAGGCCAAAAACCACCACCTGCAACCATTGAAAGAGCATCATCATCAAGCTCTCCCTCCTCATTTGCAGATGTTACCTCAAACTCATCCCTAATAGCCTTCTTTTCTTCCTCTGTGTAGGATGCCCAAATCACTTCTTTTTCTTCCTGTGTCTTAGCTTCCGACAGTTTTTTCTTTAATTCTTCTAACACTTGTTGTTCCTCCTTATAATAATCTGTTCCCTTTTTCTAAATCATCTTAAAACAATCTTTACTTTCGTCATACCATTTCCAAGAACGAGTCCAAACTGCACCACCTGCAACCTGTGAAAGAGCATCATCATCAAGTTCTCCCTCTTCACCTAATTGGAAATCTTCTTCAGTTATAGTGATGTCTAATTCCTTTGCCAAAGAAATAATCGCAGCCATCTTTTCTGCAGTCATCTCAGGGTATTTTTCATCAATTGACTTTACTTTTTCTATCAGCTTCTCGTCCGCCTCTACCTTCTCCATTATGTTTTAGAAAAGTACGCTGAAAGAAATGGTCACATAACCAAAAGCAGTCA
>JAUNIR010000105.1:0-2230 GCA_030523345.1 Lachnospiraceae bacterium
ACTACAAGAGCGGGCTTATTAACAGCACCGTTAAGAGACAGATTTGGTGTAATTCACAAGTTAGAATTTTATACACCTGACGAACTCTCTACTATAATTATAAATTCTGCTAGAAAGCTTAATGTTAAAATTGATAAAGATGGCGCATATGAACTTGCACGAAGATCTAGAGGTACTCCTAGACTTGCTAATAGACTTCTTAAGAGAGTAAGAGACTTTGCTATTGTCAGATTTGATGGAGACATTACATATGATGTTGCAGTAAGTGCACTTGATCTTATGGATGTGGATAAAATGGGTCTTGATTACGTTGATAGAAATGTTATTTTGACAATTATTAACAAGTTTTCTGGAGGCCCGGTTGGATTAGATACGATTGCGGCATCAATTGGTGAGGATTCGGGAACAATTGAAGATGTTTACGAACCATACCTAATTCAAAATGGATTTATTAATCGTACCCCTAAAGGTAGGGTGGCTACAGAACTTGCATATAAGCATTTTGGCATTGAATATTAGTACTCTTATGGTATAATTTCTTTAGATATATTTGATTAATTAATTGGAGCGTAAATATGGGTTTTACAAATGATTGTGAAGTTGTAATAGGTGGTAAGGTTATCACACTTTCTGGTGCAGAAAGTGAGGAATATCTTCAGAAGGTTGCAGGATATTTAAATGGCAAGATTCAGGAGGTAAATGCTTCTGATTCCTTTAGAAGACAGCCTTTGGAACTTCAGAACATTTATATACAGTTAAATATTGCGGATGATTATTTCAAGGCTCTTGATAGAGTCAAGAATTTAGAAGAAGAATTAGATTTGAAAGACAGAGAATTATATGATCTAAAGCATGAATTGATTACTTCTCAAATAAAATTAGAGTCTAAAGATAAGATGATTAAAAGTTATCAGTCAGGATTAAAAAAGAACTAAAATAAAGCTGTCAGTTTGGCAGCTTTTTTATTATTAAGATTATGGATAAGATTGAATTATTAGCACCAGCGGGAGATTATGAGTGTTTCTTGGCGGCAATAAATGCAGGTGCAGACGCGGTTTATTTAAGCGGTGAAAAATTTGGAGCAAGATCATATGCAAAAAACTTTACTGAAGAGGAAATAGTAAAGGCTATTGACTATGCGCATATATTTGGCAAAAAAGTGTTTATGACAGTAAATACTTTATTAAAGGATGACGAGTTATCAGAACTTTATGATTATTTACTTCCATTTTATAATGCAGGACTTGATGGTGTGATCGTTCAAGATATGGGCGTTATTTCGTATATTAGGAAGGCATTCAATGATATGCCGGTTCATGCAAGTACGCAGTTGGCAATCACAGGTATTGAAGGCATTAATATGCTTGAAAAGCTTGGAGTAAAAAGAACAGTTCTTGCTAGGGAACTATCAATGGAAGAAATTAAGTATATTAATGAACATTCTTCGATGGAACTAGAAACATTTGTACATGGTTCTCTTTGCTATAGTTACTCGGGAAAGTGTCTGTTTAGTTCTTTGGTTGGTGGCAGAAGTGGAAATAGAGGACGATGTGCGGGGTCATGTCGTCAGCCTTATAATGATAAATTTGTGTTATCTACAAAAGATATTTGCTGTCTTAAGATTATTCCGGACATGATAGAGGCAGGAATTTGCTCTCTAAAAATAGAAGGACGTATGAAAAGTCCTGAATATGTTGCAGGAGTTACATCAATATATAGGAAATACATTGATATTTATTACGCAAATGCAAATAATATGAGTTCTTTAGAAATTAAGGAACAATATTTCAGTGGAAAAATTTTTTCTAATGACTTAGATCTACTAACACGCTTGTATACAAGAGGCGGAAACTCAACAGGATATTATTATAAACATAATGGGAAAGATATGATTTCCCTTCTAGATGCAAGTTATAAATCTGATAAAGGTGAAGTTAAGTCAAAAATAAATGATGAATATATCGGGGAATCCAAAAAGATATCTCTATCTTGTATGGTGAGGATTCATCCATATGAAGCTATTTCTATATTGATAAATAATGAATTCTATTCTGAAGGAGCCATAGCTAGTGAGGCTAAAAATAATCCTATAGATAATGATTCTGTGAAAAAACAATTACAAAAGACGAAAGATACAGAATTTGAATTTACAGATATTACTTTTGATATAGATAAAAACTCATTTGTTAGAGTTTCTGATTTGAATCAATTAAGACGAGATGCAATTGAG
>JAUNIR010000105.1:2240-6392 GCA_030523345.1 Lachnospiraceae bacterium
CAACTTTTAAAATATAGAAGGAATAATTCCGTAAAAGTTAATATTGAAAGAAAAACAGAAATAGAGACAAATGATGAAAACGAAAGGCAGCATTCAAAAATACAAATTAATTGCGAAATATCAAAAATGGAGCAACTTGAGGCTGTGCTTGAATATAGTTTTATTAACGGTATTTATTTACCATTTACTCTAATAAAAAAACAGGGATTAGAGATTATACATTCTATTAAAAACAAGAATATTAAGGTTTACATAAAATTTCAATCGGTAATTAGATATAATTATTTAATAAAGAATCAGTCTTTAATAGAACAGGTGGTTAATCTTTCGGATGGAGTTTTAGCAGACTCTCATGAAGTGATAGAATTTCTAAATTCGATTAATTATAAAGGATGCATTGTGGGCGATATTCACATATATTGTCTTAATAATGAGGCTCATTCAATATATAAAGACATGAATGTATACAAAACAACAATGCCAATTGAACTTAGTAAGAAAGAACTACTTAGAAGAAATATTAAAAATGAAGAAATTATAGCATATGGTTTTTTACCAATGATGATTTCGGCACAGTGTGTGAATAATACATTGAAATCTTGTGATAAATCATATAAAGAAATACTGCTTAAAGACAGAAAAAATGCTAATTTCACAGTAATTAATAATTGTGATACCTGTCATAATGTTGTATATAATAATGTTCCTTTGTCTTTGCATGATGAGATAGATTTTATTGAGAGAATGAATCCATCGTCCATAAGGCTTTGCTTTACACTAGAAGACAGTAAAAGAGTTAATGAAATAATCAATATTTATTCTGCTATATTACAAAAAAGCGAACAGACTAAAGTACTTACTGGAAAAGCATTTAGACAAAATTCTTATACAAAAGGGCATTTAAATAGAGGTGTTCTTTAGTGGATATAGTTTTTATTACAATTTCCAAATACATAATTACTTTTATTATGGCCCTGTATGCATTTGCATGCTTTAATATATTTAGACATAAGACGGAGCATGAGAGAAAGTATATTTATTTCAGGCAAAATATTTATATGATAATAATATATAGTCTGTCATTTATGGTGCTGGTAATTAAATATAAAGATGTCAAATATCTTATATTTTATTGTGTTTCTCTTGCATCATTAATTACAATTATTGTACTTACAAGAATAATATATAAAAGAGCAAATAAGCTTATTACAAATAATATGTGTATGTTATTGTCTGTTGGATTTATTATTATTTCTAGACTTTCTTTTGAAAAAGCAGTAAGACAATATTTAATTGTGATGCTATCAGTTATTGTCACATCCTTTATTCCTTACATTATTACGAAAGGCCCTTTTTTCTCAAAATTAAAATGGACATATGCAATTCTAGGATTAGTGGCGCTTGCATGTGTGCTAATTTTTTCAGTTGCGACCAATGGAGCAAAAATCAGTTTTACTATCTTGGGAGTGACGTTCCAACCTTCGGAAATAGTTAAATTGCTATTTGTATTTGCGATTGCTAGTTTTTTTGCAAAAGCAGAGGGTATAAAAGATTTAATAGTGATTACGATTATATCAGCGCTGCATGTGTTAATTCTTGTAATATCTAAAGATCTAGGTGGCGCAGTTATATTATTTATTGTGTATTTATGTGTTATGTATGTGGCCACATGTAACGTATTATATTTAACATCGGGACTTATAATTTGCTCAATAGGTTCTATTATAGGATACAAACTGTTTTCACACGTAAGAGTGAGAGTAAATGCGTTTATTGATCCGTTTGATTGCATTGACAATGCGGGGTATCAAATTGCGCAGTCATTGTTTGCGATATGTAGTGGAGGGTTATTTGGTATGGGTCTATCAGAAGGAATGCCAAAGACTATTCCTGTAGTTGCAGCAGACTTTATATATTCTGCTATATCTGAAGAATTTGGAACTATTTTTAGTGCGTGTACAATATTAATATGTATAAGCTGCTTTGTTATGTTTATGAACATAGCCATGAAGTTTGATAATCATTTCTATAAATATGTGGCTGTGGGTCTTGGTATTTTGTATATATTCCAGGTATTCCTAACTGTAGGTGGAGTTACAAAATTCATTCCATTAACAGGTGTAACATTACCATTAGTAAGTTATGGCGGTACTTCTGTTTTGGTGACTGTTATTATGTTTTCAATAATTCAAGGATTATATATAGGGCGTGAATGAATATTTTTAATAAAATAGCTAATAAAATTCATATTGAACAAGATAAAAGTGGTAACAGGCAAATTGTCCAGCTTACTTATTTTTTTACATTGTTATTTTTAGTATTAGTAGCTTATGTGTTCATTGTTGTATATAGAGATTCTGATGAAATAATTAATAATTCATATAATAAGAGAGAGTCATTATATGCAGCAAAAACTGTCAGGGGTTCAATTACAACTGATAATGGTGAAATTTTAGCATATACAGATGTGAGTGGGGGCAATGAAAGAAGAGTATATCCGTATGGAAGGTTATTTGCTCATTCAGTAGGATATAATACTAAAGGAAAAGCTGGGATAGAGAGTATTGCAAATTTTAGGCTTTTAAATTCTAACATTTTATTTACAGAAAGAATCTATAATGACTTAAATGGAAACAAAAATCCTGGAGATAGTGTTGTTACGAGTCTTAATCTAAAAGCCCAATATGCTGCATATGAAGCATTAGGAAATCGAAAAGGTGCGGTTGTACTTATGGATGCAAATAATGGCTATATATTAGCTATGGTTTCAAAGCCGGACTTCGATCCAAATGAAATAGACTATATTTGGGATGAAATAACAAATCAGGAAGAAAATTCAATATTGTTAAATAGAGCAACACAGGGACTTTATCCTCCAGGATCAACATTTAAAATTCTAACAGCATTAGAATATATAAAAGAAAACAAAAATATTGATAATTATGAATTTGAATGTAAAGGTTCATTTGAATATAGAGGCACGCGGATTAATTGTTTTCATGGAACAGCACATGGAGATATTGACTTTGATAAATCATTCGCAAAGTCGTGCAACTCATCTTTTGCAAATATTACAACAAAATTAAGCAAAGAGAGTTTCAAGAATACCTGTGAAGAACTGTTATTCAATGAGGAAATGCCAAGTCCATTATTAATCAATAAGAGAAGCTCTTTCAATGTTAAAGAAAGTTTTGTTCCGATTAATTCAAAGTCATCGGTAGATGAATTAATGCAGACTGGTATTGGACAGGGAAGAACAGAAGTAACACCGTACCATATGTGTCTAATGTCAGCAGCAATTGCCAATGAGGGAGTTTTAATGAATCCTATTATTGTTAAGGAAATTGAAACGGCTTATGGAGACCATATAGAATCTTGTTCAGTTAGACCGTACAAAAGATTGCTATCTTATGATGATTCTGTTAAAGTAAAAGAGCTGATGAGAGAAGTGGTAACAGATGGTACAGGTACAGCATTAAATAATGGAAATGGATACATTGCTTATGGAAAGACTGGTTCTGCAGAATTCTCATCAAATAAATCAGAATCTCATGCCTGGTTTACAGGGTTTGCAGAAGGTGATAATGGAAGTAAAGTTGCAATAAGTGTAATTGTTGAAGGTGGGGGATCTGGTGGACAGGTCGCTGGACCAGTAGCAAAGGCAGTTTTTGATGCATATTATAATTAGTTGAAGAAATTTGTATTATGAGTGAAGCAGTAAGTTGCGGAGGTGTAGTAATCTTCCGTGGAAAAATACTAGTATTATATAAAAACATGCATAATAAATACGAAGGCTTTGTTCTTCCTAAAGGCACAGTAGAAGCAGGTGAAAGCCATGAGGAAACTGCATTAAGAGAAGTTAAGGAAGAGGCCTCTGTAAATGCTAGGATTATTAAATATATTGGAACAAGTAAATATACCTTTACTGTTGGTAATGATGAAATAAAAAAAGAAGTACACTGGTATCTAATGACTTCTGACAGTTACGATTCGAAGCCACAGAGAGAAGAGTACTTCATGGATTCGGGATATTATAAATATCACGAGGCATATCACTTATTAAAATTCCAAAATGAAAGAAATATTTTGGAAAAAGCGTATGCAGAATACCAAAGGATGCGTAAAAATAATGAATTATAGATTAAGTTAGCC
>JAUNIR010000105.1:6402-7370 GCA_030523345.1 Lachnospiraceae bacterium
AATCAATATATTCATTATCTTCAGTTACAACCATAGGTCTTGCGAGATCATGTTGGTTGATTAAAACAATCTTACATGCTGTACCATTATTAAGCATGACTTCTTTTCCTATGTATTCCTCAACAATACGTTTCATAAAATTGAGATAATAGTTTGTATCATATTTACCAAATCCATCTTTTGATAAAATATCAATAACTTTAAATGGACATAAAGGTGCACGATAACTTCTATAGCTAGTCATAGCTTCATAAGCATCCAATATTGAAATGATCTTGGCAAATTTATTAATTTTTTCTTCTGTTAATTTTTGAGGATAACCTAATCCATCACATCTTTCGTGATGCATAAGAGTTGCAAGTTTAATATTATCGTCTATATTTGAATAATTTTGCAACATAGAATAGCCTAGAAGAGGATGAGTTTTTATTTTGGTAAATTCTTCATCTGTAAGCTTTCCCTGTTTTCTAATGATTGAATCAGGAATAGAGAATTTACCGATATCATAATAGAAACCACATAATACAAGCAGTTTCTTTTCGTCATCGTTTAAATCAAACCACGAAGCGGTATAGTTGCAAATTAATGCAACATTAAGACCATGAGCAAATAAAAAATCCTTATCATCTGTTCTAAGAACAGAAAGCATATCAAGAACTGTTGTTTTGTTCTGATTAAGTGGTTTTGTTATATTATCAATGATTTTAAGTAAATCATCATTGTTTATAGGGGATTTATTATATACAAGAAATTCAACGGATACTTTATAAGCAGTAAAATTTTCAAAGTATAATTTTTCAAATTCTTTGAAACTCTTACTATTTTTTACTTTATCAAAATAGTTATCTACGTAATCTTCAGGTTCAAGAATATTTACGCATATAATATTATTAACAGATAATTTTTCGATATAATTTCTGTCAAGAATTGTATTTTTTTTGAGTATTACATTTCCTCTGTGATCTGTT
>JAUNIR010000106.1 GCA_030523345.1 Lachnospiraceae bacterium
TGTGGATTTATTATTTTAGATAGGTAGGGGATTATCTTTGGATTTAATAAATACTGAGGATATTTTAATGGCATAATCTACAACAAAAAAGACAACAACTAAAAAAACAACTACAAAATCAGCTACAGCTACCAAGCCAGCAGCTGCAAATAAATCGACAAAAGATACAAAAGCAACATCAACAAAGAAAGCTACAACTACAGCATCAAAAAAGACTACAACAGCAAAGAGTACTGCTACAAAATCTACAACAGCAAAGGCTTCAACAACAGCTAAGAAGACTGCTACTACACCTAAGAAAACTGCAAGTGCTACAGCTAAGAAGACAACTACACCTAAAAAGACTGTAGCTGCAGCTGTCAAGACTACAGACAGTGCTGTTAAAACAGAAACAGTATCAAAGGTTGAAGCAATTGTGAACGAAGCACTTAATGATACAGTTGTTAATGAGCCTGTTAAGGTTGAAGAAAAGCCAGTAATTAAAGAAGAATCAAATAAACTTCCTACAAAAGCTGATAAAGCAGCTGTATTAAAAGCTATGCAGGAAAAGATAGATGCAATGGAAGATTCAGATACAAAAATTCTTGCAGAACTTCTTTTAGAACTTAAGAAAGATCAGGAAGAGGAGTCTGCATATGCAAAGCGTCATATGATTTATTCAATTGTTACAGCTGTTGTATCAATTGGTATTGCTCTTGCATGTGTATTTGTTCTTGTACCTCAGATTTTAGGATTATTAAATAATGTAAATACAGTAATTGATAACACAAACAAAATTGTAACTGAAGCCGAAGATATGGTTGGTGGTGTTTCAGATATGATGACAGAGGTTGATGGAGTTATTAAAAATCTTACTAAGACTACAGATGAGCTTTCACAGACTGACTTTACTGGAATAATGAAAAATGTTGATGGCATTATGAACGATGTAAATGATGTAATGAAGGATGTTACTACGTTAGTGGAAAGTTCTCAGAAAACTATAGATACTACAATGACAAATATTAATGCTCTTGATTTTGAGTCTCTTAACAATTCGATTAAAGCATTAAATGATGTAGTTTCTCCTTTGGCAAAGATGTTTGGTGGCGGTAAGTCCACAACAAAGTTAAAATAAAATAATTAATTTTGGAGATTTAGTTAATGAATGGTGCAGACGCAATAGTAAAATGTCTTGAAAAAGAGGGGGTTGAAGTATTATTCGGATACCCTGGTGTGGCGATATGCCCTTTTTTCAATAGTATTTTAGATACAAATATTGAAGCGATTCTTGTTAGGACTGAGCAAAATGCAGCGCATGCAGCAAATGGATATGCAAGAGTTAGTGGAAAAGTAGGTGTTTGCGTAGCTACATCTGGTCCTGGCGCAACAAACCTTATAACAGGAATTGCTACAGCATATGCAGATTCGATACCGCTTGTATGTATTACGGGTCAGGTTGAATCAAAATTGTTAGGGTATGATACATTCCAGGAGGCTGATATTACAGGTGCAGTTGAATCATTTGTAAAATACAGTTATCTTGTTCGAGATGTTAAAGATATTCCTAAAATATTTAAAGAAGCATTTCATATTGCATCTACTGGTAGAAAAGGGCCTGTATTAATTGATATTCCATCAGATATTCAAAATGCAGCTATTTCTAAATTTGAATATCCTGAAGAGGTAAATTTAAGAACATATAAACCTACAGTAAAAGGTCATGCAGTTCAGATAAAAAAGGTAATGAACGAACTTTCAAAATGTCAAAAACCTATTATCTGTGCTGGCGGCGGAGTAATGTTATCTGATGCCAGAGAAGAATTACGAGCTTTTGCGCACAAATATAATATTCCTGTAGTATCCACACTTATGGGAATTTC
The DNA here is from genome assembly GCA_030523345.1 of Lachnospiraceae bacterium. Classification (GTDB taxonomy): domain Bacteria; phylum Bacillota; class Clostridia; order Lachnospirales; family Lachnospiraceae; genus UBA2868. Next base: position 1,863 of record JAUNIR010000106.1, read on the forward strand.
AGCTATGAGTTCAGACGATCCATTATATTTTGGAATGGTAGGCAATAATGGAAAATACTATGCTAATAAAGCAATGAATGAATCGGATCTTCTCATAATGATTGGTGCAAGAGTTGCTGATAGAGCGGTGTCTCAGCCTGATTTAATTACTAATAATAAAGTACTTATTCATATTGATGTTGATCCAGCAGAAATTGGAAAACAAGTTGGACCACATATACCATTAGTAGGCGATATAAAAACAATATTTGAGGATATTGAAAAAGAATCTTTCGAAAATAATTTTTCCGACTGGGTCAATACATTATATTCTTATAAAGAGAAGGCACCTAAAAGAAAAGCTCCATCTGCAGAATATGTTGATCCAGCAGAATTTATTAGAATTTTGTCTGAAAAAATGGATACGGATGCAATATATGTTGCTGATGTTGGACAAAATCAAATGTGGTCATGTGGCTACTATATTTCTAAAAATGGAAGATTTTTAACAAGTGGTGGAATGGGAACAATGGGATATTCTATTCCAGCTGCTATGGGGGCTAAAAAAGCTTGTAATGATAAACAAGTAATAGCGGTTTGTGGAGATGGCTCTTTCCAAATGTCTTTTATGGAACTGGCAACTATGCAGCAATATGATATACCAACTAAAATATTTATTTTCCATAATGGTTATTTAGGACTTGTGCGTGAATATCAACATAAGACGTATAAAGCTAATTATTCGGTAGTAGATTTATCAGGAAGTCCTGAATTTTCATATATAGCTAAGGCTTATAATATGGGATTTAAGAAATTAGAAAATATGGACGGTATTGAAAAAAATATCGATGAAATATTAGCTGAGGACGGTCCAATGCTGATAGAAGTTATGATTGATCCAATGGACACTGTAAAATAATTCTTTGGGGATAATAAAATGAAGAGACTATATTCTGTTCTTGTAGAAAACAGATCTGGTGTTTTATCTAAGGTTTGTGGTTTGTTTGCAAGAAGATGCTTCAATATTGATTCTTTAGCCGTAGGTGAAACGGATGATTCAAATGTTTCATGCATTACGATAGTATCATCCGGTGATAAAAGAACATTAGAACAGATAGAAAAACAACTTAATAAAAAGATAGATGTTATAAAAATAAAAACATTTACAGAAGAAGAATCAACATCTAGAGAGCTTATGCTTGTTAAAGTTAAATATACAAAATCTAATCGCCGAGAAATCATGGAGATTTGTGATTTGATGGAAGCTAAAATAGTTGATAAATCAAATAAGTATATGACTATTCAGATTTGTGACACTCCTGAACAAACAAGTTTATTGCTTCAGATGTTCTCTTCAATACAAGTTGTAGCTGAAGTTGCCCGTACTGGAACATTAGCTCTTCAAAAATGTTCTGCTGAATAATCGTATAACCACTATATTTTGTAGTTTAGTATAATTGACATTGTTACATTAAATTGTTAAACTTAATTGATTGGGTTTTATTCCAATCATTAAATATATCAATGGGGATATTTAGATATGGAAAAAGTATTTTCTTTAATAGTTGATAACACTTCCGGTGTACTTTCTCGTATTTCAGGCCTTTTTTCTAGAAGAGGCTATAATATCGAATCTATAACTGCTGGAGTTACTGCAGATCCTAGATTTACCAGAATCACAATTGTAACAACTGGGGATGATGATATCCTTGAACAAATAGAAAAACAAGTTAGTAAACTTGTTGATGTAAGACATATTAAAGTTCTTGAACCTGAAGCATCAGTATATAGAGAATTAGCAATGATTAAGGTTAAGGCAAATGCTGAAGATAGACAAGCTATTGTTGCTATGGTAGACATCTTTAGAGCAAAGATTGTAGATGTTGCAAGCGATTCTCTTATTATAGAGATTACAGGTAATAAGAGTAAAATTGAAGCATTTTTAAATCTGCTTTCAGATTACGAGATTTTAGAACTTGCAAGAACTGGTATTGCTGGACTTTCTCGTGGTGCAGATGATGTTGTTGAGTTATAAAATTATAAATTTTTAACATATAAATTATGGAGGAATATAAAATGCAGAGAATTTTTTATCAGGAAGACTGTAATTTAGCAGCTCTTGAAGGTAAGACAATTGCGGTTATTGGTTATGGTAGCCAGGGTCATGCTCATGCTCTTAATGCTAAAGAGTCAGGATGTCATGTAATTATTGGTCTTTACGAAGGATCAAAGTCTTGGGATAAGGCAGTAAAGCAGGGCTTTGAAGTTTATACAGCAGCAGAGGCAGCTAAAAAGGCTGATATTATCATGATTCTTATTAATGATGAACTTCAGGCTGATATGTATAAGAAAGATATTGAACCTAACCTTGAAGAGGGTAATATGCTTATGTTTGCCCATGGTTTCAATATTCATTTTGGATGTATTAATCCACCAAAATATGTTGATGTAACTATGGTTGCACCTAAGGGACCAGGACATACAGTTCGTTCAGAATATCAGGCAGGTAAGGGTGTTCCTTGTCTTGTTGCTGTTGAGCAGGACGCTTCAGGTAAGGCTCTTGAAAAGGCTCTCGCATACTCACTTGCTATTGGTGGAGCTAGAGCTGGTGTTCTTGAGACTACATTTAGAACAGAAACAGAAACAGACCTCTTTGGTGAGCAGGCTGTACTTTGTGGTGGTGTTTGTGCCCTCATGCAGGCAGGCTTTGAAACACTTGTTGAAGCTGGTTACGATGAGAGAAATGCATACTTTGAGTGTATTCATGAAATGAAGCTTATTGTAGATCTTATTTATCAGTCAGGCTTTGCTGGTATGAGATATTCTATTTCTAATACAGCTGAATATGGTGACTATATTACAGGTCCTAAGATTATCACAGACGAGACAAAGAAGGCTATGAAGAAGATTCTTTCAGATATCCAGGATGGTACATTTGCTAAGGAATTCCTTCTTGATATGTCACCAGCTGGTCGTCAGGTTCACTTTAAGGCTATGAGAAAGCTTGCTGCTGAGCATCCAGCAGAGAAGGTTGGAGAAGAAGTTAGAAAGCTTTATAGCTGGAATAACGAAGATGATAAGCTTATCAATAACTAATATATTGGTATTATTATGAGTTTTACTAAAGACGATGTATTAAATAAAATTGAGCGTGTTTATGGAACTTCCTATGATGTTATTAGGCACGATGAAAACTCAACTGGACTATTAATGGAAGCGGAATTTCATGTACATACTGAAAATTATGTAATTTCAAAGAAAGCTCAGTTATATCAAATGGATTCTAATGAATATGTATATTTGTTTTATTATCCTGAATTGTCTTTAGATTTATTTAATGAAGTTATTAATAAGGCATATGAATTAGGTTATGAAAAAATCACACCTGGACCTAATCATAGAAGTTCTTATGTAGTTGCAGAATTTATATGCGATACAGTATGCGAAGATGCTTATAAGGCTTTAAAAAAGTATCGCAAAAGAAAAAGTTTTCAATTTTCCTTTCACGGTTGGATGGAAACACATGCAGTTTTAATTGATTTAGGAACAGAGTCAATTATTGCTAATGGTGATGGCCGGTTGTGTGGGAAATTTTTGAAAAATGTCCTTCACCCTAAAAAAAGGCGGGGGATAAGATTATTTTAATAACTTATTCTAAAAGGAGAGTGTGAGAATGAATTCAGTATTACTTTTATTAGTTTGTATTGCTGTTCTTGTTTGTGGATACATTTTCTACGGCGGATGGCTTTGCAAGCAGTGGGGTGTAGGCGAATCAAATGAAGAAACACCTGCACACACACTTGAGGACGGAGTTGACTATGTTCCAGCCAAGGCTCCAGTTCTTATGGGACACCATTTCTCATCAATTGCTGGTGCAGGCCCTATTACAGGTCCTATCGGTGCAGCAATGTTTGGATGGGTTCCAGTTGTACTTTGGGTATTAATCGGTGGTATTTTCTTCGGTGGTGTTCATGACTTTGGTGCTCTTGTAGCATCTGTTCGTCATAAAGGACAGTCAATCGGTGAAATCATTTCTGCTAACATGAGTAAGAGAGCTAAGAAGCTTTTCATCACATTTGCTTACCTTACACTTATTCTCGTTGTAGCAGCTTTCGCTTCAATCGTTGCTGGTACATTTGGTACAACAAATGCAGCCGGAGAAGCAGTAGCAGATGCTGTTGTAGCTACAAACGCATCAGTTGCAATGGTTTCATTACTTTTCATCGTAGTTGCTATCGCATTTGGTTTCCTTGTATATCGTCGTAACGCTCCAATGGGTGTTTCAACAGTACTTGGTGTAGTAGCAATTATTGTTTGTATGGTAATTGGTATGAACTTCCATCCAATTTATCTTTCATACAAAGCTTGGATGATTATTGTTGGTATTTATATTGCAATCGCTTCAGTAACACCTGTATGGATTCTCTTACAGCCACGTGATTACTTAAGCTCATTCCTTCTTTATGCTATGCTTGCAGTTGCATTAATCGGTGTATTTGTATCACATGCACCACTTGGTGGAGCTGACGGACTTCCAGCATTTGCAGGATTTGCTGTTGATAACGGAAATGGTATTCAGTACATGTTCCCAGTTCTTTTCACAACAGTTGCTTGTGGTGCTATTTCAGGTTTCCATTCACTTGTATCATCAGGTACAACATCTAAGCAGCTTGATAAGGAATCAGATGCTAAGCCTATCGCTTACGGCGGAATGTTACTTGAGTGTGTACTTGCTGTAATTACAGTTTGTGCAATCAACTATGCTTACAAGTACAATGCAGCTAACCCAGATACAGCTCTTAAGGGAGCAACAGCTATCTTCGGTGGTGGTATTGCTAACATGTATGCAGCTTTTGGACCAGGTGTTGTAACTGTTCTTAGAACATTACTTACACTTACATATTCAGCTTTCTGTTTAACATCACTTGATACAGCAACAAGACTTGCTCGTTTCATGTTCCAGGAGTTCTTCCTTGAGCCAGGTGAAACACCAGCAGATGTTAAAGAAGGTTGGAAGAAGACACTTGTTAATCCTTATGTAGCTACAATTATCACAGTTGTTCTTGGTGTAGCTCTTGGTCTTACAGGTTACTCAAAGATTTGGGGATTATTCGGTGCTGCTAACCAGCTCCTTGCAGGTATTGGTCTTCTTGCAGTTTGTGTATGGCTTGGTAATATTGGTAAGAACAATACAATGTTCAAGATTCCTATGGTATTCATGGTAGTCGTTACAATTATTTCACTTTGCCTTACAATTAAGAACCAGATTGGTATCATCGCAGCAGGTGGTGCAGACTGGGGCCCATATGCACAGGCTATTATTGGTACACTTCTTGTTGTACTTGCAGTAGTACTTGTTATTGAAGGTATTAAAGAACTTTCAAATGATAAAAAGGCAGCTTAATTAACTGTTTATAAATTTAGGTCTCTCAGATTGTTCTGGGAGGCCTTTTTTATTAATATTATT
>JAUNIR010000107.1 GCA_030523345.1 Lachnospiraceae bacterium
CCTGTTAAATTATCTGTATCCTTTAGATCGTATCCATCTAATGTTAAGTTTTGTAAATAGTGTTCAACTTTATAAGCTGTATTTGTATTTGCTGTCCATTTTGCAAGAAGCGCTTCTGTTTCTGCCTCAGCTGCAACTAGTGTAGCTTCTACAGAGAATGCAGTGTCTCCAGATCTATAATATGAACCATCATGATAAACTAAAAATAAATCATTGTTTGATAATGTCTCATTTGGTGCATATTCATCAGGTTTTGTTGGGTCTGTTACCTTAACCCATCCATCAAACGTATATCCTGCACGTTCTGGTGCTGGTGGAATACTTACAAATTCATTTATAGAAATATTTTCATTTCTTTGTACTTGTGGACCTGCTGATCCATCATTTAAATACCAATAAATATGAGTTTTAACTTCATTTTCTGCATTTTTATATATTGCTTTTAATTGTATTGTATATGATTTTTTAGGAGTTCCATCTTCAAGTACTCCACCTTCCAATACAATTTTAGCTTTTGATCTTTCTACTGTAAATGTTTCACCTGGATATACAAATAATCCATCTCCAACACTAACATATTTTTCTTGACTTTCTGACCAAGTCTGTATTTCCCACTTATCAAATACTTTTCCTTCTGGTCCTGTTGAAGCTGTCCCTGCTGTTGCTTTAGCTTGGTCAACATATAATCTACTATCAGATGGTGGATTTGAACCTTCAGCAGCGTCATAAATAATTCCAATTCCGTCTGCTCCTTGAAGCTTTGAACGCCACTTAGCATATAAGTCTAATTTTCTTGTAATCCAGAAACGATCTTTTCCTGGAGTGTCAGGATCATCATCATCATCCCAGCCTGTTAAATCGCTATTCCATGTGGCACCATTGCCCCACTTATCCATAACATCAGTATTGTCAATTGATTTATTATATGTATCAGTAACTGTTGAATTATTTAATATAAATACTTCTTTATTAAATGATTTCGTACAAGCACTATCTGTATACCAGCCAACAAACTCATAATCACTACGTAATCCTGTTGGTGTACTTACATTTCCTCCATATGGAATACGGAAGTTCATTTCTTGTTTATCTGAACCCCAATCTAATGTAGGATCTGTTCCAGCATTTGGATGTAAGAATACACGGTATTGAATTTGACGCCATTTTGCGTAAACTGTAATACCTCCTTCTGGCATTGTGGTAAAGTTATTTTTTTGTGTACATGCATCATCCAAGTACCAACCTTCAAAAACAAATCCTTCTGGTATTTTATCTGTAGGAGGTTGATGAGTATTATAACTTTCTACATTAGATTCGTAAAGAACATTTTCAATTGTCTGTAACTGTCCTCTATTGGTCTCTGTAAGTTTATTGTTATTACCATTAACATATATACCATCCATAAAATTAATAGTATATGCTTTACGTGTGTAATACAATCTTAATGTTCCACCACCACTTACATTAGCTTGACCATTATTTCCAAATGCTGGGTCAGAACCAAATTTATTATATCCAGTTAATTCTATAAAATCTTCTGCTTCAGTAAAGTAATTATATTTTGCTGGAATTGTATTTCCTAATTTTACGAAACTTTTTCCATTAAAAGTCCTTGTTCCTGTTTGTCCAGGTAATACCTCTACATAAAATTCCATATACTTTCTTGTAAAAGTTACATTCTCTGCTGGCATAATATCAATATATACCAATACTTGTTTAAATGTTGAACTATTATGAGGCTCCCATCTATATTCAGTATTTCCATTTACATCAATAGGGAAATTGTCTTTTATACTATGTCCATATTTTTCCGTAATTGTTTTATATACAGTTCCATAAGTTTCATATCTACGAAATGTTAAAGTATATGTTGTTCTTTCATAATATACATTTACAACAGAGCTTCCTTCTGGTACAATATTAACATTTTGATCAAATTCTTTTAAGTGAAAACCTGTATATTGTTTATTAATATTGTTAACACTAGCATATCTACTATTTCCACTATCATGACTGGTTACAGTATTAATTGTTGTATTAACCCCACCTGTTAAAGAAATAGATTCCTCAAAATCATATCCATCTCCAGCTAAATTTTCTAGCCATATTAATACAGTATAGTTTGCATTCTGTATTGGATTCCATTTTGCGTAAATATGAGTTGTCTCATCAATTATATTTCCAAATGAAAATTCATTTCCTTCTGTACAGGCTGCATCAGTATACCATCCACCAAAAGTATATCCATTTCTTAACATTGGGTTATCTACTGTAACTGGATTTACTGTTATTTGTCCATTTAATACGAATTGTGGTGCATTATATGTACCACCTTTACCATTTTCATTAAAGACAAGCCAATGTCCTTCTGGCGCATTTACTGAAAATACTACATCTCCTGTTATATGAATTACAGTACTATTAGTATAAGTTTTGCCATTAGAATGATCTGATATATTTGAACTTCCATCAAAAACTTTCCATCCTTGGAAATCATGATTTGTGTCTTGTGGTGTATATCCCATCTCAACTGTATATTCCATTGATGGTGTTGCGTTAGCTGCATCATAACGGAAAAAAACTTGTGTTCTTCCTAATGATGCTTCATGTTCATCTAAATAATCTATATTATATGCTTTTACTAGTACTGGATAATATGTTACTTTTTGTCCATCTGTTGCTGGTGGAAGCATTGCTTCTACTGCGTCTCTTACATTAGCAATAGTCAAAATTCCACCTTTCGCAGTAACTTCGCCTGTTGTAGCATTTACTGTATATCCTGAATCTGTCGTCCATCCTTTAAATGATACATTACTAGGAATTGATCCAGCACCTGGATCGTAAATAACTGTATTTAATGCATCTCCTTGTTTTACGTAAATTTGAGTATGATTACTATTCTCAAAATTCTCAAATTCTACTACAAGTCTAAGTGTTGCATCTTCACCTGTATCAACGACAACATAAACAGAGAATCCATCTGTTGTGAATTCTGCTTTTGTATCTGTTGATTCCGTAAGGGTCATTTCTTCTGCTTTTCCAGGTTCTTCAATGTGAACAACCTTCAAATCCTCATTTGATTGAAACGCAGAAGTTGTAAGCTCAACCTTTACTTTTTTTGCTGGTTGAACTTCTATACCGTTTGCGTAAAACGTAATGTCTACGGCTTTAACGTCTTTAACGTTTTCATCTATTGCAGATTCTACGTCTCCTAATACTTCTTCTTTGCTTACTTCAGTAACCTTCATTTCAGTTCCTTCAGGAAATGTATCAGGTTCTGCTGTAATTTTAACATTTACAGAATTTATGCTATCTGTAAATTCCAAAACTTCAGTGTTAAGCTTTGGCTCTTCGCTTTTTTCTTCCTCTTTCTCTGCATCTTTAGGTTCTTCTGCAGAGTCCTTACTGTCTGTGTCTGTTTGAGTAGCAGAGTCAAGTTTTGTTTCATCTTCCTCTGCCTCTTTAGATTCCTCCAAGTTTGCATCAGAAATAGATGCTTCTTCTCCTGGAGTTGTTACTTCGCTAGTAGGATTCTCTCCTAAACCAGTATCCGTAGCATTTTCAGCTGATTCTGCATCTTCTATTTTATTATTATCTTGAACTTCTGGTGCAACAACTTCTTGTACAGAATTTGCTGTATTTTGTTCACCAGCTTGTTCGCTTTCGTTTACTACTTCTACTACCTCTGTATTTTCCTAAGGCAGTTCTTCAATATTCGGTTCTCCCCCCGAATCTTCAGGAACTTGTTCTGCAGTTTCTGCAGCACTTTCCTGAATAATATCATTAATTTCACTAGCAAGGACTACTGTGCCATTGTTAGATAAAGTAATGATAAATAACATCAGTAAAATTAAAAACTTTTTTAATGTTTTTTTCATAAATTGATTACCCCTTTTCTAAATATTTTTTTTATTTCCTTCGTTTAAATTCGGCAACATTATATATCATGATTGTTAATAAATCAAGACTTTATTACAAAAATATTACATTTCCATTAATAATGTTTCTTTGTTATTTCCGTATGTTTACGTTTATTTACAAACAAAAAAAGAGCACCGAAATGGTGCATACCATTTACGGTGCTCTTTGGTCGCAGTATTTACTCTTTGTTAGCGACCCTTTCGGTCTTTAATGCGAAAGATTTAAGTGTGTTCCACTCGACCTGTCTTTCCATCATACTCCTCAGGATGTTAGTTCTGAAAGTATAAGCGGTTTCTGTGGTTTCCACTCTCGCATCTGGGCTGTTGCTTTCAACTCTTATTTCTCCAACTTTCACGAAGCTTGACTTTTCATTCTCAGCCTTACCCTCAAGCACTGCTGTAATAAAAATTCCAGCTTCTTCATTGAAAAAACAAAGTTCTTCTCCGGGATTTATCCCGCGCATTTCCTCCTCTCCTTCAGGAATTACTTGCCGCTGATAAATAACCCTGTACAACATCTTTTGTCCTCCCATTTTCCGAAAAATTTGTAGTCAATGGCTACATGGTTCGCATTGCTGATTCTATCATGTTTTTTTTAAAAAGTAAAGATTATTATGTAAATTTTATTATTATTTTTAAAATAACATAAAGTTTTAAACATTACCGAAGTCTTTATTTTATAGAAAATGCATATCACTTTCCTATAAAATAAAAAAACACGCGACCAACTATGGTTATAGTTGATCGCGTACCGGATTATTATGAATTATGAAACACTGAGTGCAAACTTCTTGATATTGGTCCACTCAGTACCGTTTCCCAGAAGCATCCATAGCACATTGGCCCTGAATTTGTACTTTCTGGACCTCGCAGTTACGACTGCATCAACATAGTCCGGAGAAAACTCAATCTGACCAATCGTATCATAAAGGTCACCGTGATTAAGCTTTACTTCAAGCAATGTTGACTTCATATCGTTTGGCATCTGTCCTTCTGGGGTTTTAGACACATTCTGACTGTTTTCAGTCTCAAATGTTATTCTGTACTGCATAAAAATCCTTTCTCACTTTAGTCTGTCGGTCGTTCGTGTTTTTCATGCTACATGTTATGCTTTTAAAAGCATCACCTCTTTCATAAGTTGAAATAAACCATAACAGTATCTAGTGAGTATGTTTGTAGAAAGAGAAATCTCCTCCATTTAGATTTCATTTAAAATTTTCAAACAAAATCATACAAACATGATACTTATTATATTATAGCATTTTTTTGCTAAATTGTAAAATTTAAGCAAAAGGGTGCCGGGCACCTCCTAAGAGATGCCCGGCTGTGCTTTAGATACTACTCGTCCTGGTCGCGAACCCACTCGGAAACGAGCAGGCTCACGAAACTATTATAATTGTAGTCCATGTTTTCATGGTCTACAATATCATATTCGATATCATCGACCTCGAGGGTCACGTATTTGGGAATATACCTTCCCTCATGACCTCTTACTGCAAAGACGCAGGTGAGTTCCGGTTCTTCCCTGAATACCAAGAACCACCCCCTCTCTTCGACCACGTAAATGGTCTCAGAGCACTCATTGCGATCCACGCCAATCAGATCGCCATTGTGAAGCACCTGCTCGCAGGCCCTGCTGTTGGTGTTGGTCGTTTCGGCAAAGGCGATGAGGCTGGTCAGGGTGGTCAGAACCATGATGATAACGACGATAGAAATGACCTTCTTCATGATGAAATCCTCCAATTCTTGTTGTTTCAATATGCTGCTAGTTACTTTCGTTTTTTGGATTTTCCATAATACATATCTAAAGCATGAATTTTTGATGAAAGAGAAATCCCCTCCATTAGATTTCTTATAGAAAATTTTCTATCAAAAAATCATGCGAATAAAAATGGGTATATGCCTACAATCATATTATATCATATTTACATAAAAAAGTAAATATTTGGTTATGTTACCAAATGCGTAGCCTTTCCTATAAAATAAAAACAGCTTAAGTCTTATTAATTGACTTAAGCTATTTTCTATTTTAGCATTTCTTTTAATTTTGCAAGTGTGTTTAATGCATCTATTGGTGTAAGTTCATTTAAATTTATTTTATCTAATTCATGTGTTATGTCTTCATATTTTATGTTAAATAAATCAAACTGACCTGCAACTTGCTTTTTATCTTCTTTTTCCTCTTTTATCTTTACTCCACCTTTTTCAAGTGAGCGAAGTATTTTATTTGCTCTTGTTACAACATTAGTTGGTACTCCTGCAAGTTTTGCTACATGAATACCATAACTTTCATCAGTACCACCTGCTAATATTTGTCTTAAGAAAATTACATCTTCACCTTTTTCTTTTACTGCAACATGAAAATTCTTAATTCCTTCAACTTTTTCTTCAAGTTCTAAAAGCTCGTGATAATGTGTAGCAAATAGAGTTTTACATCCTACTTTTTCTTTGTCTGCTATAAACTCGGCTACTGCCCAGGCAATAGATAGTCCATCATAAGTAGAAGTTCCTCTTCCTATTTCATCTAGTATTACTAAACTTTTTGGAGTAGCATCTTTAAGAATATTTGCAACTTCATTCATTTCTACCATAAATGTACTTTGCCCACTACTTAGGTCATCTGATGCACCTACTCTAGTAAATATTTTATCTACTATTCCTATTCTAGCAGAACTTGCTGGGACAAAACTTCCTATTTGAGCCATTAAAGTTATTATAGCAACTTGCCTCATATATGTAGATTTACCTGCCATATTAGGTCCTGTAATAATTGCTACTCTTGTTTGGTCGCAATCAAGATATGTATCATTTGCAACAAATTCACCAGAATCTAACATTTTCTCAATTACAGGATGTCTTCCTTCTTTTATATCTATAATATCTCCATCATTAACTTCAGGGCATACATAATTATTATCTTCTGCAACACTTGCTAAACATGACAATACATCAACATTAGCAACTGCACTTGCAGAAGCTTGAAGTCTTTCCAAGTTTCTTGCAATTTCTTCTCTGATTTTTGTAAATGCTTCATATTCTAAGCTTATTACTTTTTCTTCTGATCCTAATATCTTATCTTCCATAGATTTTAATTCTTCAGTAATAAATCTTTCTGCACCTGTTAATGTTTGTTTTCTAATATATCTATCAGTTGGTACTTGTTTTAAAAATGATTTAGTTACTTCTATATAATATCCAAAAACTTTTGTATATCCAACTTTTAAATTTTTAATTCCTGTTAACTCTTTTTCTTTTG
>JAUNIR010000015.1 GCA_030523345.1 Lachnospiraceae bacterium
CCTTCCTTCTTAACATGAGCACCAGCTTCCATTGAAAGCTCTCTAATCTTCTCATGAAGAACCTGTCTGTCCCCACCAGCCTTAACAGCATCCATCATAATATTCTCTGTTGCCATAAATGGAAGTTCTGACATAATACGCTTGTAGATTACCTTATCATTTACAACAAGACCATCTACAACGTTAATGCAAAGATCTAACACACCATCTGTTGCAAGGAATGCTTCTGGAACTGAAAGACGCTTATTTGCCGAATCATCAAGTGTTCTTTCAAACCACTGTGTTGCAGATGTTATAGCAGGATTAAGAGCATCTATCATTACGTATCTTGATAATGATGCAATTCTCTCTGAACGCATAGGATTTCTCTTATATGCCATAGCTGATGAACCAATCTGATTCTTCTCGAATGGCTCTTCAACTTCTTTAAGATGCTGAAGGAGTCTGATATCATTTGACATCTTATGAGCACTTGCTGCAATGCCCGCCAAAGCATTAACTACTCTTGTATCAACCTTTCTAGAATATGTCTGTCCTGATACCGGATAGCACTCTTTAAAGCCCATCTTTGCAGCGATCATTGGATCAATCTTATCAATTGTTGCCTGATCACCATCAAACAATTCAAGGAAGCTTGCCTGAGTACCTGTTGTTCCCTTTGAACCAAGCATTTTCATTGTAGAAATAACAAAATCGAGTTCTTCTAAATCAAGCATGAATTCCTGGAGCCAAAGAGTTGCTCTTTTACCAACAGTTGTTGGCTGTGCAGGCTGAAAATGTGTAAATGCAAGAGTTGGTAAAGATTTATACTCTTCTGCAAACTTTTTAAGTTCTGCGATGACATTGATGAGTTTCTTACGAACAAGCTTAAGCCCCTCTGTCATTACAATAATGTCTGTATTATCTCCAACATAACAAGATGTTGCTCCAAGGTGAATGATTCCGGCAGCCTTAGGGCACTGTAATCCATATGCATATACATGGCTCATAACGTCATGTCTTACAAGCTTTTCTCTCTCTTTAGCTTCTGCATAATTAATGTCATCCTTATGTGACTTAAGCTCTTCAATCTGCTCATCTGTAATTCTAGGATTACCTTCTGCATCCTTTAAGCCTAACTCCTTTTCTGTTTCAGCTAATGCAATCCATAATCTTCTCCATGTTCTGAACTTCATGTCAGGTGAGAAAATGTACTGCATTTCCTTACTTGCATACCTCTCTGATAAAGGGCTTACATACTTGTCTGTTGTGCTCATAATAATTCTCCTTTTATTTACATGACAATTATAGTCATTATACTGCTGTATCCTCTTCGAATGTTTGAAGCATCTTCTTAACAGATGGGGAAACAGATACAAACTGTGCGCCATAATGATAATTTTCTCTATCAATTGCGCTGCTTCTTACAATTCTCACATCTGTAATAATCTGTGGAAGATTATTTGATACTTCTATATCTGCGATAAAATAATATCCAATTGGAAGAATGCATTTTGAAATAAACCCTATTCCATGAGACGAAATATCAGTGACCTGAATTGATGATTCAAGGTCTACTATTGCATCTACCCCGTCTTTATATAAATCTGAAATAGAAAGTGACATTCCTATTGGTATTCTTTTGTCTATTCTCTTCTCATCCATTTTATCATCTCCTGGAAAAAGACTATAAATCAAATTTATCAATTACTATTCATATTCATCGACTATTCTTAATATGTCCTTTGAATACTGCGGATACTGCTTCACAAGGTTCTCAATTTCATTTTTATATGCATCAAGATTATATACTTCAAAGTCCATACCTTTACGAAGTCTCTGTCTCTCTATTACAAGCTCGTGCCTTCTTGCAGCCATCTCCTCATCATATACAAGAAGCGCTGGCTGATATACAAACTGAGCTGGCTCCTTTATTCTATAGCGCTTGATGGCTACATTGAGTTCCTCTCTCAAAATCTCAAGTTGTAAAACTGCATTTTCCGTATGGTGTCTTGCTTCTTTTTCCTCTAAATATTTTTCATATAAATATTCAAGCTCATGTGAACTATTTATGCCATATTTAGAATATCTGTAGTCTATCGCATTTGTAATATTTACATACTTAATCTTTGCAGTGTTTTGAAGAGTTATTGCCCTATTAATCTGCTTACTTAACTTATTAACACTCGCCACAGAATCTCTGTATGTAACAAATATCGCAGTAAAACAAATAGCCACAATTCCTGTTACACATGTTACCGGCATCTTAATATCAAAATAAAACATGCTTCTAAGCGCAGCAATAACCATATATGCCAAAAATGATGCCACAAGACATATAACGAAGCTTGATTTTGAAGATGTGATTCTCTTTTTATTTTCTTTTCTGTCGTATGCCAGACCTGCTTTTTCACCCTCTAAAAGGTTCATGTCTCTTCGTACTTTAGTCTGGTAGTCTTCGTTTTCTTTTAAGTTCCGTATTATTTCCGGAAGTTCTTTCTCAATTTGCTCCACTTCATGGTATTTTGACTCAGAAATCTTACTAACCGGTCTTTTATACTTTGCCTCCTGTGCCTCAAAATCAAGAATCTTTTTTGCCTTTTCCCTAAGTTCTTGTCTATCAGCTTTAGGTAACGCATCTATTTCTTCCATATCCTGAAGCTTATCTGTCACCTTCTGGTAATCAGTCTTCTTATAATCAACATCAGAACTAGCACCAGACATAAGTTCGCATATATGTCTTACATATTGTTCTCTTTCAACCTCATTATGAACGTTTAAATCTCTTCTAAGTAAACTTTCTCCACTAACTGCATCAGAAATAGACTTTGCATCATCCCCTTCTAAAGTAAAGTTAGGGAGTTCAAATCCATACTCATCATCGTCTTCAAAAAAGCCTAATTTGTCTAAAATCCAATCAAAAAAACTCATACTAATAATTTATCTAGCACTTCGTGCAATCATCTGTTCTCTGTACTCCTGTTTCCAGGATGCAAAAGTTTTATCTATCTGTGAATAATACTCACTTATCCTGCCCTCGGATCTTAATTCTTTTATTTCTTCAATGTCCCTTGTATAGTCGGAATCTACATCCTCGTTTTTAGCACTTGCAAGCCTTTCTTCAGCTTCTCTTATGATAGAGTCTGCATAACCCATTCGTAACACAAATCTTTCGTAAGCATCTTTTTTCATTATAAGCCTTAAAGACTGAAGATAGTGAATTAATAGTTCCTTATCATCACTTATAACCGAAGCCTCTTTAAAGTAATATGATGCTTTGTCATACATAAACATTCTTGCATATGCAACACCAATATTATGAAGCACTAACGCATACATCTCTGGTTCTTCTGACTTCTTCATTCTATTTAGCATATACTGATATTCATCTATCGCACGGGTATACTTTCTTGCTTCTAAAAGATTATCAGCTCTCTTCTTTCTTTTTTCAACAAAACTTAGGGACGCATTATCTACTAATACCTGTTTGATTCTAGCAAGTTCATCATCTTCAAGATATCCTGTCATCTTAAGAAGCTGAGTAACAAATTGTCCAAGAGAAGCGCCTCTATATATAAGAGATTTGAGAGCATCCGCTATGTCAGTAAGACCCAATTCATCAGCTATAAAATCGCATAATTTATCGTCCATTACATCATTGTCCAGGATATACGCATCCTTGACAAAGTAATAGCAAAGCTCCTCGATAGAATATACATTCATACCAAGGCCAACGATGTAGTAAGGATTTTCTGATAATCTGCCCTTGCAGAGAATTAACTTACTCACAGCTTAAACTCTATATCCCTTTCCCAGACTTTTCCCGAACTTATATAAAATTCTCCAAATCCTAAGTCTGATATTTTTATATGCATCTTAACGTCTGACTCAAACGTAGCCTCAAGTCTTAATCTTGTTGCCCTATTTGGTCTATTTGGCAATCCGCCTAGTACTATTTCTTCCGTTCTCTGTCTGCCACCATCAAGAGGTGTAACAATAATATCTACACTATTGCCCTCTTCCAAAATAAACTCCAATGCATTTTCAGCATCGTACCACGTCTCTCCGGCGTCAACTAAAACAACATATTCTTCCTTGCCATTAACTCTCATTTTAAGGCCAGAATTTGCCTTAAGTTTGTCTTTTCCAAGGAAAATATGACTCCTATTTATTTCCTTTGGAGCATATTTGTCTGATGCGCAAAAACATGCTCCCTTAGAATAAAGATTTTTGCCCTGGAATACATGTCTGCCCATCAGCAAAAAATTCTTAGTATTCTTAAACCAGTCTCCTTCAAATCCTTCCCCAATCAGATATACCGCTCCTATGCTTCTTCCTGCAAAGTAACTTCTAATTGTCTGAAGAATTAATTCATCAAGACTTTCTTCTTTATTATCAGAGAACTCCTCTCCAATCATAAATTTAGGAAGCTTTATATGTTCATATCCTACATAATCTACAAATCCAACTACTGGAGTTGTATTTCTATTCATCCATAACTCGTATGACTTCATATAGTCTGTAGAATAATCAAAAACCATTACATTGTTCTGCCAAAGATCCGAAGCCTGGTGGATCATGTAATAATAAATGCTTTCATCATATGTCTGAAATACTATATTTTCCCTATCGATAGAGACTGCTGCAACTATTTTTTCTAAAATATCAATCATAGTCTGATCAAGATGATCAACAGTAATAACAAGCTTCACAACAGACTCTGGGTTTACATAAGCAGAAATTATGTTAAGTGAACGTTTGAAGAACAATATTAAAAGATCTATAGGATCGTATGCCTCTCCCTCAATCTCAAGTCTTGCTCCAGAAATTGCAAAACTAAGCAATTTACCAACAAGAGTTCCGTCACCTCTGTTAGCACAAGTTATTGCCTCTCTACCAAAATACCACTGATTCACACCATTTCTTTTACACAAAACAGTAGGAATACCTAGCTTTTCATCATTGCCATCTCCTCCAACTGCTTTAAGTCTTCCATCATGTATTTCAGAAAAACTTATCTGGCTCACATTTTCATTTAAATCATAACCTATTACGTATTCTGTCATTTTTATACTACATTAAATACTCTCTCAGTAAATGCATCTTCCATAGCATACTCTTCCATAAGGTCAATAAGTGTTGCTTCATCTCTTAATGTCTTAGCAACAACCATTGAATTAAGTATGTTATATCTTGAATCAACTCCATCATTAACAGTCTCATCAATGCTTACAGAATCAGATAACGTAAGGACTTCTCTGCCTCCAACCTCTTCTGTAACGTAATACTGAAGCCTTTCTCCAAAGAAAAGCATAAACTCCTTAGAGAAAATACCACCAAACATGTTTCTCATTTCTTCAGTCTTATATGTATCGTCCTCGTCATCATCAAGAATATAGTGAAGCACAACCCTTGCCTTAGGATTAGTACGATATTCAATAAACAAAGCACTCTGGAATGCAGCAAGTTCTGGAACTATTTCCACATACTCTGAGAAAAATTTGAAATACACATTTTTATGTAAGAATTCTTGGATAAATTCTATAATCATATCCTTAATTCTTTCTGTGATTTCCTTCTCATTATCTGTATAGTACTTAAGAATTGCTAACTTACAGCCATCATTTAATGGTTCTCCCTGTCTGTAATTATCTACAATCTTTGTAAAAATGCTCTTATCTGTAATTCTTTCCTTAACAAAATAATCATATGCCGCATATGATAAATATGCCATCTCAACTCTAGGTGACGCACCACTTGAAACATAGTCTTCAAATATATATTCTTTCTCACCTACTGTTGTCCTTGTAAAGAGCATCTGAATAATGAGTTTCTCAGTTAACACATAGCACTGGGTATCGAATGACTTTGCCGCTCTCCACAAATCCCTTAATTCCTTAGTAAGTCCACCATAATTATTAACTAAATAATCAATGGTGTTGCCATCATACTTACCATTCTTAAATGCACTATAGGCAATAGCTGTAAGCATAACATCCCTTACACCATCAGTCTTCTCTATCATATGTGAGCAAACCTTGACAAGCGACTTGGCTGAAATTAATTCATCACCATAAACAGTTATGAGATCATAAGCCTGATCATACATAGCCCTCTTAACATAGAAATCTATAAGCTCGCCACGCTCTCTTGATGTAAGTTCCGCAACGTTGATGTTAAGAAGGAACTCATCAAGAGTAGAAATCCTGTCTCTATCAAAATAATAATGTAAAAGCGACATTCTTATCTCTGACTTAAGGCTTGCCGAAATGCTCTCCGCCTCAACAAGATCTCTACAAAAATCAGCATTCTCTTCTTCAACTGAAATATACTGTCTCTTACCCTCACATAAATATAAGAAGAATGGTAAGTTTCCTGTAACATATCTTTTAATTATATGAATGTAATTGTTTTCATTTATAATATGCTTTGCTTCCTCGGTCTCCACATAAGTACGCTTACCGGCCTCATCCTCATAGAAGAGTGATACATTCTTAGTATAGATTCTCGGATACGCTCTACCGTCATCAATCGGATATACAAATTCATCTACAAACTCATCACACACTACAATGAGATTTTTATACTTTCTGTTATCTGTCCTAATCATTCTGGCAAAAATAATAGAAGATAAATTATTAGCCATATTAGGCTTTATAAACTCTGGCAACAAAATATCTTCATAAATCATAGCCAGATGTTCGCTAATATGATTATCCATGACCTGCTCAATGGCAAATACTAAAATGTTCTCCCTATTTGACTCATATAGGTCAGGCATTCTGTTTTTATATTTAATCAGATTAGCATATATATATGCTTTACGTTCATAATCCAGACGATTTTGGAATCCAAAATACATTATTACCGATTTAGGAAGTGCTCCCTCTTCTAACTTAAGGGATGATGAGTATATAAAATATTCATAGAGTTTTGTTATCTTTAACTCTAGCTTAACACCTTCTCTGTACCATTTATGGTACACGTTATCTGTAACATCTGCTCTTATAAGCATTGTACATATAGCTTCAACAATTTCCGGATCATTATAAAGACCATATATGTTAATTAATAAATCTAACAGACGTTTTGAAAATTCCCTTTGTCTCAACGCAAGCATTGAAACTTGGCCAATTATTTCCCCACTTATTTTTCCATTTTTAACAGCAAAATTTAACACCTCAATTTCAAAAGGTGATAGCTTACTAATTATCTGAGGATTTGCAACATATACATTGTATGCTTCCACAAATAGAATCGGACTATGAACACCCATTTTTGTTATCTGTTCTATAGCACTTAATTTCTTAGTTGCACTTCCACTAAGTTCCTCATCAAGATATATAAGCATCCATAAAAGTGGCATACTCGTAGGATATAACGAATAGTATGATGCTATTCTTGCAGTCACATCATCTACATACTGATCTTCTCTTTTTATAAGCGTTGTTAGATACAAATAATAAGCATAGCATTCATCATCATGCTCAATAATTTTCATTTCATTGAATACATGTTCAAGTATCCACTTAGCTTCACTGACTCTATTCTCCACTAAAAGAAGTTGTGCTTGAAAAAGTCTTGAAATAGGGTTTTTATCATCAAGAAGGTTCATTCTCTCCACAACCTTCATCGATTCTCTTACCCACCCATTAGTATTCATTTGCTTTGTTCTAAAGCGGACATAACAATTCATTAGCCTGTACTGAAGGAGTTTCGATTCCTTCCTTACTGCTCTCTTTGCTTTATCTCCACCTCTTTGCATAGCAATGATTGTTATTGTTATATCATTATTTTTGTTGGATACCTTTATTGTTCCATAGTTACGGCCTTCGTGTAACTTGTCATCATCAATTGTAAATACAAGCTTATATTCTGGAGAATTAAAATCTTCATTATGAATATATTCTTTTTCTAAAACAATAAAATCAACATCTGTTGAAATCTTTGCCTCTATAAATCCCCAGTTTGATTTCCTTACTAAAAGCTCGCATCTTAACTTAGTTGTTACCTCAGAAAACTCAAAAACATTCTTCTCTACAATGAGTTCTACCGGCTTTTTCTTATTAATGCTACATAGGAAATCCTCCACCGACTGACGATCTCCTTTATTGTTAGAAAAGCCTCTATATTTCGTAAGGTTAGATTTATCGTTACCATCAAATACTCTTACAAAATCTGGTGTATAGAATATCTGAGTCGCTTCAGTAAAATCAGTCTGCGCAAGATTCGTAAAATGGAACAAATTACGCACTCCGCTCACTTTGCTATCTTTAGCTGCTGATAAAATTGTAAACTCAAATGGCAAATAATACTCACCTGCAGAGGATACAATCTGAACATCACCCTTTACTACATCACCAGCCTCAAGACCTGTAGGATCAAAGATATATTCAACAATAAAATCATTTGTATTAAATTCGGTTTCTCTTACAACAAATCTCATATTTGATGAATAGATAAAACCTTTAACAGGAGTATTTTCCTCTGATGTTATATGAATTGTTCCTTCGTGAATTTCTTTAGTGCTAAGTTTTACCTCAATTGACTGTACATCAAATAAAAGTTTATCGGTATCATACTCGAAAACTCCATCGACAAGTTTATCAATTATCTCACGCAAGAAACTCACCACACTTTGTATTGAACTAGATTTAATACTTCCTACTAAGCACAAAAAGGCATAGTAATCCTACATTAAACCCATTATAGTATTTTACAAGATATGAATATGTCGTTCAAGATTACATAAAATAAAAAAAGCCTCAGTTTCCTGAGGCTTTTTTATAAAAAACAGTTTTATTAATCTTACTTAAGACCTGCTGCTGCCTGAGCCTGTACCCATGCTGCATCTACTGCTGTCTTAGCTGCGATTGCATCAAGATTAGCCTGTGCTGCTGCAAGACCTGCTGCTGCCTTAGCTTCTCTGTCTGCTGCTGCTGTTGCGCATACTGACTTAGCTGCATCAATTGCTGCCTGACCTGCTGCGATACCTGCTGCTGCCTTAGCATCTCTATCTACTGCTGCTGTTGCACATACTGACTTTGAAGCGTCAAGTGCTGCCTGTGCTGCTGCAACGCCAGCTGCTGCCTTAGCGTCTCTGTCTGCTGCTGCTGGAGCGATTGCTGCCTTAGCTGCATCAAGTGCTGCCTGTGCTGCTGCAATACCAGCTGCTGCCTTAGCATCTCTGTCTGCTGCTGCTGGAGCGATTGCTGCCTTAGCTGCATCGATTGCTGCCTGTGCTGCTGCAATACCAGCTGCTGCCTTAGCGTCTCTGTCTACTGCTGCTGTTGCGCAAGCATCCTTAGCTGCATCAAGTGCTGCCTGTGCTGCTGCGATACCAGCTGCTGCCTTAGCGTCTCTGTCTGCTGCTGCTGGAGCGATTGCATCCTTAGCTGCGTCAAGTGCTGCCTGTGCTGCTGCAATACCAGCTGCTGCCTTAGCATCTCTGTCTACTGCTGCTGTTGCACATACTGACTTTGAAGCGTCAATTGCTGCCTGTGCTGATGCAACGCCAGCTGCTGCCTTAGCGTCTCTGTCTGCTGCTGCTGGAGCGATTACTGCCTGTGCTGCATCAAGTGCTGCCTGTGCTGATGCAAGACCAGCTACTGCCTTAGCATCTCTGTCTGCTGCTGCTGGAGCAATTGCTGCCTGTGCTGCATCAAGTGCTGCCTGTGCTGATGCAAGACCAGCTGCTGCCTGTGCCTGTACCCATGCTGCGTCTGAAGCTAAATCAGCCTTAACTGGAACAGCTACTGTTGCAACTGCAACTGTTGCAGCCATAATACCTGCTAATAATTTTGAAATACGTGACATGTTAGTGTCCTCCTATAAATTTAATGTGTAAAACATTTTTACCTGAAATAAATTAGTGTAAACCAGCTGCTGCCTGTGCCTGTACCCATGCTGCATCTGCTGCTGTCTTAGCTGCGATAGCATTAAGGTATGCCTGGCCTGATGCCATTCCTGCTGCTGCTTCAGCTGCAAGCTCCTGCTGACGTGCAATTGCAGCTGCCATACCTGCTGCTGCCTGTGCATCTCTTGCTGCTGCTGCATTGATGCATGTTGCCTGTGCTGCACTAATAGCTGCCTGATTTGCTGCCATTCCTGCTGCCGCCTGTGCTTCTCTTGTATTTGCAGCATTCACACATGTTGCCTGTGCTGCATCGAGTGCTGCCTGGCCTGATGCCATTCCTGCTGCTGCTGCCTTAGCGATATCCTCCTGATGAGCGACTGCTGCTGCCATTCCTGCTGCTGCCTGTGCTTCAACTGCAGCCTTATCCTTAGCTGCCTGTTCTGCAAGCTGCTGAAGGTATGCAAGACCTGCATTAAGACCGTCTGAAGCTGCATCTGCCTTAACTGGCATGATTGTTACTGATGCAACAATAGCTGCGATAACTATTCCTGAAACAATTTTTGCAATACGTGACATAATAATGTCCTCCTCTATATAGTATAAGATAATCCCTATTTATACTCTGTTCCATCTAACATTTTATTCTACATTTAATTAGTGTTCATGTCAATTTATAATAGCGAAAAAACGCCTAATTATTCAACATCTGATGTACAACATGGGCACTTTGTAGCAGCTATGTTAATTTTTGACTTACAGTAAGGACATTCCTTCTCTGTAGGAGCTGCTTCTGGCTCTGGTTTTCTCATCTTATTCATAGCTTTGATGATACAAAAAAGAACAAACGCAATCAAAAGGAAATTTATTATTGATGCAATAAATGCTCCATAGTTGATTGATGCAGCATCTTCTGCGTCAGAAAGCTTGATACTAAGTGCTGCAAAATCCACCCCACCAGTTAATACAGAGATAAGTGGCATTACAATATCATTTACGACTGAATTAACTATTGCAGTGAATGCACCACCTATAATAATACCAACAGCCATATCCATAACATTTCCTCTGGATATAAACTTCTTGTACTCGTCAAAAAACTTTTTCATCCTTGATTCTCCTTCAATATTTGTAGTCTAAACTATGTATAATTATATATTTTATTCTTGAATTATACAAATGTAATATGGTAAAAAAATAACTGATAGAAGCTTAATTTTTTATCAATTTATTACAAAAAAGAGAGGTTATACTAATGCGTAATTTTGACGGTTTCACAAAAGGCATCAATCTTGGTGGTTGGCTCTCCCAGCACGAGCTAACAGATGAGCATATGAACACTTTCATCAAGGAAGAAGATATTAAAAAAATTGCCGAAACAAAAGTTGATCATATAAGACTTCCTATTGACTATTCAGTAATTGAGAACGAGGATGGCACAGACAAGCCAAACGGTTACAAGCACATTGACAACTGCTTTGAATGGTGTAGAAAATACGGTCTTAACATGGTATTAGACCTTCATAAAGCTGCCGGTTACATTTTTGATGATGCTGAAAACTGCAAAGGTTTCTTTGAAGACAAAGAGCTTCAAGACAGATTCAAAAAGCTTTGGGACAAATTATCAAAAAGATACGGTTCATATCCTGAAAACATGGCGTTTGAAATTCTTAATGAAGTTGTTGATCCAGATGTTAAAGATTTGTGGAATGACATAGCAGAAGAAACAATAAAAGTCATTAGAAAAAACGCACCTGATTCTTGGATTCTTATTGGTGGCACAAGAAACAACAGCGTTGTATCTGTTAAAGAGCTCAAGGCTCCATATGATAATAAAATAGCATTTAACTTCCACTGCTATGAACCACTTATATTTACTCACCAGGCAGCTTATTGGGTTCCTGGAATGACCGATGATTTCAAGATCTCTTATCCTAAAGATCTTGGCGAGTACTACGAAATCGCTGTCAAAACAATTGGTGAATTCTACGCTGGCCTTACTAAAGGTTATGATGGCACAATGTGTGACAAAGAGTTCTTCAAACGTTATTTCAAAGAAGCTGTTGATATAGCAGACAAATACAATGTCCCACTATACTGTGGTGAATACGGTGTTATAGACAGAGCCGATCCAGAAGGCACTCTTAATTGGTTCAAGGATATTAACGCCGCCTTCGAAGAATATGGAATTTCAAGAAGTGTATGGTCTTACAAGGAAATGGATTTCGGACTTATAGATGAGCATTATGCTAGCATATATGATGAATTAATTAAGTACTTGTAGTAATGGTAAAATAGGACAAATATGATAAAAGCGTAGCGGATTTACTCCACTACGCTTTTTATATACAAATTATTCTCTCTGCTATGATGTCATAAGTTCACAGCAAGACCATTTGCAATCACATTTAAGATAACAGAATCCTATCGTTATCAAGTGCCTTTCCAGAACCCTCCTTAAACTTATCAAGAAGATCATTTACGCCGAGTCCCTTCTTTGCTTCCTCATCTATGTCTAGTACTATCTTACCACTATCCATCATAAGAACTCTATTACCCATATCAAGTGCATTCTGCATATTGTGAGTTACCATCAAAGTAGTAATCTTATGTTCCTTAACGATACTATTTGTTATTTCAAGCACTTTCTCAGCTGTAGCTGGATCAAGAGCGGCCGTATGCTCATCTAAAAGTAAAAGCTTCGGCACGTCAAGAGTCGCCATCATAAGTGTGAGTGCCTGTCTCTGTCCACCTGACAAAAGGCCTACAGGCTGTTTCATTCTATCCTCAAGTCCCATCCCAAGGAGCGCTAGTCTTTCTCTAAATCTAGCTCTGTCTTCCTTTGAAATACTCGAAAACCATCCACCATGGCCAGCTGCAAGACTAAGATTTTCTTCAATACTCATGCCTGGTGCAGAACCTCTCATAGGATCCTGAAAAAGTCTTCCTATTCTTCTAGCTCTTTCATGAACCTTTGTAAAAGTAATATCCTCACCGTCAAGCACTACCGATCCAGTATCTGTCATAAAGTCGCCGCATATTGCATTGAACATTGTAGACTTTCCTGCACCATTCGAACCAATTATTGTTGCAAAATCGCCTGGCTTTAAGTGAAGGTTTACTCCTGAAAGTGCTGTCTTCTCATTAACAGTACCTGCATTGAAGGTTTTAGTGATATTTGTTAATTTAAGCATTTTCACTACCTCCCTTCTTTGCTTTAAGTCTTCTTAAGAGCATTGGATACTGGCTCTTTAAGTATGGTCCTGAAATTGCAATTACAACTATTACAGAAGAAACAAACTTAAGCATGAATGCCGGCATATTGAATCTCAATGCAATTGTGTAAACAATTCTAAATATAACCGATCCTAATACTACACCTACTGCTCTTTTTAGTATGCTTCCCTTTCCCATAAAAGTATTTCCAATAAGGAGTGAAGCAAGAGCAACTGTGAGCATTCCAGAACCTATATCTATGCTGACA
The DNA here is from genome assembly GCA_030523345.1 of Lachnospiraceae bacterium. Taxonomy (GTDB): domain Bacteria; phylum Bacillota; class Clostridia; order Lachnospirales; family Lachnospiraceae; genus UBA2868. Next base: position 13,317 of record JAUNIR010000015.1, read on the forward strand.
GACTTCTGAGCCTGCCCTAAGAGACATCCAGAGAGACCTGTAAAAGCATTTGCCACACAAAGTCCCACTGTCGTCGTAAATACTGGATCAATTGATGATGATTTAACCATGTCCTGATTATTACCAGTAGCTCTAATTGCAAGACCAAGCCTTGTTCTTAAAAACATTGTGAGGAATGCAATTATTACAGCAACAATAATTGCTGTGACTATTAGTATATTCCTACTACCTACTGTTGAATTATTAAAAGCTGACTTAAACATTGTAAATACTGTCTCTGTTTTATTCATGTTAAGAAGGGATGACCCTCCCATAACTGCAATATTCACAGAATAAAGAGCAGTGTTAACAATGATACCCGCAAGTAGGCTATCAACTCCCATTCTTGTCTGAAGAAAAGCTGTAACAAATCCAGAAATAACACCTGCTAACATCGCTGCAGGAATCGATAATAATGGATGACCAGAAATTGCCACTACAGCTCCAACACATGCCCCAAATGTAAAGCATCCATCTGTTGAAAGGTCACAAACATTAAGCATTGAATAGCTCAAAAAAAGTGCCAAAACTGTAAGCGAACAAATAAGTCCAAGTTGTAATGCTGTTTCTCCTAAATTAAATACAATAGCTAAGGACATGATTTCTCCTCAAATTATTCAAAGCTTTCTGCTGTCTGAATTGGATTAACCTGTGTACACATAGGTGCAAACACTGATTTAATATCGTCATAGTTCAAACCAATAGCTTCACATGTCTCTGTATTAATTGTTGCTGTACCATTGTCAAATGTCATGACAGGTGTTGTTGCTGGATTTGCACCATTAACAAGAATTTCATAAACCATGTTAGCTGTCTCTACACCAAGATTAGCATAGTCAACACCATAGCCTAAGAACGCACCATTAAGTGCAAATGAATCAGCTCCTGTATAATGTGGAATCTTTGCATCAATGAACTTCTCATAAATTGAAAGTTCAGCTGTCATGATAGTGTTATCTGTTGGTGTAAAGATTGCATCAACCTGATCTGCAACAAGTGCATCTGCAGCAAGCATAACTTCATCTGTTGTTGTACCTGTACGATCAACGTATTCAATACCCTTCTCATCAAGGTAAGCCTTTGCATTTGTAATAGGTGTTGTTGATGAATCCTGACCCTGGTCATATAAGAAACCAATCTTCTTTGCATCTGGGTTCTGAGCTAAGATAAGGTTCATAATTGCATTTGTGTCAAGGAAATCTGATGTACCTGTGATATTTGCTCCAGGAGCGGCATTGCTTTCAACAAGTGCAGCACCTTCTGGATCTGATACTGCTGAAAATACTACTGGCATATCCGTTCCTTCTGTTGCTGCCTGCATAGCCATTGCTACAGGTGTAGCAACACCTACCATTAAATCAACCTGATCTGCCTGGAAGTTTGCAATAATCTGGTTAAGAACTGTTGCATCTGCATTACAGTTATCATAAAGAATTTCAAACTTTACTTCAGATGTTTCTAATGACTTAAGCTGCGCCTGAATATTTTCTACAATCTGATTAAGTGAAGCATCATCTACATAGTTACAAATACCAATCTTATAAACAGTTGAAGCGCTAACTGTTGTATCACCATCTGCTACGACTTCTTCTGTCTCTGGTGCTGCTGCTTCTTCTGTCTTACCTGCTTCTGCTGCAGGTGCTGCTGCATTCGAACCACATGCTACAAGACCAAAAGCCATAGCTGTGATAAGTAATGCTGCAGTTAACTTTTTAACTACATTCATTTTTTTCATAATAATCTCCCTTTCTGTCACTAATTGCGACAATAAACATACCGATAAATTATAACTTTTTTTCACAGTTTCAGTCAATAAAAAAAGCCTTAAATAAGGCTTTTTACTTTGTTTATTCTTGTATAAAAGTCGTTATAGAACTCCTCATCATATGACGTTCTATAAAAAATCTGTAAAATTGCTGAATTAATTTGGTTTGATTCTTCATCCGAAGCCGACTTCACATACTCCATTAAATCCATTAGGAAGTAGTGCCAATCACATACAAACTTTTCATATTTCGTCAATTCCTTTGTCCCAAGCCAGTTCTTGATTTTCACCTTAGTTTTGGAAGGATGAGGACACTCATCTTTTTGTAGAAAATAATAAAAAGATTCATTCTCATAAGCTCTTCCAAGGGGAAACAACCTACAAATTCCAGATCTATAATCATGAATTTTGCATCGACCCTCCTCATTTAAAAAAGTACAGGCTTTCGTGTCAGCATCCATCATAAGTGTCGGAATAATAATTCCTCTGTCTACGCTAAGTTCTATGTGTCGATTAACTAATGAATCAAAATTCTCACCGTTTAGCCCAGAAATCATCCTATGTATATCGTATGGGTCAAGTGTTATAAGCCCATCCATTTCCCTGCAGCACTTACTACACCCATAACATTCGTTACATCCAATTTTTACGATGTCGGATGATGTATATTTTTTTCCATCTGAAATTTCATTTATATCAATGTTTCGTTCCATATACTACGACCATTACTACTTTATTCTGCTATCAGATAATTAAAAGCCTCGTTCCTTCAGGTCAGCCACAAGGTTTACATAAAACTCTCTAACATCAAATCCTGGTATATTCTCTCTATTAAGATCAATCATATCAGCATGAGATATTCCTCTTTTATGAGTTTCATTTTCAAGAAGTGTATATTTTTCACCCCATTCAAATGACTTTTCTCCTACTAGTCCATCATTTCTTCCATCGAAATATTTAACAAAAGAATGAGTCATATTAAGCGGAAATCTTCCACTCTCTGGCTTTCGCAAACATGATCCAACACTCTGATAATATACATTTTTTGAATCTATAACTTCTTCGTTACGCTTAGCACACTTGGATGCTGTCAAATCATTTACTGCTGACATGAAATCTGGATGTTCATCTCCTAATTTCTTGAGTGCAACGTTATATGCCTTTTCAATTTTAATCTGCTTTGATTTAGGAATAACTGAAAGCAAATAATCTGCAAATTCGCATCCTCTATGCGGCGTATTTATAGTCGTAAGTGAAGCCACTTTGTCATCCATTCCTAACATACTAATAGCGTATCTTGAGTCAAGTCCACCTTTCGAATGTGCAATTATGTTAACCTTTTCTGCTCCGGTTTTTCTAAGCACCTGTCTTATTCTATCTGCTAGATCTTTTGCGCTTTCACATACGCTCAACGCAGAATCTTGGTTTCCGTAGTAAACCGTTGCTCCATTTTTCTCAAGTTCTTCTGGTACTCGTCCCCAATAATTTAGTAGCTTTGAATCTCTAAAAAATACACCGTGAACAAGAAGTAGTGGGTATTTTGTTTTACATATCTGCTCCTTAACTCTCGAATAGTTAAGTTCTAGCTTTTTATCTTCAAAAACAACTTCAGCATATGCAAGTCTCAATATATGAAACAGTATAAAAAGATTAACTACAGGAACCATTCCAAAAATCGCTCCTATAACCCTCCATTTAATTCGAATCTGAGTTGACGACAAATAAACCCTGATTATTCCTGCCCAGAAAAACGAAGCTTCGACCAAAACAGCAACCAAAATATGAAGACCAAAATAAAGAGGACTTACACGAATTCCCGGATGAAACGGAACATCTCTTACCATTATAAAAAGCGAATAAAAAATGGACATAACTGAAGAGATTAAAAATCCCGTAAGTAAAGTACAGCCACCGTAACAGAGTGTTAAAATCTTTGAATCAAGTTTCATAATAAAAAGCGATGGTCTTATGATCATTAATAGATAGCATATTGCTATCAATACAATTACCGCCTTTTCTAATGGTGTTTCATGAAACTCTTTTATTATATAAATATTGGCTACTATGAATGTAATGATTGCAAAAAACACTGCATCAAAAATCATTCTTGGCTGTCCTTTAAATTTCATTCCGTTATATTTCCCGACTTATGTAAACTTATTCACCCATCACAACATAATAATTGCAATAATTACTAAAACAACTCCCACAATTTCAGTGACACTTAGTATTTCATGAAAAACAATAAATCCAAAAGCTGTTGCCATTATAGGTTCAATACATGCTAATACAGCTGCTTTTGAATTCTCGATTTTTGTAAGGCCTATTGTATAAAAAATATATGGTAAAATTGTGACCACTATCGATGTTCCGATTACATAACAAATATTTATGTTAACATCTCCCGTTGATAATTTCTGAACTACTTGAACAGGATTTGTTAGAAATACTAACGCTACCGCAGAAAATAAAAAGCTGTAATATGTAATGGTCAATGCACCATATTTTTTGTTAATCGCATATCTTCCAAATATGCTGTAAAGTCCATACCCAAGTCCCGATCCAAGACCTATTAGAATCCCAATAATGGATAAATTTGCACCATTTCCTCCAATAATTCCTGAAACAAAAGCACATCCTAGTATTGCTATAATTACGCAGACAATTTTCTTTTTTGTAATTTTTTCCTTAAACAAAATTGCTGATAATAGTAAAACAAAAACTGGCGATGTATAAAGGAGTACCGCCGCTACTGACATAGAGGTCATCTGGATTGTTGTGAAATAACAGTATCCAAAAAAAGTTAGGCTCAAAACACCAGTTCCAACGAATACCCAGATGTCTTTTAGTCTAATTTTCAGTGCGTCTCTTTTGAATATTAAAAAATATATGGTCATCAAAAAAACAGCTGTGACCATTCTAATAAAACATATTTCAATGCTTGAGAGCCCGCATTTCGCGAGCCCTCTTACAAAAATTCCCATTGCTCCCCAAAGAGAGCCTGCTAATATTACAAATAATGTTCCCATTAAACTATCTATACATGATTTAAATTCTTACTAGTTCGTAGTCCTTAGTACCTAAGCCTAACTCTTCTGCATGTTCAATACAGCTTCTCCACTCTGTATCAGGGTGTGTCATTTCGAAATGATCATGCTTGTGGTGATCGTGATGTTCTCCCTCATGGAATACATCTGCATCAATATTATCTGCAAGAATACTTCCTGGATTTGCTGGCATCTTGTTAACAAGATCTGCACATGCAACATCAAGAGCAACTGGGTCAAAGCTTGCAAGCATTCCAATGTTTGGTACGATTGGAATATCATTTTCTGAATGACAGTCACAGTTAGGTGATACATCGCAAATAAGTGAAATATGGAAGCTTGGTCTGTCCTTAAGAACAGCGTATGCGTACTCTGCCATTCTGTAATTAAGCATCTTAATAGAGTCATCAAAGTTAGCTTCAATAGCATCCTTTGGACATACAGCAAGACATCTGCCACAACCTACACACTTATCTTGATTAATTGTAGCTTTACCGTTTTCTACTACTGGAGCACCATGTGCACAGATTCTTGTACATGCACCACAACCTACGCAGCCCCCATCTATTACATGTGGCTTGCCATCACAGTGCTGTTCCATCTTACCAGCACGCGAACCACATCCCATACCAATGTTCTTAATAGCACCACCAAAACCAGCCATTTCATGACCCTTAAAGTGATTAAGTGAAATAAAAATATCAGCATCCATAATTGCATGTCCAATTTTTGCTTCTTTTACGTATTCACAATTAATTGGCACTAATGTCTCGTCTGTACCCTTAAGACCATCAGCAATAATAACCTGACATCCTGTCTGTAAAGGTGAAAACCCATTTACATATGCTGTGTCGAGATGATCAAGTGCATTCTTTCTTGATCCAACATAAAGAGTATTACAGTCTGTAAGGAATGGACGTCCGCCCTGCTCCTTAATAAAGTCTGCAACAACCTTTGCATAGTTTGGACGAAGGAAAGCAAGGTTTCCATATTCTCCAAAGTGAATCTTGATAGCTGTGAATTTGTCGTCAAAGTCAATATCTCCCATACCAGCTGTCTTGATTAACCTGTTAAGCTTCTGGAGAAGATTTTCACTTCCTGTTGTTTTAAATGTTGTGAAATATACTTTTGAACTCATGTTTTCCTCCTAATGTTTTGTAATGAGTTTACGGTACCATAATAATGTGTTTTTTGTGTGTTGCATTTAGGTTATATTATGTAAACCCATCCACCTTTTACACCTTTTTATTTAATTTGCTCCAACATAAAGTCTTTAACTTTTGTAAGAGCCGTCTCTTCCCAATTATTTTTATCTACATCTAGCGAAAGTGGATATACAATCTGCATATCAAGGAGTTTACCTGGAACTCTTCCAGACCTTAGCGGTTCATAGAAATTCTTTTTAAATTCCTCTTCTGTTGCGTTTGTATAGATATCAGGCTTTAAGTATTTAAGCTGTCTCTTTGTATTTTCAATAAACATTTTTGCTGCCAGTGGTAAAAGCTTTTTATACTCGTCCTCTCGAACATCAGCAAATATGTCAGGAATGTTCCATTTTATGATATGATCAGTGTTTCTATCTATTTTTATTCCAAATGGTTCAAAGCTAAAATCATCACTTGTAAAATTAAGTTTTAAGAATAATCCAAACTCAGTGTTAAACTGTGATCTCTGATAGTCAGTATCAAAAATAAAATTCCCAAGTGAATAAAAAATCGCCTTTTTACCATTATCCAATGTCTCATAGTTCATAGGTACATGGGGATGGTGAGCAACAATTATATCTGCCCCCAAGTCAAGATATTCCATGTATCGATCCCTTGTATATGGCATTGGAAGAGCCGTAAATTCCTCGCCATCATGGGCAATAACAACACACCATCTACAAGATTTCTTGACTAGTTCTATCTGCTTTTTAACAACATCCATTCTGCTAAAGTTAAGGCAGCCTGGTGTATCGTCCCCTGCAATTCGGCACGCTCTCTCATATCCTATAGACACAAGTCCAATGCCGCCTGCTTCTTCTAAAATTAGAGGCTTACTTGCTTCATCAAGATTAAGTCCTGCTCCAATTGTTTTTACTCCATAGTTATTAGCTTCTGCAAGAGTGTCTCTAATCCCTTTCTCGCCAGCATCCATAATGTGATTATTGTTAATATTCCAGATATCTGCACCAAGTTTATCGAAAAATTTAGCCACTTCAGGATTCATACTATGAGTTAATGCAACTACACCGTTGTCGCGAACAATTTTTTCTTGAACAGAAAGCGGCCCCTCCACATTAATGCAAAGGTGCTTCCCAGAACGTAAAAAATCAAGACACTCTTCTGAAACGAGTGCTTCATCTTCCCATTTTCCATCCATGTACTTGTCAAAGCCAATATCGCCTGTAAAAACTATACTAGTATTCATACATCCCATTATTAAGAACTCTCATTACTCCGTTGTCATCATTAGATGGCGCAATGTATTTTGCATGCTTGAACACATCCGGATGCCCGCTCTCCATACAATAACTTTCACCGCATGCTTCCAAAAGTTCTACATCATTGAAATAATCTCCGAATGCCATGCAGTATTTACTATCTATATCATACTTTTTTTGAATTACTTTCATAGCTTCGCCCTTATTAACAGTATCTGTTGATATATCAATCCAGCTAACACCTGAAAGCACAGATATAATATGATTCGGTAGACTAGCAAACTCTCCTGTATGCATTTCCGCATCTTCAGCATCATAATATATTGCTATTTTAACAATTCTATCATTTTCAATTGCTTTTCTAACATTATCAGTTTTTTCCAGTCTTCCACAAAACATTGTGCAGACTTCCCACTCGTGATCCGTAGGATTTTCTATATACGCAGAATTTGCACCACATGGAACTGCTTTTGCATAAGGCATCTTGTCTATAAGATCAAGACAGTACAATACGGCCTCCCTTGGCATTTCATCGCAATGAATTATTTCATCATGCTGAAATATAAGCGCACCATTTTCGGCGATATATATAAGCCTATCGTGGATTGGAACAAAATCCCTTTTTAACGCGTAATACTGTCTTCCACTGGCTATCACAAATTTGACGTCCTTGTGCTCACTTACCCAGTCAAAAAAACCTTCCGGCATATTCTTTTTACTATCTAAAAGTGTGCCATCCATATCAGTGGCTATCATCTTTATTTTCATTTTAGTATTATCCTGTTTGTAGTAGATGCTAGGAAGTCACTAGCACCTGTGGTATTATACCATTGTTGCAAATGTATTATCTAGAGGTTTTATTATGAAATATAAATGTGAAAATGAACTAAATACACTTAGTTTTAAGGACTTTGGTCTGTCGTCAGTTTCATACACAAATGGTAAACTCACACTTATGACAGATGGCGGTATTGCAAGATATGACAATTCCTGTAACGAAATGCTCGAGGAAAGATACATTTCTGAATGCGAAATCACTTTTTTCGATGCTAATATTCTTAGATTTTTTAAAGAAGGAGGAAAATACTTCGACGCTAATGACAAGCTTATCGAGGAATATCCTGATGTAGACATCGATCCTTCTGAATATGAAAAAATGCTTAAAGAGCTCACTAAAGAAGGCGTTATATTCTTCCTATCTTCTTCTAAAACCGAAGCTCGTCCATATTATGAATTGTCCGTTGATGTAGTTAATGACACTTATTGGATTAATATTGACGCGAGTAAAGTTATTGTTGGATTTGAAAGATTCATGAATAAGGTGGTTCAGTAATTTCACGGATTGCCCTTGGCTAGTTTGAAATATCTGAGTATAAAAATGATTGAATGTGAAATTAAGTTACAAATTAATAATATGACAGAAGTTAAGGAAAAGCTTCTCTCTATTGGTTTTATCGAGGCTTATAGGCTCACTGAAACTGATACGTACTTTGATAACGTAAGTGGCGATATTCGCGCAAATGACAACGCTTTACGAATTCGTAAAACTATTAATCATTCGACAAAATCAAAATCCAGCCAATTAAATTTCAAAGGCAAAAAGCTTGATAGCATTTCTGTATCAAGACCTGAATATGAGACTGGAGTTGACGATTCGGATGCCGTAGTAAGCATACTAAATTCTCTTGGTTACGCACCAGTTTCGCCTAAAGTTGTTAAAAATCGTACTCTATTAAATGCTAAATCCTTAGACAAAAAGCAACTTGCTGAACTTGGAATTGATGGATTCACAGATATGTTTTCTATTAATGCTTGTCTTGATGAAGTAGAGGACCTAGGTGATTTCCTAGAACTAGAAGTAATCGTAACTACCGAGTCAGAAAAAGAATTAGCTCTTGAGTTAATAACAAATATTCTTGTATTTCTTGGGTATCATATATCTGATACAACTGCAACATCATACTTAAGCGCACTACAGAAAAAAACAGCAAACTCATAATTGAGCTTGCTGTTTTTATTTCTACAAATGAAATACCTATCCAACTGTTTGCACAAGGTGGCTTCCGTTCCCATCATCTACAGCAATAAGCTTCGTAGCAATTCGTTCTTTAAGAAGTGGCATATGAGATATAATTCCAACGATTCCATTAGCTTCCTGTATACTTGTAAGAATATTCATAGCATCATTGACGCAATTGACGTCCAGAGTTCCGAAGCCCTCATCTATAAACATCGCATCTATTCTAATTCCACCTCTCTTGGCAACAGATGACATTCCGATTGAAAGTGCAAGTGATGTTAAGAATTTCTCTCCTCCGGACAAAGTGTGAACAAATCTTCCTTCTTTATCATCACTATACTTATCAATTACTTTAAGTTCCAGACCACTCTTATTAGATCCTCCAAACTTATCGTCTGACCTGAACAGCCTGTATCTTCCACCATTAAATAGTTCTAGCATTTTGTTAGCTTCTGCCACAACTTGCGAAAACATTATTCCGAGAACATATCTCTGAAGACCTACACCTGTATCTCCACGTAATTTCTTAGCCATTGCCCAATCTGTGTCTGCATCATTTATTTTCTCATCAAGACCTTCAAGTTCTTTAGCTAGCCTCTTCTCTTTTTCAGAAAGATCAGCAATTTCTTTCTCTATTACTGCAAATTTCTTTGCAAAAGATTCCTTAGATGCATGTGCCTCATCGACCTGTTTCTTTAGCAATATAGCATCAGGTCTTTCTTTACCATTAAGCTCCTCGTTAAGTTTACATAACTCCTCGTTACAGTATTTTACTTCACTGTCATAATCAGCACACGTCTTTGTAATATCTTCTATTTCTTCATCACTGCGAATAAGTTTTTTTGCTTCATCCTCTGATTCAATATTGTATTCAGCTAACATAGACTTAAGTTCTTCTTCACTATCCTTAAGCCGCTCTTCGGAAAGCTTTACTTCACTAAGAGCTGCATCTTTCATGGAATTCTTAGCAGTATATTCTTCGCTATATTTTTTTACTTCTTCTTCATACTGCGATTTTTTCTTAGCAAAGGCCTCAACCTCGGCATCAATTTTCTTAATTTCGTTAATTAAAATCTCATAAGAATCTATGCCCTCAATAAGACTTGTAATTACACTGTCATATTTTGCCTTACACTGTATCGCTATGTTATGTAAACCCTCTGTGCTATCGTGCAGACGTTTCAATTCTTTTTCTGCATTGTCCTTATTTGCAATTGCTTTCTGCAGCTCATCGTATTTCGCATCAAGTTCGGACTTCTTAAGTTCTACTTCATCTTTTGATGCTGTTATAGGTAATAGCTTTGCTTTGTGTGGATGTGTTGTACTTCCACAAACTGGGCATTCATCGCCATCTTTTAATTGTGAAGCTAACTCCCCAGTAATTCCATCTATATAAACCGCTAAAATATGTCTGTGTTCTTCATCTAGCTCTTTATATTCATTTTGCAGATTAACTATTGTTCCATCTAATCTGCTAACATGTTCCTTAGCCTTATCCTCTTCCTGCCTTGCATCCACCTCTGATTTTTCGGCCTTAAAAAGTTCTTCTTTAGCAGTTCCTACTTCTTTGTAAGCATCAATTTTACCCTCATATTGAACCTTTTGCGCTTTAAGCTTTTCTATATCTGATTCCTTTAAGAGCTGCTCCTCTAACAATATACTAGCTTCTGCTTTCTTTTCGCTTGCAGACTTAACATTTTCTTCTAGCTGTTCTAACCCTCTAATTCTATCATCGTAATCCTTCTTACATGCAGCTACACTTTCAATGGAAGGCTTAATCTTTGCCGCCCTCTTAGCTTCCTTAAGCGTATTTTTAAGCCCTTCTATTTCATCTTTACGGCTTCCAAGTAAAGCCTTCTTATCTGCAAATTCATCTAGTTTTTCAAATCGTGCAGCAAGTTCAAGTAACTCAGAATTTCTCTTAATTACTCCATCATAATCACTATCTTTAAATTCCTTACTAAGACTTTCTTCTTCCTGCTTTTTGCCTTCAATTATCTGTCTTAACCCTTCAAGGCTTTCGCAATTTTCTTCCATAAGACTAATTCTTACTTTTTCTTTAACTGCCTTAAGAGCTTCTTTTTTCTCTGTAGCATCTGAATAAATCTTTTCAGCAATTTTCTGCCACATATCCTCGCCAAAAATATTTGACAAAATCTTTTCTTTATCGTCGGTTGATGACACCAAAAGTTTCTCAAATTTACCCTGTGGAAGAATTATTACCTGAACAAACTGACTGTAATCAAGCCCTATAATCTCAACCGCTTTTTTATTAAGGTCTGACTCTTTTGTATTTTCAAAAAACACCTGCCAGTTGCCATCAGGATCTTTCCATCTGCCATCAAAACTTTTATGCAAATTAACCCTCTTCTTCTGAAGGCGTCTTTCAAAAATATAAAACTGTCCGTTATTCTCAAACTCGATCTTTACAAAAGTATCTGTTTTGTCGTCTGCATTTTTACAGCGCATCTGCTCAAAACTATCTCTTAATCCACCACTGCTTTTTCCATAAAGTGCAAAGGTCATTGCGTCAAGAACTGTAGTTTTTCCCGTGCCTGTACCACCGCATATTAAGAACAAGCCTTTTGATGACAAAAGACTAAAGTCAACTACTTCATAACCCCTGTATGGTCCAAATGCTTGGAATTCAACTTTTATAGGTTTCATACTACTTAACCTCCCCGCCAAATTCGCTTAATGCATTTTCAAACATTTCTTTAAATCTGTCTGATGGAGCAATACCCAAAACATCCTCACAATATGCCTTGAATACAAGATTTGGATCATTTTTTATTTCTTCCAAGTCCTCCACAGACATAGTAATGTTTTCTTCTTCTGCCTCTATTGATGGGCATGAATATTCCAAATAATTGATATACTTATCTTTGAAAAGTGAAGCCGTATCATAACCTACGTATGTATCTGTAACTTCGATTCTTACATATCCATTCAAAATATCCTCATCATAATCTGCTTTAAGTATATTTTCGAGTGTATCTTTGATTGTAATTCTTTTTCTAAATGGCTTGAGCGCCACTAATTTCTGTTCACCTGTATTAGTGTCATAGATTACTACACTCTTTGTTTGTTTTTCTTCTGTTCCAAATGAATAAACAAGAGGCGAACCTGAATATCTTATTTTGTCACCAACTTTTTGTGGGCCATGAATATGTCCGAGCGCAACATAATCAAATCCTTCAAATACACTTCCGCTAATCATTGCGGCCTTTCCAACAACTGCAGCGGTGTCGCTCACCGATGTTTCGGCCCCTGATACAAAAGCATGAGATACAATTATATTTTTATGACCAGCAACAAATTTGTCTCTGTATTTGTCTAACACTACTCTATATGCAGACTCCAGGGAATCAATTTTTTCTGCATCATCTGTATATACAGTCTTAACCTTATCTGTAGAAATCCATGGAAGAAGAAAAATATCAGTCTCCCCCACACTATATATCTGCGGTTCTTTCTCAAGACTTCCTGCAATGTATACACCACTTTTCACTAGAAGCTTACGAAGCTGCGCCAGTCTATCTGAGCCATCATGATTTCCAGCAATAATAAACACAGGAATATTTAGCTTATCACTTATATATGTGATAACCTCATCATAAAGTCTAATAGCTTCTGAAGACGCTACATTTTTGTCGAAAACATCTCCTGCAATAATCAAGCCATCAACCTTCTCGTCCTGTGCTATCCTAAAAATTTCGTCTATTATGTATTTTTGATCTTGAGTGTAATTAGATGCACCTCTGACAGTAATGCCAAGGTGCCAATCTGAAGTGTGCAATAATTTCATTCTGTAAAACCTAAAATCTATCTGTCCGGCCCATGCCATTATTAAAATCTAAAATCACGACGATTTGAATTTCTTATGTCTTCGATATTTTTATCCGCAATTGCTCTAACTTTCTCGTTCGGAATATTGAGAAGTTCACGGTCAATTACTTCATTTCCAATTTTCTTTGTACCATCAGAAGCATAATCTTTGAGATATTCACAAAGTGTCATCAATGCATTCGGGTGACAACAATTCTGAATCTGGCCATTTTTACACAAAGCCATAAATCTGTCTCCCGTTCTTCCCTCTCTATAGCATGCTGTACAAAATGATGGAATATGTCCTTCCTCCATAAGCCATGCCACAACTTCATCAAGGCTTCTTATGTCCGAAACGTCAAACTGCTCTGTATCATGTGGTCGTTCGTCGCTTGAATATCCTGCATATCCACCTACGGATGTTCTTGAACCTCCACTTACCTGAGATACGCCAACTCTTAACATCTTAGTACGTACATCTTCCGATTCGCGAGTCGACACTATCATTCCAGTGTAAGGTACTGCAAGTCTTATACATGCCGCTATTTTTATGAATGTATCATCATCTATTCCATTGTCAAAACTATCTGGATCAATATCATCAGCTTTCTTTACTCTTGGTACGCTTATTGTATGAGGACCAACACCATGAACTGATTCCAAATGTTCTGCATGCATTAATAATCCTGCAAATTCATATTTATATTTTTCAAGACCAAATAAAACTCCAAGACCAACATCATCAATTCCACCTTCCATAGCTCTGTCCATGGCTTCTGTGTGATATGCGTAGTCATGCTTCGGTCCTGTTGGGTGAAGAAGTTCATAGCTTTCCTTATGGTATGTTTCCTGGAACAAAATATAAGTTCCAATACCGGCATCTTTTAGCTTTTTGTAATTTTCCACAGTTGTAGCAGCTATGTTGACATTTACACGTCTTATATCACCATTTTTGTGATGCACACTGTAAATTGTTTTAATGCAATCAAGAATGTATTCGATAGGATTATTTACAGGATCTTCACCTGACTCTATGGCAAGTCTCTTATGCCCCATATCCTGAAGAGCAATTACTTCGTCCCTTACTTCATCCTGCGTAAGTTTTTTACGAGGAATATGTTTATTCTTTAAATGATATGGACAATAAACACATCCATTTACACAATAGTTTGATAAATACAGAGGTGCAAAAATAACAATCCTATTTCCATAGAATGCAAGCTTAATCTCCTCTGCAATTTCATACATCTTTTCAATTTTTTCAGGAATTTCACACGCAAGAAGAACAGACGCTTCTCTGTGGCTAAGGCCACTGCATCTATAACCTGTTTCTGTCTTTACAGGCCTTGCTTTTTCAAGAATTTCGTCTATCAGATCAACATTATCTTTATTAGCCTCTGCGTAGGCTAATGTATCAAGTATTTCTTTATCGTCAATAAACTCTTCTGCTCTAAGAGATGTTTTATTGTACCCCATATATTAATGAACCCCTCAGTTTAATATACCCTTTGCAATTTAGTTTACATAACGCGGTATGACGCGGTACGGCGTTCCACTATGTTGGTTTACATAATCCCGCTTTTCTTATATATAGAATTAATTATCTTCTCATTCATTGGCATGAAAAAATTCGCAACAGGTCCAACTAAAAACGCACAACATAGCGTTCCTACTCCTACTGTTCCTGAAAGCATAAAGCCTACTGCCACAAATAATACATCAACAATGATCCGGATAACGCCAAAGTTCTTTTTGATCTTGTCACTAATTACTACTGCCACTAAATCGTTAGGACCCGTTCCACAGTCTGACTTTATTACAATCGTCATACCAAAGGCAAGAATTATACTTCCAAGGGCCATTGCAATAATTCTTACTACCAAGTTATCTGTTATGATGTTTTGTAAAAGAAGTGTAAACACATCAATAATTGGCCCACCAAATATCATACATAAAAGTGTTCCTATCTTGATATAGGATTTATCAACTATCAAAAGTACTAGAACTATAATTACACATACTACAACATGCACTCTTCCATGTGTTAAAAACTCAAGTCCTGTCGCTCCATAAATACTTCTGTATAAGCCCTGGATTAAAACATTATATGGATCATTTCCAAGATTACTTAAAATAAATAAAGTGCATCCAAGGTGTGCGATTGTAAGACCAATCATTAAAACTATAATTTTAACTGCCCATTTTTTTACAAAATTCATATAAACCTCTCTGTGTTATGTAAACTTCATTGCAATATTTTGCGTGTAAATGAATGTTCAGTGTTGCTTATATTATTTTATGTAAACCGATTAGATTGTAACAAACAAATATGCCACATATGCTGCAAGCATAATGATTCCCTGAATCTTATAAGCCTTTTCCTTTACTACCATAGGAATAACCGCAATTAGACATATTAAAATACATGCTGGAAAGTCGATGGATAAACATTGCTGTGACACTGCAAATTTTCCGCTTGAAACAAAAGTACAAACAGGAAGAATAAGCGACAGATCAATAATATTAGCGCCTATAATATTACCAACTGAAAGGCTTGATTCTTTCTTTCTAATTGCTGTGATCGTTGTTACAAGTTCTGGAAGTGAAGTTCCAATTGCAACCATTGTAACAGCAATTACTCTCTCTGGTACACCAAGAGCTGTTGCAATTGATGAACCCCCATTTATGAGACAATTTGATCCAAGAACGATTCCTACTGCGCCTACAATGAACAAGCCAACATTTTTCATAATATCATTTTTGCTAAAATCAGGTTTGTCTGACTCTTCAGCTTCTGGCTGGTCTTTTGCAACAACCGCATTTAATACCATGAATAATACAAAAAGAATAATCAATACAACACTGGCCCATGGTGCAAGATTTCCAGTTAAGCTACCCGCCCATAATACGACGCCTGCTACAACAAGCATAACACACTGCTTAAGGTATGTCTTTCTAGGAGTTACAATAATCATAAACACCATTGCAATACCCATTATCATACCTGTATTAGCTGTAACAGAACCGACCGCATTTCCGACGGCCATATCATTTTTACCCTCTAAGCTTGCCATAACAGAAACAATCATTTCTGGTAATGTAGTTGCAAAGCTTACAATTGTCGCTCCAATAATAAAAGAAGGTATGTTGGCAGCTCTTGCTATAAAACTTGCTGCATCAACAAACCAGTCTCCACCTTTAATTACTAGTACTATTCCTACTACAAATAGTATTACTGCTACAAACATATTCATATTTTTCCCTCCACCAGAATTTACATTCTGACTTTTGATACAAACTTTTCTATTTTTGCCGGATCTTTACCTGTCTTAACTCGTCCATCATCTAAAACTACATCCTCAAGTTCCACTCCGGAAGATACATCTACACCATCTGGCTTAACAAACTCAATTGCCTCTTTAACATTTGACTCATTTAAGCCTCCAGCTAAAATATATAGCTTATCCTCTTTTCTATCAAGTTTTTTAAGCATATTCCAGTCAAAAGTTTTTCCACTTCCCGGCTTGCCTGCATCGAATACAAATCCTTTTATATTATCAAAAGTAAGGTAATGCTCGTATTTATCAGTATCTTCTACATTAAATGCTTTAAATACTAAAATACTGCAGCCAGAAATTATATCATCGTCCACACTACCGTGTATTTGGATATAATCAAAGCCTGCAGCCTCTATTTCCTTAACCTGTTCCATACTTGGAGAAACTGTAACGGCCACCGACTTAATGTCAGGGGCCAGTTCTCCTAGTATTTCCTTTGCCTGATTAATACTAATATTTCTTTTACTTTTTTCATAAAAGAGTACCATCCCGGCAAAGTCAACTTTATTCTCTTTTAAATACTGAACTTCCTTTTTATCTGTCAGTCCACATATTTTTATTAACATATTTTTTATTAACGAATAGCCTTAACAATACTATCAACAAACTCACCGACAACAGGTGCTGCGTCTTTACCATACTCAGCAACCTTTTTTACAATTGCTGAACCGACGATGACACCGTCAGATATTTTAGCCATTTTTGCAGCCTGTTCAGGACCCGAAATACCAAATCCAATTGCACATGGAATATCGTTATTCACTTCTCTTACAAGGCTAATCATTCCTTCAAGGTCTGTTGAAATCTCTGAACGTGTACCTGTTACACCAAGTGATGATACACAATATAAAAAGCCTTCTGCTTCCTTTGCAATCATCTTAATTCTATCATTAGAAGTAGGTGCAATTAAGCTAACAAGTTCCATACTATACTTTCTACACATAGGCGCAAAGTCTTCTTTTTCTTCAAATGGAACGTCAGGTAAAATAAGGCCATCCATTCCAACTTCTGAAGCCTTCTTAAGAAACTCTTCAGTACCATATGAGAAAACTACATTGGCATATGTCATAAATACAAAAGGAACGCTAATTTCCTCTCTTAATTCCTTTACCATATTAAAAACATCATCAGTTGTTACTCCTCCTGACAATGCACGAAGGTTTGCGCCCTGAATTACAGGTCCCTCCGCTGTAGGATCTGAAAATGGAATTCCAAGTTCGATAAGATTTGCTCCCTTAGCAACCATTTCTTTAACTATTTTTTTTGTTGTTTCTAAATCAGGATCTCCACATGTAATAAAAGGGATAAATGCTTTTCCATCCTTAAATGCTTCTTTGATTCTACTCATAGATTTCCTCCCCTCTGTATCTTGCGATTGCAGCACAGTCTTTGTCGCCACGACCTGATACAGTAATTACAATGATTTTATCCTTATCCATAGTAGGTGCAATTTTCATAGCATGCGCAACTGCATGTGATGACTCAATCGCAGGAATAATTCCTTCAACTCTTGATAAAAATTCAAAAGCATTAACTGCTTCATCATCAGTTACTGGAACATATTCCGCTCTTCCAATGTCATGAAGCCATGCATGTTCTGGTCCAATTCCAGGATAATCAAGTCCAGCTGATATAGAATAAACAGGAGCAATCTGACCGTATTTGTCCTGACAGAAATATGATTTCATACCGTGGAAAATACCAAGTCTTCCTGTAGCAATTGTAGCTGCTGTTTCAAAAGTATCAACTCCACGTCCTGCTGCTTCGCATCCAATAAGTCTTACATCCTTATCCTCAATAAAGTTATAGAATGTTCCCATGGCATTTGATCCACCACCAACACATGCCATTACAACATCTGGAAGTCTTCCTTCTTTTTCTAACATCTGCTGCTTAATTTCTCTTGAAATAACTGCCTGAAAATCACGAACAATTGTTGGGAATGGATGTGGTCCCATTACTGAACCAAGGCAGTAATGTGTATCATCGATTCTATTTGTCCATTCTCTCATAGCCTCTGATACAGCATCTTTAAGAGTTGCAGTTCCTGTCTTAACAGGAATTACCTCTGAACCAAGAAGCTTCATTCTATATACGTTAAGAGCCTGTCTCTTAGTATCTTCTTCACCCATGAATACAACACATTCCATATCAAGAAGTGCTGCTGCTGTAGCTGTTGCAACACCGTGCTGGCCTGCACCAGTTTCTGCTATAAGTCTTGTCTTACCCATTTTCTTTGCAAGTAAAGCCTGGCCAAGAACATTATTAATTTTATGAGAACCTGTATGGTTTAAATCTTCTCTCTTTAAATAAATCTTAGCTCCGCCAAGTTCCTTTGTAAGCTTTTCTGCATAATAAAGTCTGCTTGGTCTTCCCGCATATTCATTAAAAAGTTCTGTAAGTTCCCTGTTAAACTCAGGATCATCCTTATAATGGTTATAGGCTTCTTCAAGTTCTATAACAGCATTCATAAGTGTTTCCGGCATGTACTGTCCGCCGTGCTGACCAAATCGTCCTCTTGAATTACTCATTATATGTTCCTCTCTGTATTATGTTAACCTATATGGTGTATCCGCAACGTTATGTTAACTACTGCATACCCTTAAGTTCATTTAACATCTTCTTTTTATCTGCTGCTCTCATAAGTGTTTCACCGACAAGCACTGCATTAACGCCGATTGTTTCTAACTTTGCCACATCTTCCCTTGTCTTAATTCCGCTTTCTGCCACAAAGAGTGTTTCTGCTGGCACTAAAGCTCTTAGTCTTCCAGAATTATTTATGTCAACCGTAAAATCCTTAAGATTTCTATTATTAACACCAATAATTCTTGCCTTTGCCTTCATCGCAGACTCAATCTCTTTTTCATCATGCGCTTCCACTATATGAGACAGTCCCAGTGAATCTGCTATATTAATATACTCAGTCAATGTGTCCGTATCAAGTAGCGAACATATAAGCAATACAGCACCCGCACCGTATATTTTTGCCTGATAAATCATATACGGATCTACAGTGAAATCCTTACGAAGGCATGGTATTGATACTGTTTCAGCTATTTCCTCTAAATATCTGTCACTTCCTAAGAACCACTTTGGCTCTGTAAGTACAGAAATAGCTGTTGCTCCTGCAGCTTCATATTCCTTTGCTATATCAATATATGGAAATTGTTCTGCAATAAGGCCTTTTGAAGGTGACGCTTTTTTACACTCACATATAAATGACATCTCCTTCTCTTTTCGTATGGATTCTTCAAAAAGAAATGCCTTACCATCTTTTTCAAGATTATTTATGTCAACCTCCATAACGGCAAGCTTTTCGGCTAATCCTCTTACTTCTTCCTCAGGAATTGCCTTTTTTTCTTTTTCAATTCGCTCTTTTGTGTACTCTGCGATTTCATTAAGTATTGTCATTATCTTACCACTCACAAATGCTTTTACAATTAACAAGCATTTATCTGATCATATACAACTTTAATTACTTGTTACTCTCTGCAATGATAAGTTCAAGTGTCTCCATTGCTTTTCCAGAATCAATAAGATCTGCAGCGAGTTTAATTCCATCACCTATTGTATCAGCCTTTCCAGCAATATACAAAGCTGAACCTGCATTCATTAATACAGCATCTCTCTTTGCACCCTTTTCGCCAGATAAGATTCCTCTTAATATTTTAGCATTTTCTTCTGGTGTTCCACCAACAATATCTTCTTTCGTAGCTCTAGCAAGTCCAAATACCTCTGGACAAATTTCATATGTCTTATAAATTCCACCTTCAAACTCACAAACCTTTGTTGGTGCACTAATCGAAATCTCGTCAAGCTTATCAAGTCCGAAAACCACCATACCACGCTTAACACCAAGAGATGAAAGAACTCTTGCAAGTGGCTCAACTAACGCCTCATCGTATACACCAAGAAGCTGATATACTGGCTTTCCAGGATTTGTAAGAGGTCCTAAAATATTAAATACTGTTCTGAATCCAAGTTCTTTTCTGATTGCGCCTACATACTTCATTGCTGAATGATATTTCTGAGCAAAGAAGAAACACATTCCTGCATTTTTGAGCATCTCAACACACTTCTCTGGCTCCTGCTGAATGTTAACTCCAAGTGCCTCAAGACAATCTGCTGTTCCGCAAAGTGATGATGCAGCTCTGTTTCCATGCTTTGAAATCTTTACTCCTCCTGCTGCCGCAACAATAGCTGAAGTTGTAGAAATATTAAAGCTGTGAGCTCCGTCTCCACCTGTTCCAACAATTTCCATTGTCTCCATTCCTGTATTACAAGGTGTAGCCTGCTCACGCATTGCTGTTGCACAACCAGCGATTTCGTCTGTAGTTTCTGCCTTTGTACTCTTTGTAGAAAGAGCTGCAAGGAAAGCTGCATTCTGTGTCTGAGTTGTTTCACCTGTCATAATTTCCTTCATAACAGCATATGCTTCATCGTATGTAAGGTCACCTTTGTTAACTATCTTTTCAATTGCTTCTTTAATCATTTTTATTTCCTCCTAGTTTTTAATTAGCTTTAGCTAGATCTAAAAAGTTCTTAATTATTTTGCCACCATCTGGTGTAAGTATTGACTCTGGATGAAACTGGAGTCCATACACGTCATAATTCTTATGTGCCACTCCCATTATAACTCCATCTTCAGTCTCGCATGTGATTTTTAGACATTCTGGAAGCGACTCTCTCATCGATGCTAATGAATGATACCTTGCTACCTTCATAATATCATCGCATCCTTTGAATATAGCACATGTTTTATCTATTTTTGTTTCCGACTGTTTTCCATGCATTATCTGATCTGCATAAGAAACAACTCCGCCGAATGCCACAGTTATCGCCTGGTGTCCCAGACATACACCAAGGACTGGTATTTTTCCAGCGGCTGCCTTCACAAGCTCAACGCATATTCCGGCATCCTCTGGCTTTCCAGGCCCTGGTGAAATCACGATAACGTTTGGTCTTAAGTCAAGTACCTCATCTACTGTGAGTTCATCATTTCTAATAACTTTTATATCTTCATCAAAGGAGCCTATTAGCTGATATAAGTTATATGAAAAACTATCGTAATTATCTACTAGTAAAATCATATTTCTTTCTGTGCCTCCTTTATTGCCTTAACTACTGCCGCAGCCTTATTCAAGCATTCCTGATATTCATTTTCTGGAACAGAGTCTGCAACAATTCCTGCACCACTTCTTACAAATACATGATTGTTTTTCTTATAAGCAAGTCTGATTCCAATGCAGAGATCTAAGTTTCCGGTGAAATCAATATAGCCAATTGCTCCGCCATATATTCCTCGCTTATTACCTTCCAAATCATTAATAAGCTGACATGCCCTAATTTTTGGTGCTCCTGAAAGTGTTCCTGCCGGGAGAACTGCATCTACTGCATCAAGTGCATCATGTTTATCATCGATTTCTCCCCTTACAGTTGATCCTATATGCATTACATGTGAGTATCTTAGTACGTCCATGTATCTCTCAACTTTTACTGAACCGAACTTGCTTATTTTTCCAAGATCATTTCTTCCAAGGTCCACTAGCATGTTGTGTTCAGCTCGTTCTTTTTCATCTGCGAGGAGTTCCTTTTCCAAAGCTTTATCCTCCTCGTCTGTCTTACCACGCCATCTAGTTCCTGCAAGTGGGAATGTATGTAGTACACCATCTTCTAATTTAACTAATGTCTCCGGAGATGCTCCTGCAACTTCCATATCTGAGCTTGTAAAGAAGAACATATATGGTGATGGATTAACTGTTCTTAACACTCTATATGTATTAAGAAGTGATCCTTCAAAATCTGCTTCCATTCTGTTTGATAAAACAATCTGGAATATATCTCCTTCCTTAATGTGATGCTTTGCTTTATTAACCATTTCGCAAAATTCATCTTTTTCAAAATATGGTTTTATTTCTGAATTAAGCTCACCCTTAGGTGGTTCTTTTACTTCTCCATTTTTTACAAGGTTAACAAGTTCTGCGAGTTCGATTTCTGCTTTAGCATAATTCTCCTCGATGTTATCAGTGCCAATATTAACTATGAATACTATCTTCTGTCTAAAATTATCGAAGGCAATAACTTTGTCAAAAAGCATCAAATCCACATCATTGAATCCTTCAGAATCTTCCGCATCAAGCTTAAGCGTAGGCTCCGCATACTTGATATAGTCGTAAGCAAAATATCCTACAAGACCACCTGTGAATGGTGGGAGTTTTTCAATCTTAGGACTATTGTAATCCTTAAGTACCTCTCTGATTTTGTCCTGCGGATTTTTTGTCTCGAAAGTCTCGCTTCCAATTTTCATCTTCCCATCAAGACATGTTATTTCAAGCTTAGGATCATATCCAAGAAAAGTATAGCGTCCCCACAGCTCATTATCCGCTGCTGATTCTAACAGATAACTATGCTTTGATACACCCATTAAAATCTTAAGAGTTTCTACAGGAGTACGAATATCAGAAAGTATTTCTGTACTTACCGGAATTATCTTGTACTCTTTATTTTCTGCAATTTTCTTTACCTCTTCAAGTGTAGGATACATAACGCTTCCTCCTTAATTAAAAAACTTCTGGCATTTACTTTCTTCTGCTAAGTTTCTTTTAAACAAAAAAACTGTCCAGACAGTCATTCTGCTAACTGTCGGGACAGGTAAATTCTTCCTGCGGTGCCACCCGGCTTGACATAAAAAATGCCCTCTCAATGCATACAACTTGCAATCGGAGAACATCAACCTAACCTGTGTCATATAAGTGAATGCATACTCTCGATAAATCAATTTATATGCTGCTGTTATTAACGAAGTGCCTCTCCGTCTCCCCTACTCACGCATTTATACGATTTCAGGTCGCCCTCTGGAGCCCATTCACAATCGCCTTGCCTACTGCAATCACACCATCTGCAGTTCTCTCTTAGGTAGTATCGAAGGCTACTTACTCTCCTTCAACGGTTTGTTTATTTATCTTTTACTAATTTAGCATGGCAAAGTAGGGATGTCAAGAGGGGAGGATTTACCAGAGCCTATCTATCGGCTCCAACCTCAAAGTGATATTTTACAATTCCTTTATCAACTTTACTGTGTACTTCACCCTTTGTCATGTATTCCTGTAAATCAAATTTTTCACTCATTTCCCCTGTCCTTATATTGTGTTAAATTAGATTGCATTCAATCTGTATAGTTATATACTACCTTATAAAATTGCTAGTGTCAAGGATTTAAGTAGCTACATATCATCATTATAATCACTAACTCTTCTCATAATGCCATCTGTCAAATTAGTAATAACTTCAGTATCATTGACTATAATTGATGCCGTGTCGCCATCCACAGTCATTTCTACCGTATACGTATACCCATTATGTACGGACCATCCATCTCCTGCTTCATCAGTAGATCTAACATTGAATATTAGCAAATACTTATTCGGTCCGATTTGTTCATATTTTCCTATGTCCATATTACGATATCCTGTACATATGGCGTTACCCTCGTCATCTAGTTTAATTGTATAGCTATTGGCCCAATTATTAACCTCGTCATAATCTTCGGTGTTCCATCGTCCTACTGCACTAGCAACTTCTTTCACCTTTCCTATGCATTCGAAATATGTTTTTTTAATTTCCTCGTTTTTATTTACTATCTCGCTATAATCTCCATTAAATTGAACTTTGACCAAATAATAAGGATTATCATTTCTAATATTTATAAAATCGGTTTCTTCAAGCATCCAGTTAAAAGGAATAGTATACTCACTACCTTCAACAACCCCGTTAATCTCTGATTCGAAAGAGTCTTCAATAACATGCAAATTATAACCCGTATCTGTCTTGTCAACATTCTCAATATAGCCAGCAACCACATCTCCACTTTCCATGTATCCACTTACCATATCATTGCTATCTTTTATCCAAATAAAAAAACCCTCCACTGGATTAATCCAAAATCCAATATATTCTTGGTTCTGCACATTCTCACTACTCTTTTCCTCTACTATCGATACTTTTTGCAAATCATCTGTTGTTTCCTTTTCCTCTATATCACTATCTGTTTCTTTCGCCATATCATACTCACGATCAACAGATACGGCTTCTTCTTTAGATCTCACATTGATTGAACGGTACTTTTTAATACCAGCCACGAGCATTATTAGAACAACTGATAGCAAAGCTAATACTGCCATTACTGTTTCAAATTTATATTTTTTAGTCTTAGCTACTCTCTTTTCCGGAATAGCCTGCTGTTCAACCGGTTTAACAGTACCTTCTTTAAAAAAACTTAATTCTGGTGACTGATATAATTTTTTGAA